>DASPZJ010000082.1:0-28000 GCA_035636315.1 Thermoplasmata archaeon
AGGCCTGGCAGTTCGAGCACTTCGCCATGTCCTTCTCGAACTCGACGCCGCACTTCGGGCACGACGTCGCGTCCTCGGGGATGAAGGCGCCGCACTCGCCGCACTCGACCATCTTGCCGAGGCCGTAGACCTTCCAGTACATGGTCACGCCGATCGCGACCGCGACCGCAGCCGCGATCATGACGAACAGGAGCCAGAAGGGAATGCCGAGGATCGGCACGATCTGGTTCAGGATGGATCCGGGCGTCTTCAGGGAGATTGTCCGCTGGTCGGACGAGATGGTGCTCGAGGCGGGCGTAACGACGACTGTGTAGGTCCCGTCCTGAGTCCCGCTCGGGACCGTGAACGTCCCGATGAAGAAGCCTTGGCTTCCCGATACCGTCGAGTTCGTTGCGATGAGCGTCGATCCGGAGCGCAGTTCGATCGTGAGCGGGACGCCTTCGAGACCGCTATTCGACGCCGTGTCGCGGACGTAGCCGGTCACGCTGAGGTCCTTGCCGGGTTCAAACGACTGGCCATTTTCCGGCGATAGGATTGCGGTGAATCCCTCAGGCGGCGGGATCACGTTCAACGTGATGTTCGCGAAGTTGTTGCCCTCTTGGGCGACGCCGCCTTCGTTGATCACGTTGTCCGGATCCACGATGAGCTCGAGGGTCGCCGGACCCGTGAGGGCCATCCCGGGGATGCTCATGGACCGGTTCACGAAGCCTCCTGCCGCCACGTTGATGCCGGTCGCGCGCGCGACTTCATTGCCCCGGATTCCGTTCGGGAACGCGGCGACCGCAGCATTGGTGGCGGCGGTCTGCCCGCTGTTCGTGATCAAAGCGTAGACGGTGAAGGCCTGGTTCTGAACGACGGTCATCGTGCCGGGAGCCGCCTGGAGCACGAGATCGGGACCCGTCCGCACTTGGAGGCCGGGGAACGTCATCGTAATCCAGATGTTGTTGTCCGGCGCGTTGATGGCCGGATACGGCGGGAAGAACGCTCCAGCGGTCTGTGTATAGGACGAGAACGTCGCGACCTCCTCGTAGTTCCCGAACGACTCCGCGTTCGGCAGGCTCGCGGTCGTGATCTGGTCTGTGTAGAGCGGAATCACGGCGGTGCCGCTCGAATCCGTCTGGTCCCACGCGTTGTTGCCGCTCGACGTTCGGCCGAGATACCAGATCGTCCGCGTCGTGGGCGTGGTCGCGAACCCGTTGTCCGGGTACTGCGCCGCGCCCGCGCTCGGGCTCAGGGTCGACGCGATCGCAGCCCCGCTCACCGGGAACGCCGTGGAATCGTACGTGGTCACATGCGCCCAGCGGAGCAGATAGACGCTCCCGCCGGCGGCCGTGGGGACGTATGCGGGGAGGAAGTCCGACATCGACGCCGGGTCTTGGCTGCGGTCAATCGTGACGTTGTACAGGTAGGCGTTCGACGTCCCGTCGAGGCTCAGCGTGTTGTGCCACCCAACGACATCGGAGAAGTCCAGACCAATGTAGGTATCGTAGGCGTAGACGCTGGTCCCGGCCGTAAGGCCGAGGACCATGCTGCCGGTCCCGTTCGGGCCGCTCGTGTACTCGTACAGACGCTCGATCCGCGACGCGAAGATGCTCGCCGACGTCGAGGCCCAAGACATCGTGGGCGCGTCGTTGTTGTCGTCCGTGTCGATGCCAAGGCCCGCGATATCGGAATCCGTGAAGCCGGTGATCTTCGAGCTCGAGATGTTGAGCGTCGCGCCGGTCGCATTGAACCAACCGGGGAACTTCAGCGACGACCCGTCGATCATCTTGAATCGGCTGTTCGCGCCGGAGACGGTCAGGGCCAACTTGACGTACGGCGAGATCGCGTCCGTTTGCGTCGTCACAATCGAGTGGTCCAAGACCAGTTCGCCGCCCGCGTTCACGTTCAACGCGTAACCGGCGTGAAGTTGGTCCTTCGAGAAGCTGAGGCCGCCGTCGACTAGGGTGAGGCTGCCTCCGGAGTTGATGTTGATCGTTCCGTCGACGGAGTAGAGAATCCCGCTGCAGACCTGGGCCGTGGTGATCGTCCAGTCCCCGGTGATGACGCCGCCGACCTGGTCGCAGGCGGCCGCGCGAGCGGCAGGGCTCATCACGAGGACGGATGCGAACAACCCGCCGAGGACGAGGGAGACAACGATCAGAAGGCTCAGGGCAGCGCCATTGCGTCCGGCAACATCAGACAAGGCAAGACCTCCGAAGATCGCGCTCTCCGATACCCGGAAGGCTACGACCAGTGGGCATAACGTCCGGGCCATCCCGGGCCGCTTTATAAATAGGTTACCGCGCGATTATCTATCCCGATACGCATCTGTTCTCACGCGGGAGAACAATCCATTTCTATGGAGAGATTATTATTATCCATCCGTGAGTATGGAAATGGTCGAAAATTGCGCGAATCGGTCGAAAATCCCCGCGTAAAAGGGAGTTCGCCGACCGCGAAGGGCCTTCGCAATCGGGCTGGAGCCAGGTCAGATGACCTTCTTCTTCAGGACCTTCTTCACGCTCACGGCTGCTTTCTTCGCGCCCCGGTCGTCCTCGGGTCCGATCCGGTGGCCGCACGCGTAACACATGATCGCGTCGGATGAGATCATCGTGCCGCAAGCGGGACAGGGGATCTCCGATTCGCCCTCGGATTCGGCGGCGACCGCCGGCTTGGTGATTGGCTTCGCCGCAGGCACAGCCGCCGCAACTTGCGTCGCGGGCTTCGCCACAGGTGTTGGTGCGGGCATGGGGGCCACGGGCTGGGGCCGCATTCCCGCCGCGGGGGCGGGCTGCGTGGACCCGGGCTTCGGCACTACCGACGGGCCGGTGGCCGCGGGCGCCGCGGCGACCCGGGAAGCCGATTGCTCCTGGGCGAGCAGCTGCTTCTCTCGCTCGATGAGCCGCTTCGCTTCCTCCGCGACCTTCCCTCGGGCGGATGCGATGTTGTCCTCTTCCGCCGCGAGTCGCTTCTCGCGGTCCATGAGTTCGCGGTTCCGAGCGATTTGCGCCTCGAGGGTCGCCTTCTGCTCTTCAAGGAGCTTCACGATCTGCTCCTGCCTCGACGCGATCTCGGTCTTCCGAGTCGCTATATCCCTCGCGTGAACGTTCGTGTCCGAGTCGCGACGGGCGGTGTCCTCCTCGCGCTTCACTAGCGACTCGAGGCGTTTCGCGAGTTCTTGCTCGCGCGAGACGAGTTGGTTCTCCTTCGCGAGGACGCTCTGCCGCGCCGCCTCGAACTCCTGTTCGCGCTGATCGATCGCCCGTTCCTTCTGCTCGAGCTCTTTCTCTCGTGCGCGCAGGCCTTTCTCGCGTCCGACGATCGAGTCCCGCTCCTCCGCGATGGCGGAGCGCTCCTGTTCGAGGGAGCGACGGTCCCCCTCGATCTTGGACGATTGCTCCTGGAGCGAGGCGTCCCGCTCTCGGAACTCCTGGTCTTGGGACTTCAGGCTTTCTGCGAGTTTCTTCAGTGCGTCCAGCGCGTCTGGGATCGATGCTTCGGTCATCTACGGTGCCTCCGGAGGTTGGTTCGTCGCGCCGAGCCTCTCAGGCGTCGGCGGGTGAATGGGAGTCATCAGGACCCTCCCGTCTCGAAGATCGGTCCTAGCACGGTGAGGCCGCCCTTGCGGACTTCGATCGCGTGCTTTTCCATCGAGTGATCCGCGGACCGCATTTTCTCGACCTGCAGGTACCGCACGAGCTTTCCGCGCGAGCGGTCGAGCCCGAGCAACACGATGCCATCGACGAGGAACCCCTCGTTCCCTAGCAGCTGGCTATCCCCGTCCGCGTTGCGCTCCATGACCACGAGCGAGGTGAGATCCGCGTCGCGGAGCATCTTGAAGAAGTAGAACATCCGCTTCCGCATGTTCGTCGTGTTCTCCATGAGAGAGTACAACGCCCCGAGAGAATCGAGCGCGAAGAGCTTGAACTTGTGACCGTGGACCTTGCGGTAGTGTCCGATCATCCGCTCGATGAACGCGAGGTAGTCCGTCTGGTCTTCCGGCCCGACGACCGCGTCGATCTCCCGAAGGTCCGTGAAGTCGCTGATCTGCATGTTCATCGACAGCTCGACGCCCAACGACTCCATGTTGCGGAGATGAGACTGGACGGTCTCCTCGAGCGTCGTGTACAGACCGAATTCGCCGGTGTCTTTGAGGTACCGCGACATGAGGGTGTAGCAGAACGAAGTCTTCATCGACCCGGGCGGTCCCGTCACGAGGATGACCTTCGGAGGAGTGATCTCCGACCGGAGTACCTTGTCCAGACCGTCGATTGATGTGCGAAAGCCCATGACCCCGCCGTCGATATTCCATCGCACGGGGAGAGGGCTCACTTAATCGTTTTGCGCTGATTATCCACCTTGAGCACTTATCATTCTCTAAACTGAGTCCGGAAAGTCTTAGTACGACGCTCAGGGATGGAAAACGCGTCGACGATTTCGAGGTGTCGGCTTACGCCACCGAAGGAAACGAAAGTCTGTCCCGTCTGTGATTCCTCGATCGCCGCGGACGCGCGCGTATGTCCTTCGTGCCAGACCGACCTCACGCTCTTCGACCTCGGCGGCGAGTCAACTCACGAGACCGTCAACGTGGCGGAAAAGGACGGCCGGAGCATCGACGAAATCCTCGCCTCCATCATGGAAGGCAAGGAGGATCACCGGGAGATCTTCGAGACGCTGAAGAACGTGGCCCGGGAGAGCCCCGAGTCGGACGAGGTCGTCGCGGAGACGAAGACCCATCCCGTCGCGGAGACGGCGAAGGATCTCGGCGAGCAATTCTTGTGCCCCGTGTGCGAGACGCTCGTCGCCGCGGATGCGACCGTGTGCCCGGGCTGCGGCGCGGAATTCACGGAGGGAGAGGCGACGGAGTACGAGTGCCCCGTGTGCAAGGCGAGCGTCCCCTCCGATGCGGACCACTGCCCGAACTGCGGGGTGCGTTTCGAAGAATCCGCGGCGACGGCGGAGAGGCCCCGGCCCGAAGCGGAAATCGCCCGAGCTCCGCCGATGCCCGCACAACCCGTTCGGCCTCCCGCCGCGGCGCCGGCGGCGGCAGCGGGTCGGCCTGCAGGCCGCACGACCCGCATCCCCCTGCAGAATCGAATCGACAAGCTGCGGAGGGCGCAGCAGGAAGCCGATCGCAGGGTCCCCTCCGGGGATCGCAAACTCCTGTACCGGGAACTGCCGAAGCTCGTGAACGAGGTGAAGCCCCTGCTCGTCTCCGCCAAGCGGATCGGGCTCGAGATCGAGGATGGAAAACGGATCATCAACGAGGCGATCCAGGCCGGGAAAGCGCGGGACATCGAGCGGGCCGTCAGCTTGATCTCGGAGGCTCGAAGGGCACTCGACATCGCCTTCGTCGAGTTCATCGGCGCCCGGATCGATGCGTATGTCCAGGAGATCCAGGCGGCGAAAGGAGACGCCGGGACGCAGCTTGCGATGCCGAAGCTCCAAGCGGCCGTCGGACGCCTCGAAGCGGGCGATTACGACGGGGCGTGGGACGAGTACGAGGCGTCGCTAGGGACGTTCCAGACCGATGCGAAGGACTATCACCAGGCGCGCACCGTCATCGAGGATGGCGACCGGCTCGTGCGGGATGCGCGGACGATGGGGATGGAGGTCCGCGATGCCGAGCGTTTGCTCCGCCAAGGGCGGCAGGCGATGGACCGGCGCGACATCGCCGGCGCGTCACGCTTCGGGAAGGCCGCCCGCGACCGCCTGCAGCGGGACGTGCCCGCGTTCGTGCAGGAGGAGATGCGGAAGGCCCGCAACGCCCTCCTCGACCTCAAGATGAAAGGCGACGATCTCGGGCGGCCGATCAGCATCCTGAAGGAGGCGAGCACGCTCGTCAAGCAGGAGTCGTGGGGCGAGGCGCTCCGGTACATCCGGGACTTCTACAAGGAGATTGAGGCTCGGGGATAGCCTTCGATCGCTCACGCGGCTTCGATGACTTCCATCTCGCGTTCGAGGGTCTTCAGCTCCTGATCTTTCAGGGTGGCGGAGCCGAGGGAGATCACGAAGGCGTAGTGGCTCTCGGACACCGCGTCGAGGAGTCGGCGGACGAACTTCAGGACGGCATCGAACGAATTGTTCGAGACGAGATATTCGATCCCGTCGAGGAGGACGGCACCGCGAGGGTTCTTCGACATGAAGTCCTCGATCTCGTAGACGAGCCGTTCCAGGGCGGGCGCGATCGTCTCCTCCGTGGACCCCTCGCGATCCGTGAGCCAGAGGATCCGCCCCGCCGGCGGATCGAAGTTCTCCCGAAGCCGTTTCGGATTCGTCCGGGTAATGACCAGGCCGCGGCTCCTGCCACCGAGGAACCGCGCGAACAGGCGGAACGCCGCCGCGGGTCGATCCTCCTTTATCAGGTAACTGCGGCCTGGCTGGAGATCGCGATCGGCATCTGTGGAAATCGACACGGCCGGTGCGGCGGTTGCGGCTTCCGCCGGCCCGCCCGAAAGGACTTCGCGGGCGAGGTCCTGCGTGATCGGTCGTTCCATGACCGATGAGAATGCGACGACCCGGTTGAACGCGCCTCCGAGTTCGCGGACGTTGTTCTCCACCAGGCTCGCGATGAACCCGAGGACCTCCGGGTCGATCGTCACCTTCGCGTCACGAGCCCGACGCTCGAGGATCGCGATCCGCGTGGGCAGTTCGGGCGGCTCGATGCCCGCGACGAGGCCCGACTCGAACCGCGACACCAGTCTCTCGTCGAGGTTGGGAATCGCCTTCGGAGGACGGTCGCTCGCCAACACGATCTGCTTCTCTCGCTCGTGGAGATCGTTGAACGTGTGGAAGATCTCCTCGTGGATCTCCGGCATGCCGCTGAGGAACTGGATGTCGTCGATCATGAGGCAATCGAGGCCGCGCACGCGCTCCCGGAACGCGCCGACGTCCCCTTGAACGCGGGCCTCTTCGAGGCTCGTCGCAAAGGCCTCGCACGTGAGGTAGAGCACCTTCGAATTCTCGGAATGGGACGTGATGTAGTTGCCGATCGAATGGAGGAGATGGGTCTTACCAAGCCCCGGGCCCGAGGTGATGAGGAGCGGGTTGTACGCCTTCGCGGGATTCTTCGCGACCGCGACGGCGGCCCCGTGTGCGAAGCGGTTGCTCTCCCCTTCCACGAACGACTCGAACGTCGACGCGGGCACGAGGTTCGTCGCCTGGTCTCGGACGGGCGTCGGTTCCTCGAGGACGCGGACGATATCCTCGGTCTTCGGCTTCGACTCTGGGGGCAAGGCCTCGGTCTGTCGCATCACGAGCTCGAGCACCTTCCGCGTGCGCTCCGCGGATTCCCGCTCCCGGGCGAGTTCGAGCTCGCGGCGGGCCTCGATGCGGCGCATCCCATCGATCGCATCCCGAAGGCCCTCGACTTCCGCATCGACGTCCGGATAGCGGATGGGACTCTGCAGCTTCTCCCGGAGGAGAGCCGCGCGGGACTCGAAGCCGGTGACATCGAGTTGGTCCAGGATCTCCGAGACCGCCTCCGCCTTCTTGACCGCCTCGCGCATCGCGATGACGGACGCCGTGAGGACGGCCGGATCCGATTCGAGGGTCGCTTCGACGGATGAGACGTCGTATCCTCTCTCCTGCCACGCGCGAATCTGCTTCTCGACCTCCGGGCGGCCCATGGCGTGGGGGACCTTCGTCCGCTTGACGACCTTCGAGGGCCGCTCGAGGACCGCATCCGCGTACTCGCGGACGAGGCCGTCCATGTCCACCCGCGCGTGCAACTCGAGGACGCACGCGTCGTCGTAGGAGTCCTGCCAGACTTTCTTCAGGGCGGACCGTCCTCGATCCTGCCCGTCGCCACGCTGATAGAGGGTCGCCTCCGGGTTCCCGCCGCGGAGCAGGACGATCCCTTCCGAGCGCCGCCCGCCCGATGACCGGACCGTCCGTACGTACCCGGAGAAGGAGTACTTCTTCAGATCGAGGAGCAGCTGCTTCAGCGCGTTCGGGCCGCCCCGCGTGGTCCGGATGAGTTTTCCCTCTGGGAGGAGGAGGTCCTGGGGCGTAACGGTACCTCGGTGGAGTCATACCATCCTCTCGTCCCCTCTAAAAAGGTTCCAACCTAGTTTCCCTGTTTGAGAACGGACACGCGTGCCGGCGACCCGCGAGCCGTCCCCACCACGTGCAAAAAGACTATTATGCGCCGGGATGTAGCGCCGTCCGGATGGCCCGGGACTTCTTCACGATGGATGATTTCGACCTCTCGGGCCGCACGGTCCTGCTCCGGGTCGACATCAATTCCCCGATCAATCCGGCGACGGGTCAGCTGCTGAACGACGCGCGGATCCGGGAGCACCTGACGACGATCCGAGAGCTGCGTCGTTCGAAGGTCGCGCTCCTCGCCCATCAGTCCCGGCCCGGGAAGGACGACTTCACGAGCCTCGAGGTCCACGCGGAACGGATCGGCACGCTCCTCGGCCGGCCCGTCCGGTTCGTGCCGAGCCTGTTCGGGCGGCCCGCGGTCGAGGCCATCCAGGGGATGCGCGTCGGGGACGTCGTCGTCCTGGAGAACACGCGGTTCTATTCGGAGGAGGAAGCGCTCGCGGACGCGAAGCTGGAGAAGATGGCGACGACGCACATCGTGCAGCGTCTCGCACCGCTCGCGGAGTACTTCGTGCTCGACGCGTTCGCCGCGGCCCACCGAGCCCAGCCGAGCCTCGTCGGGTTCTGCGAGGTCCTGCCCTCCATGGCGGGTCGCGTCATGGAGCGGGAACTCACGATGCTCGCGCGGGCGGTCCAAGACCCCGCACGGCCCAAGGTCGCCCACCTCGGAGGCGTCAAGGCGGACGACTCGATCGCCGTCGCGAAGCACATGCTCGAGAAGGGGATCGTGGACAAGATTCTCACCTCGGGCGGCGTCGCGAACGTGTTCCTCGACGCCTCGGGCCTCGATCCCGGGTCGCCGACCACGGAATTCATGCGGAGGGAGGTGGACGACTACGATCCCCTGATCGTCGAGTGCAAGGCGTTGCTGTCGACGTTCCGCGGTCGGATCTTGATGCCGTCCGATGTCGTCCTGAACGATCACGGACAAGGGAAGCCCGTGTCGACGCGCGCCCTTCCGGCGAAGCTCCCGATTTACGACATCGGCCTCGACACGATCGCCCGGTACGTCGACGAGATCCGCCGAGCGAAGACGATCTTCTACAACGGTCCCGCCGGGGTCTTCGAGCTCGAGCCGTTTTCCGTCGGGACGCGGGAACTCCTGACCGCCGTCGCCGAGGCGGACGGCTTCTCCGTCGTCGGCGGAGGGCACACGGTCGCCGCCGTCGAGCAACTCGGCATCCAGGGCGCGATCGACCACGTGAGCACCGGCGGCGGCGCCCTCATGAACTTCCTCGCCGGCAAGGAACTGCCGCTGGTCAGCGCGCTCCGCCATTCGCACGCGAAGTTCGGCAAGACGGCAGGACCAACCGGATAGCGGACGGCGACCCGCGAACACGTTATATATCGCCCGCGGTTGAGCGCCCGATGGTCCGTCTCCGCCGTCCACCGGAGTGGGGCGTCGAGCCGGTTCCGGAATCCCTCCGCGTCTTGCGGACGTCCGACCTGTTCGTCCTGTGGTCGAGCCTCGGGGTCGGCCTGCTCGTCCTCGCTGCCGGCGCGTTGCTCGTGACCCTGTTCGGGCTCACCCTGTGGGAAACGATCCTCGTCTCGCTGATCGGGTCCATCGCCGGAAGCGCGCTGCTCGCGGGGGCGGGTCACCATGGGAGCCGGGCGGGCGTCCCCACGATGGTCAGCCTGAGACCCATCCTGGGCCGCGTCGGATCGTACGCGCCGACCGCGCTGAACGTCGTGCAGTTGCTCGGCTGGACCGCGTTCGAGCTCGTCATCATGGGAGAGGCGGCGGCCCTCCTGTCCCGGGACGCACTCGGTCCCTGGACGGCGGCGATCTTCGTGCCGGTCTGGGGCGCCATCACGGCCGCCCTCGCGCTCGGGGGTCCGCTCGCGGTCATCCGGGATTGGTTGGAGCGCTTCGCGATCTGGCTCGTCTATGCGTCGACCGCTGCGATCGCAATCGCGCTGTTCCTGCACGGTCTGGATCTGGGTCTGCGACCCGCGGCGACCGCCCCGGGGTTCGCGGGGACGGGTTCTCTCCTGATGGGAGTCGACCTCGTCGTGGCGATGCCGATTTCGTGGTGGCCTCTCGTCTCCGACTACAACCGTTTCGCACGGAACCCGCGGGCCTCGGCGGTGGGCACGGGCGTCGGGTACGCCGTTGCGAACACGCTCTTCTACGTCCTCGGCGCAGGACTCGTGTTCCTCGGAATCACGAGGTTCGGCCTCAATCCGGCGGATCCGGCCGCGTTCCTCGCGGTGATCGGGCTGCTCGGCCTCGGCGTCCTTCCCCTCGTCGTCATCCTCGTCGACGAGACGGATAACGCGTTCGCGGACGTCTACTCCGTCGCGGTGTCCGTGCAGAACCTCGCACCGAGGCGCCGTCAGGCGACCACGATCGTCGTCGCGACGGCCGTCGGCACCGCTTCGGCCTGGTTCCTGCTCGCCACCGGCCAGGGACTCGGGGGTGCCTACGAGGGATTCCTCCTCCTGATCGGCGGGCTGTTCGTCCCGCTCCTCGGTGTCGTGATCGCCGATTCGTTCATCGTGCGACGGGGCGCCTACGCCACGGCAGAATTCTTCGATGCGGCGCCTCAATGGCGGTGGCCCGCGCTCGCGAGCTGGGGTCCCGGCGTGGTCCTGTATTTCGTGATCCTTCTCTTCGCCCTCCCGATCGGCGCGACGCTGCCCTCGTTCGCCCTCGCCGCCGCGCTGCAGGTCGCCTTCTCGCGGCTCGAAGCGGCGCGGACACATCGGTCCTCGATCGTCGCCGGCGATCCGTAGCCCGCTCCGGAGGAAGGTCCCACATCTGATTATCACGAAGCGGGCTTGCGCGCTCTGTTATCACCTCGGATTATCGAGCCGACAACGCTTTTTAAGCACAACCCGAGGGTCGTGACGTCGAGGCACGGTGACGTCTACACGGCCTCCCGGTCGGGGGGAGCGCGCCAGAGGTCCGAATCGCGTGCGAGCGGCAGTGATCCTCTGCCTTGCCGTTTTCCTCCTCGCCGTCCCCTGGACCGCGCGACCGGTCGCCGCGGGGCCGGAGGTGCTCCGGGAAGCCTACGCGCCGACGCCGTGGGACAACTCCTTCGAGAATGTGTACGTGAACCAGGAGGTCGCGCAGTCGTTCGTCGCGCGGACCGACTTCCTCCTCACGCACCTCGAACTCTTCGTCTTCGACCAGCCGAACTCGGGGTCGGACATCCTCCAGCTCTTCGTCGCGACCGATTCCGGGAATCACCCGGGGAGCGTGATCGGGAGCAGCGCGCAACAGGGCGTCCGGAACTGGACCTGGGTGGCGTTCGGATTCTATCCCTGGGTCTCGCTGACAGCGGGTCAGCGGTACTGGATCGTCGCGGCCGACTCGGAGCCCCGTCCGAAGGGATACGAGTGGGCGACGAACCAGCCGGGCGGCTACACGAACGGCGAGGCGCAATGGTACGACGCCAACACGGGCTCGTGGGTCGGCACCGGTGCGGATCTCTTCTTCCGCGTCTACGGCGTCTCCGGGCCTTCCCTCGCGCTCGTGATGGAGCCGAATCTCGTGCCCGTCGATCCCGGCGCTACGGTGCCGCTGGATGTGTACTTCAACAACAGCGGGAACGAGCCCGCCGCAACGGCCCGGATCGAGATGTCCCTCGACGCCGGTCTGGTCTACCAGGGGGACGACGCCGCGAATGAAGGCGGCGTCCAGGTCGCGCCCCTCACCTGGAACTTCAACGGAGTCGCGGTGGGTCCGCATCACATGACCGTCCGGACCGTCGTGGATTCCGGCCCATCGTACTACGACGGGCAGACGCTGCATGGCCGCGCGTATCTGAATTACACGGACTCGGCGGGCGAGTTGCAGGCGACCACGTCCGATTCCGCGACCGTGACCGTGGTCGTGCCGGTGATCCGCGCTGGAGCGACGGCCGTGCCGTTGCACGTCTCGCCGGGCGACGCGTTCAACTTCACCATCTCCTTCTTCAACGTCGGCTCGGGCGTCGCGCGCGCATTGTGGTTCAACGCTTCCGTCAGCGCGAACCTCGCGGTGGTCGGGGACGATGCGGCCATGTCTGGCGCCGCGGTGCTCGGTCCCCTCTCCTGGCGTTTCGACAACGTGAGCGGACTCGCGTACGTGTTCAACGTGACGGTCCGCGCGGATTCGGCCGCGCAACCCGGAGACCGCCTCGAGTTCCGGATGGACCTCGCCTACACGGATGGGGCCGGCCATTCGTTCGGGGCGCTCTCCGAGAAGTCCGAGGCCACGATCCACGGCCCGAGCATCCTCGTGGCGGCCGCCACCGACAGGGCGACTCCTCGGCCCGGGGACGCATTCCATGTCATCCTGTATCTGAACAACACCGGCGACGACACCGCCTCCTGGCTTTGGTTGAACGCCACTCTCCCTGCGTGGGCGAACCTCGAGGATTCCCAGCCCATCGCCGGGACCTTGAGCGGCGGCTTCCTCCGGTACGTCGTGCGGAATGCCACCCCGGGCCCCTTCGCGATCACGCTGAGGCTCCGGGTCTTGGCGGACGCTCCGCCATCCGTCCCGGTGGACGTCGGCGCGATGCTCGACGTCGCGAACGCGACCGGCACGGGACTGCGCTCGTCTTCGGCGCTCGCCTCCGCGCGCGTCATCACCCCCCGGTTCGTCCTCGTATTCGGCGCCTCCGCGACGACCGTGAGTCCGGGCCAGACCGTCGACCTCACGTTGGGCTGGAACAACACCGGCAACGAGGGCGCGGAGCGCGTGTGGCTGAACTTCACGCTCCCCGCGAAGACGCTCCTCGTGAACTCGTCGATCCCGTGGGCCACGACGAACGGGACGACGTACGCGTGGGTCTTCGACGGGGTTTCACCGGGAGTGAGACAGTTCGGCATCCGCATCGAGGGGACTGCACGCCTCGTAGACGGAGATAGCGTCGTCGCTCGCCTGAACCTCGACTACGCGCGCTCCGATGGGCCTCTCTTCGCAGGCGGTTCAAGCGCCGCTTCCTTCACCGCGACGGTCACGGGCGCATCCGGTGGCCTCGAGGTCCTCCTCCTGTGGATCGCGGTCCTGACGGCGCTCTTCCTCCTGTTCCTGCTCCTCGGCTACATGGACGTGCTGCCGCACCGCCGGTCGTCGATCGACGACGTCTTCTTGCTCCACAACAGCGGCATCCTGATCTGTCACTACTCGACCACCCTGCGCCCCGACGTGGATTCGGACATCGCGAGCGGAATGCTCATGGCCGTCCGGAATTTCGTCGCGGATGCCCTCCGGTCGAAGAACGGCTCGTTGCAGGAGTTGAAGTACGGCGATTACCGCATCCGGATGGTGCACGGGCAGCATTCGATCCTCGTCGTGTTCACCCGAGGTTCCCACACGAAGGGGCTCGAGGCGCGCATGAAGGATGTCCTCGGCACGATCGAGTCGGCGTTCGAATCCGTCCTCGAATCGTGGTCCGGCCGCACGGAAGAATTCAAGGGCGTCGAGGAGCACATCCTGCGGCTCGTCCAGATCTGAGCGACCCGAAGTGCCTCGGGCAACGACGAGCGCGCGGTCTGCGTGCTTCCGACCTCAGACGAAGACCGCGGCGGTGTACGCGTCCTGGTTGAAGTTGCCGGGGACTCCGTTCCGGAAATCGGACCAGGCCGGATACGACGCGCGGCTCGTGGCGGCGATCTGGTTGTAGTCCCCGATGAATGTCGGCCAGACGGCCGGGTCAGAGGAGACGTTGCTCACGCGGACGTTGACGAAACTCGACCCGCCGTCCGTCGATCGGGCCATGTATTCGTTCAGCAGGTAATCGTTCGGGTCGTCCCGCCGATCGTAGAACGAGACATCGACGCGACCGTCCGGTCCGACGACGATCCACTCCATGAACTGCCCCGCTGTCCCGGCGTCGTCGTTCACGCGAACGATGGAAGACCACGACGCGCCGCCATCGTCCGACGACTTCAGGAGGATGTCCGCGTCCCCGTTGCGGTCGTCCGACCACGCGAGGTAGATCCGACCGTCGTGGGCGCCGCCCGACGTGTCGACCGCGGCCGTCGGGTAGGAGTCGTGTCGATACGACGCGTTCGGCAGATGAATCGGGATCACATCCGCGTCCACGATCCAGGACGGCGCGAATGTCGCACCACCGTCGGTCGAGGAGGTCATCCAGATCTTCGTCCGCGGGACGTTCCCGTTGTCGTGGAACCACTCGTCCCAGACGATGTAAGCGATCCCGCC
Source organism: Thermoplasmata archaeon (assembly GCA_035636315.1). Taxonomy (GTDB): domain Archaea; phylum Thermoplasmatota; class Thermoplasmata; order RBG-16-68-12; family RBG-16-68-12; genus RBG-16-68-12. Next base: position 14,258 of record DASPZJ010000082.1, read on the forward strand.
CGGCCCGATCGCCACCATCGAATCTTGGTAGAAGCCCTCGGCGTCTCCGTGCGGGATCGGACCGCTGACTTTCGTCGCGGACCACGTCGCGCCCCGGTCGGCCGAGGCCGCCACGTAGATGTCGATCTGGCCCTCGCCGCCGAACCGGGTCCAAGAGATGTACACGTGCCCATCGAACGGGCCTCCCGTCGAGTCCACCGCCATCTGGGGATGGTCGTTGAACGGGCTGTTGCCCTTCCCGGGCGCGACGATCACCGCGTCGTTCCATGTGACGCCGCCGTCGTCCGAGCGCGAGAGCGCGATCGTGACGTCCTTCACGCCGCCCCCCGAACCCGACGCCTTGAAGAAGATCCCGCCCGCATACGCCGTCCCGTCGGACGCGAACCCGACGATTGGATCTCCGCCCGCCTGGAACTCGCTCAGCGTGCCCTCCGGGCCGCCGGGATAACCCGGCACGAGCTGTGCCGTCCATGAGCGCGCGGCGTCGGTCGACGTGTATACGCCGGCCCAGACGGTCCCGCGGATGCGGTAGTCGTTCGAGCCGATCAGCAGGTTCCTCGCATCGGCGGGGTTCGCGGCGGCGGCGATCTCATTCTGCGGCCGGCGGTTGTCGAACACCTGCACGTTCGGTCCCACTCGCAGGACCGACGCGCTCGCGACGAGAGCCGGACCGGCGGCGGTTCCCGCGTTCATCATCTCCAGGAGTCGCGTCGCCGGATCGAGCACGAAGGGAGGAAGGCGCGACGCATCGAAACGGAGTACGCCGGCGTTTGGCGCGATCAAGATCGCTGCGACGACGATCGCAAGTAAGCCGACACCCACTGACGTCCACGTCCTTCGGTGCATGGTTCCTCCTCCGCGCGTTTCCCTCGGATCCCGGGAAAAGGGTAAAGGGGTTCCACCTGCGGAACCGGTACCGTTCACGCCTCTTGTGCGACGATGACCTGCGGCAAAGGCGCGACGGTCCCGTCCGATCGAGTGTATGTTGTGAGGGTGTCGTCGACGAAGATCACCACCGCTTTCCCATTCTGCGGATCGATCGCGACCTCGAACAGATCGAGGAGGTTTCGGGTGCCGCGAGCACAGCCCGTGCCGAAGGTGCAGATCACGCCCACATGGTTCGGACGGTCAGACACTTTGACCTGGGTGAACGAAGCGCCATCGTCCGTCGTTTGCGCGAGGTACGTGTCCCAGACCGCACTCGCATCGTCCTTGCTCGAGGCGGTCGTGCCGTAGTATACGAGGTCGACCTTGCCGTTGTACGCGGCCACCCATGGGAACACGGCCGTCACCGCGTCGCCGGAATTCACCGACACCGCCGTGCTCCACGTCGCCCCGTGATCCGATGACACGGCGAAGGATGTCGTGTGGGCGTCCGACCACGACGCGTACAGCTTGCCGTTCGACGGATCGACCGCGAGGGCGGGGAAGACGTTGTTCAGTGCCGTGTTGACAGCAGCATGATAGACGAGAGCCGGGTGCCAGGTCAATCCGCCGTCGGTACTCCGGGACACAACGATGTTGTTGAAGTTCGCGTTGGTCCCTTTTTGGAGACCGCCCTGGCCCGCCGCGTAAATCGCGAAAACGGAGTGGGTCGTGGGATCCGCGACTATCGGACCTTGGTCGTTATTGAACGTCGACATGCCCGTGAGGCCATCCTGGCCCGGAATCGGGCTCGCGACGGAACGCCATGTAAATCCGTCGTCATCGGAACGTTGCACATGGATGAGGGTGCTCGAACCGCTGTCGTGGTACGAGATGTACACGGTCGGTCCGTCGGACGTCACCCACTGGCGGTCCGCCTGGTTCGTATCGATGAGCTGGGCCTTGCAGTTCGCGAAGTTGTTCGAGGTGTCGGCGTTAGGGCAAGTAATTGCGGAGACTCCGAGTTTCGCGGCCGTCGACGGTGGGTTGAAGATCGCCATCAGCGTGCTGAAGTGCAACGTACCGGTGGAACCGAAATCGACGTCCGCATCCTCGCCGCCAACCGCGCCGTCGATGTGCGCATCGGGTGCGCCCTGGAAGACCGGCGCGCTGCCGAATGGGGCCTTCCATACGTTCGTCTGGAACAGCCTCCAGGAGAGAGCAGTGTAAACCACGGTCCCATCGAGGCCTATCGCGACAGCCGGCTCGCTGCTCCCGTTATCTTGGAGCAAGACATTCGTCGTGAAGGAAATCGTCGCGGATCCGGCCGCGGTCGGTTTCCCCGCGCTCGCCGATGATGCGAGTACCGAGATTGAGATCGCCACCACCAATATTACCAACGTGTAACGCATGCGCAGCCTCCTCCGGGCCACCGGGCGGCGAAGGCCGAGTCCCGTAAAATACCTTTCGTGAACGTAGTATCGTCGACTGAAATTCCGATTCGGTTCTCGGGACTGATAGCGTCCGATTCCGATTGAGATAGTAATTGCCCGCCTCGCGCAAAACATGCAAAAGACGTCGACAGGATGCCATCGTCAAATCGGACGCGCGCGACGCGGAGGGAGCCGCCGGAGGGCTTCGATCCCCCGACCTGCAGTTCCTTCGGCGCGGGCGTCTTCGCCTGCACATACGAAACTGCCGCTCTGCCGGGCTGAGCTACGGCGGCGCAAGTCGCGAGAAAAAGGTCCTACGCCATAAACATTCCGAGGTCTTCCGCCGCCGCGGCCAACGTTTTAAGGAAGGACGGCGCATCGCGCGGCCGTGGAGCGTGTCGCCGGATCGTTCTATGACGGGCGCCGGTTTCGGGAGGGGACGATCGGCTGGGACGACGGCGTCATCGTGGAGGTCGGGCCCCGCCGCACAGGACCCGCGATCGCTCGCGGACTGGTCATCCCAGGTCTCTGGAACGCGCACACGCATCTGGGCGATGCCGTCGTCACGCAGGAACTCAAGGGGACGATCGAGGAACTCGTCGCTCCACCGCACGGACTGAAGCACCGCGTCCTCGCGAAAGCGAAGGACGCGGCCGTCATCGCGGCGATGCGGCGCGCCATGACCACGATGCTCCGCACCGGGACGACCGGATTCTCCGACTTCCGCGAGGGCGGGCTCAAAGGCCTGAAGCTCCTCTACGCCTCCGTCGCGGCGCTCCCGCTTCGCGGGGTCGCCCTCGGTCGGCCCACCGGGATCACCTACGAGCGCCGCGAGGTCGAGGCGATCCTCCGCGCGTCGGACGGAATCGCACTGAGTTCCTTCGTGGACTGGCCCACCGAATCAATCGAGAAACTCGCGGCGGACGTGCGCCGCGCGAAGAAGATCTTCGCGATCCACTGCTCGGAGCGAATCCGGGAGGACATCGATCGAGTTCTCGACTTGAAACCGGCATTCCTCGTCCACATGGTGCAGGCGACGGACGCAGACCTCGCGCGATGCGCGGATGCCGGCGTGCCAATCGTCGTGTGCCCGCGGTCAAATGCGTTCTTTGGGATGACCCCGGATATCCCGCGGATGCAACGGGCCGGGGTCGAGCTCCTCCTCGGAACGGACAACGCGATGATCAACGTGCCATCGATGCTGCGGGAGATCGAGTTCGCGTATCGGATCGCGCGGCTGAAAGGCGACATGAGCGCCCGCGACATCGTGGAGATGGCCCTGCGCGGACGTCGTCTCGCGGACCCCGACGCCGCGTCCGCGATTCGGGTGGGAGAGCGCGCCGATCTCGTCGTCCTCGATGCCCCGGGTGGTTCGAACGGCTTTGCGTCGCTCGTCCGGGCCGCCGCGAGCGATGTCCGTCTCGTCGTGTCCGGCGGACGCGTTTGGGCGAGCGGCAATGAATCGACGCCGAGGAAAGTCAGTCGGCCCCGCGACCGTCTCTGATGGCCAACCCCACGGTGAATTCGGAGCGGCGCCAGGAATTACCCCCATGCTTTATCCCGACGCCTCCCCTTCCGGCGGCGATGGCCTCGTACGACGAGGTGATGTCGTTGTCCGTCCGTCGCGGTTTCCTCTGGCCCGCGGTCGAATTGTACGGGGGCTTCGGGGGCTTCTACGACTACGGCCACAATGGCGTCCTCCTGCGGCGGCGCTGGGAGGACCTCTGGACCGAGACGTTCCTCGGCCTGAGCGACAACTACTATCTGATCGACACGACAACGATCCTGCCGGAGGCCGCGCTGAAGGCGTCCGGCCATGTGGACCATTTCACCGACGTCCTCGTGACGTGCACGCGGTGCGGCGAATCGTACCGAGGCGACCATCTCCTCGAAGCCGCGACCCACGCGGAGCAGGAGGGCCTCACGCCCGCGGAGATCGACGCCCGCATCCGTGATCTGAAGATCCGCTGCCCGAACTGCAAGGGAGAACTCGGCCCGGCGCGGGAGTTCAACATGATGTTTCCGCTGGGAATCGGGCCGACCGCGAAGGACCGCGCATATCTCCGGCCGGAGACCGCGCAGGGCGTGTATCTGAACTTCAAGAGAGAATTCGAAGCCCTCCGGCGCAAGCTCCCGATGGGGCTCGCGATCGTCGGCCGGGCGTATCGCAACGAAATCAGCCCCCGGCAAGGGACCTTTCGGATGCGGGAATTCCTCCAGGCAGAACTGCAGATCTTCTTCGATCCCGCGACGTTCGCGGACCTCGTGCCTCTCGACGCCTCGGCCGGGGAGCGCATCCGCATCGCCTGGGCCGCGGAGAAGAACGAGCCGACCGCGCACGAGATCGCGGCCGAAGCCGTCGTCGAGCGGGGCCTGCCGCCCTGGTACGTCTACCACCTTCTCGCCGTCCAGCGATTCTACCTCTCCGCCCTCCGGGTCCCGCGGGACGCGTTCCGGTTCGCGGAACTCGATGAAAGGGAGCGGGCCTTCTACAACAAAATCCATTTCGACATCCAGATCCGGCAGGAAAGCCTGGGCGGCTTCCGCGAGGTCGGCGGCGTCCACTACCGCACGGACCACGACCTGAAAGGCCATGAAGCGGGCTCCCACACCAAGCAAGCCGTGACGTTCGGCGCATCGAAGCTGGTCCCGCATGTCCTCGAGCTATCGTTCGGCGTCGACCGGAACGTGTGGGCCCTCCTCGACCTCGCGTTTGCCAAGGGGGACCGACTCGTGCTCCGGCTCCCCCCGCGGCTCGCGCCCGTGACGGTCGCTGTCTTCCCGCTCGTGAACAAGGCCGGAATCCCGGAGCGGGCCGAGTCGATCTTCGCGAGCCTCCGGAAACGCTTCACGGCGTTCTATGATGACTCGGGCTCCATTGGGCGGAGGTATGCACGCATGGACGAGATCGGGACGCCGTTCTCGGTGACGGTGGACCACGAGAGCCTCGAAGGAAAGGGCGTCACGGTCCGCGAGCGAGATTCTCAGAAGCAAATCCGCGTGCCCGAGCCCGAGCTCGCGGACACGATCGCGAAGCTCCTCTCCGGCGATACGTCCGTCGTCCCGTGAGACCATGGGACCGCCGCGCCGCATCGAGGCGTTCGTGCGGGACGTCGAGAGGGCGGTCGACATCGCGATCGACGATCAGCAGCGACCGGTCCTCGCCTTCTCGGGAGGGCTGGCCAGCTTGCTCTTGGCGATGGTCGCGCGAAAACACTCCGACCTCCGATGCCTCGTCGCGGGCGTCGAGGGATCCGCCGACCTCGCGGCCGCCAAGAGGGCGAAGGACTCGTTCGAGTATCGGGTCGAGGTGGTCCCGCTCGACCCTGTGCAAGTCCGGACGATCGCGGCAGGACTCGCGACGGACTTTCCGGGTCTGACGGTCGCCCAGAGGAGCGATCTCGTCCCGCTCCGCGCGGTCCTCTCACGCGCTACCGGGACGAGTGTCCTCGCCGGGCTCCGAGGGGTACGCCATTCGGTCGAGGTGAGTCGGGCCGCGGAATCCGCGGGAGTTCGGCTCCCCCTGCTCCATGTCATGGGTGGCGGGATTTCGCACGACACGGTCCGATCGGCGGCGTTGTATCTCGGCCTGCCAGCGGCATGGGCCCGCATGCGCCACCGATCCCCATCCGAGGGGGCAGGCGTCGCCCGCTTCCTGCGTCCTCACGACGCCGAACGCCTTCTCCGACCGTGATTTGCTTGGTGATAATCAGTATTTCGGGAGCAGTTCGGTCCGTGCAACAAACATCGGAACATTCAATAGACCCTTGACGAATGATTGCCGCCGTATCAGTCAGTCCGCCATGCGGACAGCAGGTTGGGGGGGCGCCAACCGGTGCAATCGGGCCACACACACGTATCGCGAGTCATCTTCAGCGCGGCCCTGGTGCTCTTCGCATTTCTGATCGCCGCAGGCAGCGCGAACGCCGCGCTTCCGCGGTCGTTCTATCAGCTCGCCGTCATCATCGTCGATCGAGAAGCACCACGGGTCGACTTCATCTTTTGGCTCGACTCGCCATACTCCTCGACCAATAATCAGACGATGGCGAAGACGATCGACATCACCGCAAACTTTGGCCCCGAGCTGATGTGCGACGCTTCGGGGTGCCAGACTTCCTCGCAGTACGTCGGCCATCTCGACGACGCGAAGGGGGATCAGTGGTTCAACGTCACGACGCAGCTTGCACCGAGCTCGACGACGCCGGTATTCACGACGGTCAACGTGCACGTCGTGTACACCGACGCGGACGGCGCGCAAGCGCGGACAATCGACCGGTCGCTCACCTTCGCCGTCCACTACGCCGCGCCTCAGCCTTCCCTGAACATCGGCGCGGCCGCGGCGGCGGGCCTCGGTGGTGCAGGCGTCCTCGGGATCGGGCTGTACGCGATGCGTCGGGCGCGACTCGAGGAGTTGTACCTGATGCACGACAGCGGCATGCTGATCCGCCACTGGTCGCGCAAGCAAGGCATCGTGCATGACAGCGACATCATGAGCGGCATGCTGATCATCCTCCAAGAGTTCGTGCGCGACTCGTTCGACGATCGTCGCGGGACGCTCGAGCAACTCCGGTTCGGGCAGCGACAGGTCATCATGGTCCGAGGCGAGCATACGGTCCTTGCGGCGGTGATCGAAGGCCGCTACGTGAACGGGCTCCCCCGGAAGCTGCAGCTCGCGGTGTGGGAGTTCGAGCGGTCGCACGCAGACACCCTCGCGAAGTGGGACGGCAACGTCGCGCTCCTCCCCCAGGCCGACGCAATCGCGCAGCGGTTCATCCGGCCCCGCCTCCGGTTGCACCCGAACTGAGCCGCGTATTCGCAGCGCTGACATTGAGCCAGCAAGCGTTATAAGCGCGGCCCTCGCATGGGAAGGCGTCGCCATGGTTGATGACCACGTCAAGCGTAAGGTTCTCCTCCTCGGCGACGGCGCAGTCGGCAAGACGAGCATGATCCGACGCTTCGTCGTCGACAAGTTTTCGGACGACTACATCACGACGATCGGCACGAAGGTCACGAAGAAGGACCTCCGGCTGGAGTCCCCGAGCGGCGCGACAGACCTGACCTTCATGATCTGGGACGTCCTCGGGCAGAAAGGGTACAAGGGCATCCAGGACAGCTCCTTCCAGGGAGCGAAAGGCGCCCTCCTCATCTACGATGTCTCTCGACCGGAAACGGCGGAGAGCCTCCAAGACTACTGGATCCCCCATCTTCTCGACATCACGGACGCGATCCCGATCGTCGTCGTCGGAAACAAGGTGGACCTCGTCGCCTCCCGCCGGGCCGCGCAGGAGGAACTCGACGAGCTGAAGGACGCGCTCGACGTGAAAGGCTTCTTGAGCTCCGCGAAGACCGGGGAGAACGTGGAAGCGGGATTCCTCGCGCTCGCGAAGTCGGTCATCTCGGACTCGGGCGGGAAGAGGGCGAAGGGGATCGCGGTCGACGGGGTCACGAACGAATACATCACTGTGGCCGACGCGATCATCATGGACTTCTGCGACGTCATGGGCGGCCAGGAGGCGGCGATGCCCATCGTCCGGCAGCAGATCACGCGAGCCGGAGTCGACGTCAAGGCGCCGACGCGCGAAGGACTGCGGCTCGCGGTCGACTGCCTCGCCGAGGCGGAATCGTCGTTCCGCAATGCGGACGACGTCGAGGCGAGCAAACTCAAGCGCCTCGGCTGGATCAAGGAAGTGTCCTGATCAGAGGACCCGCGACATGTATGGGCCGTCGCGATTGTAGCCGATCGACCGATAGTAGCCCCGCACTCCGACGCCCGCGGTCACACGGACGCTCCGGACGCGAAACTCCTCGCGGGCGATCCGCTCGGCCTCCGCCATGAGGCGCTTGCCGAACCCCCGGTGCTGCCACCGCCCTCTCGCCTCCGCGTGGATGGGCACGACGCGACCGAACACCTTCAGTTCGCGCACGGTGGCTCCTGCGCGGTCCACCCGCATCCGCGCGTATGCGACGAGCACATCGAGCTTCGAATCCTCGATGCTCAGGAACACCTCCGTGCCGCCCGACGACTCGTACTCGTCGCGGAGGAGGGAGAGGTCCTCGGGTCGCGGGAGGATCGCTCGAAGTCCGACTTCGCGACAGCGGATGCACCGACAACGTAGGCCGACACGCCGGAGTCGCTCGTTCGCGAGGACACGAAGGTCGCCCCTCTTCGCACCGTCCTCGATGTCGGCCGCGCCGATCTCCCGCTGCACGCGCTGGATGCGGCACCACCGAGGCACGATCGCCTTGATCCGGGCGACTAGCTCGACCGCCTCCGTCGTTCGCAGGGGCGCGTAGCGACCGGATTTCCAGAGGCCGTACAGTGCCGTGCCCGGAAGGACGAGCGTCGGATAGATCTTCAGGAAGTCCGGCCGGTACGCCGGATCGTCGAAGAGGACGCGGAACGATTCGAAGTCGCGGTCCACGTCGGACCCGGGAAGACCGGGCATCATGTGCGCGCCGATCTTGAGGCCCGCGTCTTTCGCACGCGCCATCGCCGACCGGCTGTCCGCATCCGTATGGCCGCGGTGGACCCGCTCGAGGACATCGTCGTGGGTCGACTGGATCCCCAGCTCGACGCGGGTCGTCCCGAGGCGCACGGACGCCTCCACTTCCGCGCCGAGGAAGCAGTCCGGTTTCGTCTCGATCGTGAGCCCGATGCACCGCACGCCGGCGCTCTCGTTCGCGGTCTGCGCCTCCTCGAGGGATCCCGCCACGAATCCGTTCATCCCGTCGAGGCACCCCTTCGCGAACCACTCTTGATACGCGGTCTCGAGGGCGGTGAACGTGCCGCCGATCACGATCAGGTCCACCTTGTCCGTGTCGTGCCCGTTCGCTCGGAGGGACCGGAGGCGCGCGACGGTCTGCGCGCAAGGATCGTAGCGGTACTCGGCCGCGCGCCTCGCCGCCGGCTCCGTGCCCAGGTACGATTGAGGGGTCCCGAATCGCGGGCCGCCGGGACAGTACGTGCAGACGCCGTGGGGGCACGCATGCGGCGCCGTCATGACGGTGACCACCGCCACGCCGCTCGCGGTCCGGGCCGGCTTCACCCGAAGGACGTCCCGGAGCTCCTCGCGCATCTCGCGCGGGATCGCCGCGAGGATCGAGGCGTCGTTGGGCAGGCCCGTGAGGCCGTGGGTTCGCGCGAGACGAAGTTTCAGCCGTTGCAACTCGTCTTTCGACGACGGCGTCCGCCCGCGGAGTTCGCCGATCAACGCGTCGAGGAACGCGGATTCCGGCGGCGGCGCGAGCATCGAGCGGTCCCTCTCCCGTGGATCAGTTCATCTTCTCCGGCGTTCGCGGCGCCGCCTCGTCCTCCCGGCGGCCGAACAGCCCGAACGCTTGAGAGAGGCCGACGCCCAGGTAGGCGATCCCGCCGAGGCCGAGGGCGACCCCCATGATGCTGCCGACCGCGTACGCGTCGCCGAGCGCGGCGACCGGGCCCGTCAGGCCGAACCCCGCGAGGAACAACACGACCTCGAAGAGGACCAAGACGCCGACGCCCGCGGACGCGATCACGAGGCCGCTCACGCCCGAGGAGGAGAGGCCCGCGGCGAGGTTCGCGCGCCACAGCGCCGCCCCGACGCCGGCGAGGAAGAGGATCTGGCCGAGGTTCGAAGTCAGCCGGAGCACATCCGTCGCGTCGGGCACCGAGATTCCCGCGGCGGTCGCGAAGGCTTCTCGGTAGAGCTGCGAAAGCTGCGAGAGGAAGTACAGCCACACGCCGAGGAACGCGAGGCCGAGCCAGGCTCGCGGGGCCCGGACGCCTCCGAGGCCCACCCGTGCGGAACCCACGCCGGTCGTATTCCGAAAGAGGGGATGAATCTTGTCCTCTCGGCCGGCATCAGCCGTACATCGTGCCGGTCTTCTCTCCCTTGGGCGTCGTCTCGCCGGGAACCTGCTCCATCACGTCCACCGCCAGGATGACGTGCAGCGGGATCAGCCGCAGTTTCCCCTTCATCTCCTGGTGGCTCTCGTCCAGCTCGACCACGATCGCATCGTCCGTGCCGATCGTCGCGTACCCGCGGAAGATTCCTTTCGTGACCTTCGTGCGTTCCCGCGTCTCCATGGACTCGATGCGGTACCTCGATCCCTTCGTCAGTGCGATGACATCTTGCGGCATCGTCTACCTCCGTTGCTCCGCGAGCTTCTCGAGATGATCGACCGTCTTGCGGTAATTCTCCATGGCGATCTCGACATTCGACTCGACGAAGTTCCATGCCTTCGAGAGGTTCCCGTACCGGACGCGATAGCCCTTTCGGACGGCCCCCCGCTCGCTCACATTCACCTCATCGAGGAGGTCCATCTCCTTCAGCTTGTTGATGTGCCGGTAGATCGTCGCCTTCGTGGTCTTGAGCTTCGCCGCGAGCTGCTCGACGGTCCACCCCTTGTCCATCCGGCCCAGGAGGCATTCGACGAACAGCCGGTACGGCACGGACTCGCGGACGCTCGTCGCGTCCGTCTTCGGATCGTAGCCTTTCGGGATGTATCCGATCTGCGTGAGGAAGAGGAGCGCGACGTCGTCGATGTCCTTGAGCGGAGTGAGGGGCGTGTTGCTCACCACGGCGATCTCAAACGGCAAGGGGGAACCCTTCGGTCCGGAACTGGCCGAGGCTAGTTAAGGTTTACCATTGAATTTTATCGGCGTAGATAATAATAATAGCGCCTAGACATCAACAATTCCACTGTAGGTATCGACGCGCAGACCTCGCGCGCGCATTTCGCGGACGAGCGCGTTGATGCCGATGCTGTCCGAGGCGACGTGGCCAGTGACCACGAGGTTCTTCGAACCCTCGCGACCGTACCGCTCCCACAACCGCTGGAGGGCCCCGGCATTGATGTGGATGTAGAAAACCGTGTCGATTCGGTTGTCGTACGCCGCGCGGGCGACGGGGACGCCGCCGTTCGTGCCCGCGCCGTGGTGGACCGCCCATGCCCCTAGCGGATTCTCGAGTTTCCCCATGCGCAGGACGATCCGCGTGCGGGCGGACTGGAACTCCGGGATCGCCGAGAGCACGTCGATCGCGTCGCGCACCCGGGGATTCGGCGGGAGTTGGGCGCGCAGCGTCTCGTCCATCACGCGCCGACCGATCTCGTCGCACGGATTGTGGATGCACATGAGCCCGATGCCAATCATCCGCGCGATCGACGGAAGGCGGTCGTAGTTCTCCGCGTGGACCTGCGGCTCGCGCTCCTCTTGCATCTCGCGGACCGCCGCGTCCGCGGCGGCTTTCGGCACGCCGTGGCGAACGAGGATGTCGGCGTGCTTCGTAAGGACCTTTGGGAACTCGAGGATCGCGGACCCGCCCGTCGGATGGTGCGCGATCACGAGGTCATACCCTTTCTCCTTCGCCACGAGGAGGTCGGCGGCCTCCACATCGATGCCGATCAGGACCTTTCGGACGTCCTTCGCGGCGACGTTGATCGTCGTGTCGGCAGGCACCTCCGACTGTTTCGCGAGGGCGAGCGAGAGATCCAAGATCTCCTGGGAGTCCATCGGCTCCGGGGAACGGGCTCCGGCGCATAACCCTTCTCCGTCCGCTCGGATTCGCCGAGGGCAGCCAAAGGCTTTTCATCCCGGCGCCGATGCGGATGGGGGAAGGTCGTGGCCACTCGAGCCTCATCCGACGAGATCGCCCGGACCGGGGTCACCGTCCGGATCCCGCCCGCGCTCCGTTCGTACACGGACGGACAGGATGAGGTCGTCCTCGAGGCCGACGACGTCGCCTCGCTCCTTCGGGCGCTCGACCGGACGTTCCCGGGGATCCGGGACCGCGTCGTCGACGAGGCGGGGCAGCGGCGGCAGTACGTGAACATCTTTGTGAACGAGGACCTCCTGTGGTCGTCGCTCCCCGAGGCGCGGCTCCGACGCGGGGACGTGGTCCATATCCTCCCGAGCGTTGCAGGTGGTTGACGTGGCGCGGATCAAGAAGGGCAGCGTGGTCGTCGCGGTGGGGACGAAGAAAGGCGGATTCCTGTTCCATTCTCTGGACCGGAGGAAATGGTCCGTCGAGGGCCCTGTCATGACGGGGATGGCGGTGTACCACATGATCCTCGATCCGCGCGACGGACGCACGGTGTACGGCGCGGCACCACACACGAACGAACCGTGGGGGCCCAGCGTCTACCGGGGCCGAGCGGGCGAGAACGTGAAGCCGACGGCCGCGTCGCCGAAGTTCAAAGAAGGCTCCGGCCTTGCGGTGACCCGCATCTGGCACATTGAGCCGGGGCCCGTTGACTCGCCCGAGACGATTTACGCGGGCGCGGAACCCGCCTCCCTATTCCGCAGCGACGACCGAGGCGACTCGTGGGACGACTTCGACACCCTGAATTACCATCCGACCCGGAAGGAGTGGCAGCCCGGGAACGGAGGACTGTGCCTGCATTCCGTCCTCGTCGACCCGCGGAATCCCAAGCACCTGATGATCGGCATCAGTGCGGTCGGAGCGTTCGAGACCCGCGATGGCGGGAAGTCCTGGACGACGGAGAACAAGAACGTCCGCGTGGAGTTCATGCCGAACCGCTACCCGGAGTGGGGGCAGTGCGTGCACAAGCTCGCGTGGGACGCCTCCGGGGACGGGGCGATCTTCCAGCAGAACCACTGCGGGATGTACCACCGCGGCCCGCTGGGCGGCGCCTGGACGGAGGTCTCGAAGGGCCTTCCGTCGGATTTCGGCTTCCCGATCGCAGCGCACCCGCACACGAAGCACACCGCGTTCGTCGCGCCGCTCGTCGGGGCGGAGAACCGCGTCTTCCCGAAAGGACAGATGGCGGTGTGGAAGACCTCGAACAGCGGGAAGACATGGCGGCGGCTCACGAAGGGCCTGCCGGGACCGAGCGCGTATTTGGGCGTCCTCCGGGAGGGGATGAGCGTCGATGCGGAGGACCCGCTCGGCGTCTACGTCGGCACGAACACGGGCCAACTGTTCGCGAGCCGGGACGAAGGGGAGTCGTGGAAGATGCTCGCGGACTTCCTGCCGCCGATCCTCTCCGTGAGCGTCGCGGAAGCGTCGTGACGATCCCGCTCATCACGGAGTCAAAGGCGTGACGAGGCGGCGTGATCGACGCCGCCCCGATGTGTTGGGTCCCCGAATCTCAGAAGATGAAAATCAGGACCAAGACCGCGGCGAGCAGCTGCGCTATTCGCCAGACGGTCGTCGTCCACGAGTCGCCCTCCGCCGTGTAGGCCCCGAGGAACAGGGCCAACGTCACGAAGAACCCGCCGATGCCAATCAGGGCCAGGGCCGCCATCGAGATCGCCGTGCCCGCACCCCCGCCGCCCGCGACGGCCAGCATGGAGACGCTGATGAGTCCGGTCAGCAACGCGACGAGGCCGAAGACGAGCAGCCCGAGGTGCTCCGGTGGCGACTTCCCGATCTCCCAGAGTCTCTCGCCGATTCCCGCCATCGTGGCCACCTCACCCGAAAATCGTGGGGGAGTTCGCCAAGAC
>DASPZJ010000083.1:0-19361 GCA_035636315.1 Thermoplasmata archaeon
CAAGGTCGTCTCGTTCGAGCCGGCCCACGTGGGCGCGTGGGCAGGCAAAGCTCGGGCCCTCGCGGCCCTCGGGGATCGGGAGGCCGCGACGGCGGCGCTCGACCGAGCTTTCACGATCGGTCCGGAGGATCCGGCGGTGCGTGCCGCTCGGGAGGCGATTGGGGTGTCTGCCCCTCCCGAGGCGAAACCCGCGGCCGCGATGATGGACCTGCCGTCCCTCGCGAAGGCCTTCGAGGAAATCGAGGAGGAGCCGGAACCCGAGCCTCCGAGGGCGTCCGTCCCCCCGGACTTCCAGGCGTTTGTCGAGTCGATCGAACCGGAGAAGGAGGAGACGCACGTGCTCTTGCAGCTCGCGGAACTCGCGCTCGAAGGCGGGGATCCGGAGATGGCGTTGCTGCGCTACGAGCAGGCGATTGCGCAGGACGCCCGCAACCCCGACGCTTGGACGGGCAAAGGGGTCGCCCTCCAGCAACTCGAGCGGTATCTGGAGGCCCTCGAGGCGTACGACCGCGCCCTCGCCCTCAAGCCCGACCACGAACTCGCACTGAAGTGGCGGACGACGTGCGTCCGTCACGTGGAGCGGGAGGCGGACGGGTGACGGTCCCCCCCGCCGCCGAGGAGCGCTTCCTCCCCAGCGTCGACTCGCTGGAGGCGGCGATGCGAGCGGCGCGCCGGGCGGCGGATCAGGGCGACGTCGACGGCGCCTTACGTCAGCTGGGGATCGCCCTCCGCCTGAAACCGGAGTACGATGCGGCCTGGCTTCTGCGCGGGCACGTGCTTCGGCGGACGAACGACCTGGAAGGGGCGCTGGAATCGTTCGCCCAGGCGCTGAAGATGAACGGAGAATCCGAGGAGTCCTGGATGGGCCTCGCCTCGACGCTCCACGGGCTCGGACGCCTCCCCGAGGAGGTCGAAGCGTACGATCGGATCGTCACGATCCACCCCCGCTCGACCGAGGCTTGGATCGACAAGGGCGCGGTGCTCCATGAACTCGGAGACTTCGCGGGCGCCATCGATTGCTACGACAGGGTCCTCGCTTGGCGTCCGGAGCACGTGGCCGCATGGAACAACAAGGGTGCGGCGCTGCTCCGCCTCGGCGACGAAGCAGCGGCTACGCGATGCATCGACGAGGCGCTCCAGCTGGATCCCGATTTCTTCGACGCGGTCGCGAACCGCGTCCTCCTGTGCCAGAAACAGGGCCGGCACGGCGAGACCGTCCTCTGGGTCGACCGCGCCCTGCGGATCCGGGACGCCCCGTGGCTGTGGTACGTCAAGGGCCTCGCGCACCTGGGTCTCTCGGAATCGACCTTGGCGATGAAGGCGTTCGAGCGGACGCTCGCCTCGGATCCTGCCGTCAAGGAGGCGCGCGAGGGACTTCGGAAGGCGAAGGCACTTCGGGAGAAGGTGGACTTCTACCGCGGCGCCTACGAATGCTTTGGGACGCACCTGCCCGGGGATCCCGGATGTGCGGAATGCGAGATCTCCAAGCGGTGCCGAGAGGTGACGCCGTGAGCCTGCCCTCCCTCGCGGAGGTGGAGCACGCCGACTGGCCCTCGCTCCAGCGGATGTGCGGGACGCTCGGACTGAATCCGAAAGGTCGCAGCGCCGTCGTTCGGACGCGGGTCCTCGATCACGTCCGTCGCAGGAGCCGTCCGGAAGGCTGGCGGGCGGGACCCGCGCAACTCGCTCCCCTGCTCACCCGACTCGGATTCCCCGATCTCGCGGCGCGGTTGTGGGAGTCCACCATCCAATTGGACGCGCCCGCTCCGTGGGTCGGGCTCGGCGAGGCGGACCTCGCGCGGGGGCGGTTCACCGAAGCCTCCAAGGCGTTCGGACGAGCCGCTCAAATGGGCGATCCGTCCGCGGACCTGCATCGGGCCGAAGCGCTCGCCATCAACGGCGACTTCGAAGGCGCGGCGCGCCTGTGCGACGCATACCTGGCCTCCCGACCGGGGGACGTGCGCGCGCTCGCGACGAAGGCCGGATTCCTGGCTCGCGCCGGTTTCGTGGATGAAGCGACCCGCGTGCTCCTCACGGCGATGGAAGCTCACCCGGAGATCCCGAGCCTTGCCCGCGCGTGGGGCATCGCGCTCCTCCGGGCTGGCCATCCGGAGGATGCGGCGAACGCGTTCCAGGAAGCCGTTCGGCGGGATGCACGGGACGCGAGCGCATGGATGAATCGAGGCGCTGGGTTGCTCTTAGCGGGTCGAACACGCGAGGCCATCGGCGTGCTCCGGGAATTCCTCGAACTCGATCCCAGGCGGGCGGAAGCGCTGAACAACCTCGGCGTCGCGTTCGTGCACTCGGGCCGGGTGGGGTCCGGGGTCACGACCCTCGAGCGGGCCGCAAAGCAGGTCGAGCTACCTCGGATTGTGTTGAACCTGGGGCAGGCGCACGAGGAGGCGCGCCAGACCGCCGACGCGACGCGCGCCTATGCCCAGGTGCTGCGGATGCGCCCGGAAGACGCGGAGGCGCTCGCGGGACGAAAGCGTCTCGCCGCGGGGACGGCGAAGAATCCCCTCGCGACCGGGCCGTCGCCGGAGACCCAAACCGGACCGGGGACGTCACCGAAGGCACGTCGGACTCCCGCCAAGAAATCGCGCAAACGACGCGCGACATAAGAGCGCCCGTTTGCCGCGTCGCGGAAGCCTCATTACAACGCCTCCCTTCGCCGGAGCGATGGCGATTCGTCCGACGCCATGGGACGGCGTCTACACGGAGGGAGTGTGGCTCCTCACGCGCAATCTCGTCCCAGGCGTCTCCGTGTACGGCGAGAGCCTCCCCGTGGAGGCCGCCGTCGAGTACCGACGCTGGGATGCGAACCGGAGCAAGCTTGCAGCGTACCTGAAGAGCGGCGGGCGTCAGTGGCCGTTCCGAGAGGAAGCTTCTGTCTTGTACCTCGGCGCTGGGAGCGGTACCACCGTGAGCCACATCTCGGACGTCTGTGCCCGCGGACTCATCACGGCCGTCGAGGTGTCGTCTCGTTCGTTCCGGAACCTGCTGACCCTGGCGGAGCGCCGCGCAAATCTCGTGCCCGTCCTCGGCGACGCGTCGAAGCCGCAAACGTATGCGGGAAGGGTCGGGACCGTCGACGTCGTGTACCAAGACGTCGCCCAGCGCGATCAGGACTCGATCTTCCTCAAGAACCTGGGGATGCTGAAGCGCGGGGGCACCGGTTTCCTGATCGTGAAGGCCCGCTCCGCCGACGTGACCGCCCCGCCGACTCGGGTGTTCGCGGCGGCGAAGCAGGCGCTGATGTCGTCGGGCTTCTCGGTGGTGGACGTCCGCTCTCTTGCGCGGTTCCAGACGGACCATGCCGCGGTCGTCGTGACGAAGCCATAGCATCATCACCTCGAAGGGACTTCATGCCGCGAATGGCACCGTCTTCGCGCGCTTCGTACGGCCGTTTCGCCCGTTACTACGATCGGATCTACGATGGCATCGTGGACTACGAGGGTGACGTCGATTTCCTGGAGAGGGTGTTCCGGCGTTTCCGACGGAGACCGCGGACAATCCTGGACCTCGGGTGCGGGACGGGCAATCACGATCTCCCGCTCGCGCGACGCGGGTACGAGGTGACGGGCGTCGATCGGTCCTCGGCGATGCTCGTTCGTGCGCGTGAGAAGTCGGTCGCCGCGGGGATCCAGGTCCGATTCGTGCGAAGCGACATGCGCTCGTTCGACCTAGGAAAGACCTTCGACGCGGCCGTGTGCATGTTCGGCGCGTTCGGGTATCTCCTGACGCCGCGGGACATTGAGCGATGCTTGCGCTCCGTGCGGCGGCATCTATCATCCGCAGGCCTATTCGTCTTCGAGTTTTGGCAAGCGTCCGCCGCGCGACCCTCCCCGTACCCGTCTTGGACGCACAAGCGGGACCCCGCCCTGGAGATCGTCCGGCTGGAGGTGAGCCGGTTCGATCCGCGCACGGGGCGGCTCCCCATCGAGTTCCGCTTTTTCGTGTTGCGCCACGGCCGGGTCCTCGATCGGTTCGACGAAGTCCACGTCGTCCAGACGCACGATCGCGACGAAATGCGGACCCTCCTCCGCCGATCCGGCTTCGATCTGGCGGGAGCGTTCGCGGCGACGAACGCGAGGAAGGGATTCGAGCCCGCGACGGACGAAACGTTCCGCGCGATGGCGGTCGCGCGACCGCGGGCTCAATCTTAAATACGTGCCCGCGGTATGCGACGGCCTCCGAGGAAACCGATGGCCCGCCTCCATGCGCACCGCAAAGGCAAGAGCGGTTCGACCCGCCCGTTTCTCAAGGCGAATCCCGAATGGGTGGGGATGGAAAAGGCCGAAGTGGAGGAGACGATCCTGCGCCTGCACCAGGAAGGCTTGTCCGCCGCGATGATCGGCGTGCGGCTGCGCGACGCGCACGGCGTCCCAAGCGTCCGCCTCGCCACAGGACGAAGCGTCCAGGAAATCTTGCGGTCGAAGGGCGCGAAGTTCGCGCTGCCTCAGGATCTCGCGAGCCTGATCAAGCGCGCCGGGAGCTTGCAGACCCACCTGAAAGGTCACGGCAAGGACCTGAGCAATAAGCGCGGACTGCAGCTCATCGAGTCGAAGATCCGACGGCTGTCCCGCTACTACAAGGATCGCGGGGTTCTGCCGTCGGATTGGGATTACTCCCTCAAGTTGGCGGAACTTCAAGTGAAGTAGGTGACCGATGGCGAAGCGCCTGGACGACCTGGCGCCCCAAGGTCTTCTCGATCGCGCGCGGAAGGCTGTCGACCTCGTCGATGCGGCCTCGCGCGTCCGCGTGTTCTGCCACTACGACCCGGACGGCACGACCTCTGCGTCGATCCTCGCGCGGGCCCTGATGCGTCGTGGGAAACGAATCCACGCGTCGATGGCACACGCCCTCGACCGCGCGTCCGCGGACCGCCTCCAGGCTGAATCGAACGAGCTCCTCGTCGTGAGCGACATGGGCTCGGCCCAACTCGACCTCTTGGAGCACCTGCCCTATCCCGTCGTGGTGCTGGACCATCACAAGCCGGTCCGCGACTCCGACACGGTCGTGCACGTGAACCCGCATCTGGACGGCGTCGACGGCGCCCGGGAGATGTGCGGTGCGACCACGACGTGGCTCTTCACCCTCGTCCTCGATGAGAGGAATTGGGACCTCGCCGGCATCGCGATGGCCGGGGCGATCGGGGACATGCAGGCAGCCGGAGGGTTCGTCGGGGTGAACGGCGCGCTCTTCGCCGAGGCCGCGGACCGCAAGATCGTCGTGCCCGAGCGTCGGCTGTCCCTCCGGGACCTGCCGCTCGCGAAGGCGATCGCCCAATCGATCCGTCCATATTTCCGCGGGCTATCGGGACGTCCCGATGCATCTGCCGCTCTGCTGAAGAAGGCCGGCTTTGATCCCGACATGAGCCTCCGTCAGCTCGAACCCGCGGCGCGGCGGAAGTTGACGTCGGTGCTCGCCGCACACCTCGTGGAGCAGGGAGCCGCCCCCGAGGCGCTCGACGCGATCGTCGAGGACCGCTACTGGATCGAGCCGGATCAGATCTACGCCCAAGACCTCGAGGCCTACGTGAACAGCTGCGACCGGCTCGGCCAGGAAGGACTCGGGATGGCGGTGTGCCTCGGAGATCGGGAGGCGCTGGCGAAGGCCGAGGGGCTCCTCGACCAGTACATGTCCAGGATGCTCGGATACCTGACCCGCCTCGAGCGCGAAGGGCTCTACGCGAAGAAGCACATCCAGCTCTTCTACTGCGACGATGGGAGCCTCTCCGGATCCGTCGCGGGGACGGGGATGCAGTTCTTCTTCGACCAGACCCGACCGGTCCTCGCCCTCTCCGTGTTGGACGGCCAGACGAAGGTGTCCGCCCGCGCCACGCGGGGGCAGATCATGTCGGGCATCGATCTCGCCGTCGCACTCCGAGAGGCCGCCGCATCGGTCGGCGGGAACGGCGGGGGGCACAACATCGCTTCGGGCGCGACGATCCCGAAAGGCAAGGAAGACAAGTTCATCGGGACGGTCGACGAAATCGTCGGGCGTCAGATCGGGTCAGGCAGCGCGTCTCAATAGTTGTCAAGGAGCCGGCTGACCTCGCGTGCCTCGAGATCCGTCTTGAGGCCGGGCGACTCCAGCACCTTCACGTTGCGCTCGAGCAGCGCGAGCTCCTTCTCCTCCAGCGTATCCGGGCTCACCGGGAGGATGATGACGGCGCGGTGCTGCATGACGAACTCGTTGACATGCTCGACGAACATCAGTGTCTGCAGGAACCCGTTGTTGATGATCAGGTATTCCAGGCCATCGAGGAGCACGGCGCCCTCGCCGTTGTTGTCCTCGATGAATTTCTGGATCACCTTCGCGAGCGTGCCGATTGCGGTCGGGTTGTGGAAGTCCTCACCCGGCGTGTGACTGAGCCAGATGATCCGGACGTCGGAGAGGCCGCGCTCGCGCCGCACACGCTCCGGATACTGGCGGGTGATGCACAGGCCCGGGGTCCGCTGTCCGAGCAGGAGGTCGAACAGGCGGAAGCTCAGCTCGGGCTTCTTTTCTTTGACGAGGTAGCAAGAGCCTCTCTCGAGTTCCATGGGCATGCCCGAGCGAAGCGACTCAGCCACCGGGCCCATGCCGCCGTCCTGAGGTTGCACCCATCCCATCGGCTTCTCCATAGGCCTTATCGACTCTTCAAGCTTCGTTCCAGATTATCAGCGAGGACTTTCGCCGGGATCTCCGGGAGGGAGATGAGCGTGGTCTTCCCGACGACGCCTTCGCCGCTCAGCTTCGTGTCGATCAGCCCGAGGGCGTCCAAGTCTCGAACATACTTCCAGAACTGCGTGTGGGCCCTCGGCTTCTGGTCGTACTCCTCGCACACGACCGTGTACGCCTCCTCCGCGTCGCCCATTGTGATGTACGCCTTCTTGCGGCTCTTCCGCGCGATTGCGAGGAGGACGAGTTTCTTCGGGACATCGAGGAGGCCCAACCGCTCTTGGACATCCGTCGGATGGACGTGGGCCTTCGCACCTCGGACGTTTTCGGGCACGATTTCCTCGGCGCTCTCCTCGTCCGCGAGCATGCCCGCCTTCTCGAGGAGTTCGATCGCATACCGCGCGTCGCCGAACTCGGATGCGATGTCCGCGATCAGGTCGATGAGGTCCTGGTCCACGGTCCCCGGGTGCAAGGCGAGCTGCACGCGACCGATCACGATGTCCCGCAGCTCCCCGCGATCGTACCGCGGGAAATCGACCACGTTCGATCGGCGGAAGGTGCTCAAGGCCGCCGCATCCATGTAATCGAGTGCGTTGGGTCGCTGGGAGATGAGGATCATCGAGATGTTGCCCTTCGCGGCCGTGCTCTCCTCCGCGATTCGAGCGAACGAGTAGATGAGGTCCGCCCCGCTCTTCTTCAGGAGTGCGTCGACCTCGTCGAGGATGACGACGAAATGGAGTCGGTGCTTCTCGAGGTGCCGCCGAAGCGTCTCCATCTTCTCGGCGAGGGAGAACCCCCGCTCCGGGAAGTGGGCGTCGAAGTGCTGGAGCAGCTTGAGGAGGACGGCGTCGTCCCCCATCCGCTGCCGGCAGTTCACGATGTCCCAGTCGACGGCGCGATCCGATTCCGAGGCGAATTTCTTGAAGTCGAGGCAGAATCGCTTCGCCGTGTGCGTCTTGCCGGTGCCGACGGGACCGTAGAGGAATGCGTTGCTCGAGGCTCCCGCCTCGACGATCGGACGGAGGAGACTGAACATCCGCTGGGTCTGTTTCTCCCGATGGACCATCTTGTCGGGCAGGTAGTCGAACGACAGTTTGCCTTGGTCCTTGAAGACGGAAGGCCCGGAGCGGAACGACACGACCGCACGAACGCGGCGGACGCGCATAACCTTTGCCTCCGGCATCCGAAACGCCTTGAGGGAAGCGCGACATCGCGGGGCGTGGCGGACCGCTACTTCTGTTTCGCGTGCGGCCACGATCACCGGGCCGGCTCATCGGTCGCGCGCGACCACAAGAGGTACAGCATCGAGGGGGGCCACGAGTCCGGCGGGATCTTCTCGGATCTCCACGAGTTCTATCTGCAGACGAAGGGGATCGACGCCGCCTTTCGGATCCTCGGTTTCGCCGGTGTCCGAATCCACCCGCCGCGGTTCGGTCGCGGCTGGCCCTCCCGTGCGGCGATCGAGAAGGCCTACCGGGAGCGCGCGATGCGTCTCCATCCGGACTCCGGCGGAGACCCGCGCGAGTTCCGGAAAGTGCAGTGGGCCATCGAAGTCCTTCGGCGATACCGGCCGCCGGATGCGTGACCCCGCCGGCGGCACAACGTTTATTCCCCGACGGCGGCTCTGATTCGGCCGGAGGTCTCGCGCATTCCGCGTTCGCTCCAAGAAAGCCTTGAGACGCTCGCGGACGACGTCCTCCTAGAGCTTGCGCGGGCCCACGGCGTCGAAGCCGCGGATCCCCGAGGACGCGAGAAGATGATCCACGCCCTGCTCGGGCTGCCGGATTCGGCCGGCGTCTCCGCCGAGGCGGATCGTCTCCGGATCGAATCCCGGCTCGAGCGCCTGCGGCCTCGCCAGCTCCGTGAACTCGGGGAGCGGCATCGGGTGGGCCTGCAGGGCCTGAAGAAGAAATCGGAGCTCGTCGAGGCCCTCGCCGGATCGAAAGATTCGTCGGACATCCTGGCGGAGCTCGAGGCGATCCCCGAGAAAGAGCCAGGCTTCCTGTTCGGGAAGGAGACCGGCCCGGACGTCGAGCGGGTCGAAGTGCTCCTCGAGGCCGCGCGGAAGCGCTTCCAGGAGCGGCGGTTTGAGGCAGCCCTCTCGGCGGCACATGAGGCGTCGCGGATCGCCGAGCGCACGACGGAGCCCTTGCGCCGGACCTCGTGGTCTTACGCGATCCTCGCGGCGCAGGCGCTCCTGGAGCCCTGCGACCCGACGGACCCGGCCGCCGCCGACGCGGTTGCCGTCCTGAACCGGTCGCGCGAGGCGTTCGTGCGGGGCTCCGTCGACGACGACGCCCTCCTCGGGGATCTCGTCCGGACCGCGGGCGACGCCCACGCGAGGGAGGCGGACCGCGTGCGTGAGCTCCTCGCCCAGACGCGGGACGCGGTTCGGGAGGCGGCGAACCTGGGGGCCTCGGTCGCCCTCGCCGAAGACGCCTGGAAGCAGGGCGCCGATTTTCTCGATCGCCATCGCCTCGCGTCGGCGCGAGAGAGCTTCGTCGAGGCGGGCCGGAGGGCGGGCGACGCGCGCACCCGCCGGATTGAAGAGGTCGAAGGATTGGTCCCCGCGGTCGCGGACCATATCGAACTCGCGCGGAACGTCGGCGCCGACGTGCAGGAGGCCGAGGGCCTCCTGGACCAAGCGCGGACCGCGATCTCGGCCTTGGAGCACGGCCGGGCCGGGGACCTCCTGAAACGCGCGGAGCGCCTCGCGATGAAGGGTCAGCAGCGGCAGATCGAACGGGCGATTCAGCTTCGTCAGTCGCAGGTCGAGAAGGCGCAGGCGATCATCGCGGCGAGCGAGCCGGTCCTGAAGGACGCGGAGTCGTACGATTTGAGCGCGGCCGAGGTGCGCACGCTCTTGCGCCAGGCGCGGGACGTTCTCGGCAAAGGCGACTACCTCGCGGGGCTCACCCTCGCCCGCAATGCGGAGGAAGCGGCCCGCCATCTCGAGGGTCAGGTCGACGAGGAACGTCGGCGGCGTGGGATCTCGAAACCCGTGGCGGGGATGTGCGGCGTCTGTTCCTCGCGGCGGGTCGCGTTCGACGACGACGGCGGGGGACGGTGCGCGGACTGCGGCAGCGTCTTCCGCTGGAGAGGTCCTCTCGGCGTCTGGGAGCGTCTCCGGGCGCTCCTCGCTCCATAGCCTTTTATCAAGACCCCAGGATTCCGCGCCGGATGCGCAAGGGAGACCTGCTCCGTCGCAAGGTGGAGGACATCGATCTCGCCCGCGCCCGCGATGTCGCGGCGCTCGTGGCGGAGATGGACCGGGGCGGCGGCTTCACCGCAAAGAAGATCGCGGAGGGCGTGGCGATCCTCCGGACGATCTTCCGTCGGGCGGGATGCACGACGTTCCTCTCGTTCCCGGCGGCCCTGATGGCCACCGGCGTCCGCGGGGTCCTGCGCGGCTTGGTCGAGCGGAGGCTCGTGGACGTCGTCGTGACGACGTGCGGCACCGCGGACCACGACCTCGCACGGGTCTGGAGGCCCTACTTTCACGGGGATTTCGAACTGGACGACGTCGAGCTGCATCGACTCGGCGTGAATCGGCTCGGCAACGTCTTGGTGCCAAACGAGTCGTACGGCCTCGTGCTCGAGGAGAAACTCCAACCCATGCTCCGTGCACTCTGGGAATCGGGCCGGCGGTCTCTGTCGACGAAGGAGCTCCTCTGGGAACTCGGCCGCCGCACCGGCAGCCGGGCCTCGCTGCTCTGGTGGGCGTGGAAGAACCGCATCCCCGTGTACGTGCCCGCGATCTTCGACGGGGCCGTCGGCTACCAGCTCTGGTCGTTCTGGCAGGACCACAAGGCCTTCGGGATCGATCAGTTCCGGGACGAGGCCGAGCTCGCAGACATCGTCTTCCGCGCGAAGGAGACGGGCGCATTGATGATCGGCGGGGGCGTGTCGAAGCACCACACGATCTGGTGGAACCAGTTCCGGGGCGGCCTCGACTACGCGGTCTACATCACGACGGCGCCGGAGTGGGACGGCAGCCTGAGCGGAGCGCGGGTGCGGGAAGGCATCTCGTGGGGGAAGGTGAAGGCGACCGCGAAGCAGGTGACGATCGAGGGGGATGCCTCTGCCCTCTTGCCAATGATGGTCGCCGCCGCCTTGCCGCCGAAGCGCCGCTGATGCCGCGCGGGCGTCACTTCACGAGGTAGTAGCCCGCCGCCTTCTCTCGGGCCTTTCGCCTCGCGTAGCCTTTCGACTGAAGCTCCTGAAGGGCCGTGAGGACGAAATTTTTCGGGAGCTTGGACAACTTCGTGATCGCCTCCGCATCCCGCATCTTGTCCTCCGACGTGATGCCGGCGGACTTCATCGCGTCGTAGACCTTGTTGGCCCGGTCCGAAACGTCCTCGAGCACGAACGCGCCTCCGGTGCGCGGCTCGGGAAGTCGGAGGGATGTTAAATAACCTTTCCGGCGTTCGAAGCCTCCGTGTGCCCCGGAGAGTGCAAGGACCGGATGGCCGACGCGTTTGCGAAATTCGGCCGCGTCCCAATCGTCCGCCGGACGCGGGTCGTTCCATCGGACGATCCCTCCTTTCGCCGGAAGGGCCGGACGCCGTTCTGGGCGGCGGGGGGTCTCATCCACGACGGACGAGGAAACGTCGTCCTGGTCCGCGTTGGGCGACCCTCCGCGGGGGAGTTGTGGTTCACGCCCGGTGGCTTGCTGGAGACCGGAGAGACGACAGACGGAGGGCTCCGTCGCGAGGTGCGGGAGGAGGTCGGCGTCGAGCTGATGCATCCGGCCCTCACCCGAATTGTCCACGAAACGCTCACGGACGGGAGTCGGGCCCGGCACGGATATTTCGCTCAATTCATCGCCCGCGCGCAGTCCGTTGATCTCCGACCCGGACACGAGGTCATCGAAGCCCGATGGTTCGCGGCACTACCCGACACGCTCGCGTTCCGCGAGGACTACGATGACGATTTCGTGCAGGTTCGCAAGGCCGCAACCTTTTAGCGACTCGTCGGAATGGCGGACCGGGGACCTTGGGGAAGAGGGCCGCCCTGCTCGTCGTCGACATTCAGAACGACTTCTGCCCCGGCGGAGCCCTCGGCGTGCCGGATGGGGACGCGATCATCCCTCGCGTGAATCGCGCGGTCGGCCTGTTCACACGCTGCGGTCTGCCGGTCGTCTTTACGCGGGACTGGCACCCGCAGGTGACGAAGCACTTCAAGGAATTCGGCGGCGCATGGCCACCCCACTGCATCCAGGGGACGAAGGGCGCGCGCTTCCATCTGGACCTCGACGTGCCGAAGGGGTCGCTCGTCCTCTCGAAAGGGATGGATCCCGAGGTCGATTCGTACTCCGGGTTCCAGGCGTTCACGGATCGCGGACGCGATCTCGAATCGGCGTTGCGCGAGCTCGGTGTGGACGAATTGGTGATCTGCGGGCTCGCGACGGACTATTGCGTTCGCGCGACCGCGCTGGACGCCCTGCGACGAGGGATGCTCGTCCGGATCCTTCGCGATGCGATTCGTGGCGTGGACCTGAAGCCCGGGGATTCGGAAATTGCAGAGAAGGAAATGCGGGTCCACGGGGCCCGCTTTTCGGAGAGCCGGGTGATGGCAAGGCTCTTGCCAAAAGCGCGATCCCCTCCCTGACAGTCGTCTACATGAAGGCGGCCAATCGTTGAAATAGGCCTCGCCGAGGTCGAACACAATCCGAAGAACAACCGTATGAGGGCGCTCTAGACGCCGCTCGCTCGGACTCGCTCGAATTCGGTTGCTCCCCGGAGGGAATTCGGGGATGACATATCTTTAAATAAGTCGCTCGTCATACGAACGTCAGACAACCGATCCGAGCGATCGGCCAAGGCAAATCATGCCATCCGAATCTGAACGGGTGACCATCCGGCTCCCGCCCGACAAGGTCAAGGCCCTCCACCAGCTCGTGAAGAGCGGGGACTACGACACCGTGTCCGATGCGATCCGCGCCGCGATCGACCGGTTCATTGACATCCACTTCGCGCCGGACTACATCCGCAAGCTCATGATCGAGCTGCCCAAGGGGAACGTCGTGGACCTGCAGCAGCTCGTGAAGTCGGGTGACTCCGTGTCCGTCGAGGACGCGGTGCGCAACGCGGTCCGGGAATATGTCCGCCGCCGGCTCCATAAGGCCATGGAAGGGGCCGAGCGATAGCATCGTGGCCGGGACGCGCGCCCCTTAGCCGCGCGAGCACCGGCGATGGCCCGTCGCGCCTCGCCGAGGATGGGACCAAGGATGGGCCTCGAGACCGCACAGCGTTCCGGGAACCAGTCGTTCCTCGATTCGTTCGCGCTCGCCCGGCCTCGCGTCCTCGTCATTGGATGCGGGGGCGCAGGAGGGAACTCCGTGGCCCGTCTCCATCGGATGGGCATTCACGGCGCACGGACCGTCGTGGTGAACACGGATGCCGTGCACCTCGACTCGATCCAGGCGGACCGCAAAGTCTTGATAGGGGGCGGGGTCACGCGCGGGATGGGAGCGGGCGGCAAGCCGGACATCGGCGAACGGTGCGCAGAGCTCGCAGAGCAGGAGCTACGGAATCAGATCGGCGACGCCGACTTGACGTTCATCACGCTCGGCCTCGGCGGGGGCACCGGGACGGGGATCGCGCCGGTCATCGCGGATCTCGCGCAGGCCGCGGGGAGCGTCGTCATCACCCTGGCCACGACCCCGTTTCGGGCGGAGCGAGGCCGCATGAGCAACGCCCGCGCCGGAATCCAGCGTCTCCGGAGCTCCTCGGACTCGCTCATCGTGTTGGACAACAACCGACTGCTGGACCTCGTCCCGAACCTTCCCGTCGAGCAGGCGTTCGCTGTAATGGACCACCTGATCAGCGAGGTCATCAAGGGCATCACGGAGTCGATCACCCTGCCATCGCTGATCAATTTGGACTTCAGCGACGTGCGCACGATCCTCGAATCCGGCGGGACCTCGACCGTGTTCTACGGAGAGAACGCCGAGTCCGACACGGACCAGGTCGTCTCCGATACTCTCGACAACCCCCTGCTCGACGTGGACTACCGCGGCGCCAGCGGGGCCCTCATCCACATCAGCGCGGGCCCGGGGCTGCGTCTCCGCACGGCGAACGAGGTGGTGGAGGGCCTGACGGAGGAAATGCGGCCCGACGCGAACGTCATCTTCGGTGTTCGGGTGGATCGGAAGTATGAGGGGATCCTTCGGGTCCTCGCGATTATGACCGGGGTCCGGTCGCCCCTCCTCGACGACGTGCGCGGGTCCGTTTCGATCATGGATGTTGTCTCCGAGGGGCCGTCGGGGTCGCTCGCGAGTGAGTTCCCGCGGACGTCGGGTCGTCGCTGACCTAGGTCGCGGGGGGCGGCGGGGTCGGCATCGAGTCGTCCTCGAACCCCTGGGTGAGGTGCTTCGGCTTCAGCCGGACGCGGATCGTCTCGGGCTTCGGTTTCAAGATGTTCCAGCCCGCCCTCATGATTGAACCGGCAACGACCGTCATCACGAGGAACAGGCCGAACGTGAGGAAGACGATCGCGATCGGGAGGAGGACGCCCGCAAAGTCCAGATTGAGATTCAGCCCCGCTCCGGTCGGGGTGTTCACGCCACGTCCGGACCGTGTTTCGCCGATGACCGTGATGACCTGGGCCATCGCGAGGCTCTCCTTCCCATTCGCATCCCGCACGACGAGGCTCGCCTGGTACGTCGTGTACGATGAATACGTGTGCGTCGGGTTCTGTGCGCTGCCCCGTTGTCCGTCGCCGAAGTCCCAGTCCCACAAGACGATCTGGGAGTCTCCCGGTCGGCTCGAGTCGGCCAATGTGACGGTCGCGTCGTTGCTCGTCCAATCGAACGAGGCAGACGGTCCCGTGGGTTGCTGGTTTTGCGGGAGTTGGTTGCGGAGCCAAGGCCCCGGGTTCGTAGCGATTGCGAACGCTTGCGAGAACGTGAACAGGATGACGACGAGGCCCAGCGCGAGGATCCCGATTCCGAGGATTAGTTCAAAGAGGTCGCGTTTCAGGCGGACCACCGGCTCGCGGAGCGAGCGGCCGTTCATAACCGAACGTACACCATTCTCGCGATTGAGAATTCCATCCCCGCGAATCAGCCATGAAAGATTGGTCGAGCGCTCACGGCCTGCGGCTCCGCGAGGGCCCGAAACGGACGCCCTGCGATCTCGGCTCGGATCCGCCGGTGCAACTCGTCGATGGACATCTCGGTTTGCAACTTCGTCGCACGGACCCGGACGTTGAGGGCTCCGCTCTCGATCTCCTTCTTGCCCACGACGACGATGTAGGGGACCCACTCCTTTTCCGCGCGGCGGATCTTCTTGGCGAGCGTATCGTTCGTGTCGTCGAGGTCGACTCGCACCTCGGGCAACCGCTCGACGAGTCCACGGGCGTGGTCGAGCTGGTCTGCGCTCACGGGCACGACTCGTACCTGCGTGGGCGCGAGCCAGACCGGGAGCATCGGCGGCTCCCCCCGCTTCGCATCGGCACCGGCCTTCTCGAGGAAGGCGTACATGACCCGCTCGATCGCGCCGCTCGGAGAGAGGTGAAGGATCAACGGGTGCCGCTGGCCGCCCTTCTCATCCGTGAAGGTGATGCCGAACCGCTTCGCGTTCTCCGTGTCGATCTGGTCCGTCGTCAAGGCCGCCGCCTTGTCGTTCCCGTCGACGAAGTTCCATTCATACTTGAGCGCGTAGTAGAAGAACTGCTCCGACCACATCTCGACGAGGAGCGGCTTCCCCCAGCGTTTCGCGTACGCGATCACGAAGTCTTTGTGCTGTCGCCAGAACGACTCCGTGACCCGCATCCCCACCTCGAAGTCGTCGGGCATCGAGAACCCGCACTCGGCCATGAGCTTCCAAGCGGCCTCGAACCGGACCATCATGTGCGCCTTCGCCTGCTCGACGTCCGCGCATAGCGCGTGGCAGTCGGGCATCGTGAACGCCCGGAGCCGGCGGAGCCCCGCCAGTTCGCCTCGTTGTTCCGCGCGGAACGAGTAGCGGGTCAGCTCGTAGAGGGGCAGCGGGAGCTGCTTGTACGACAATACCATGTCCTTCATGATCAGGAACTGCCCGAAGCACGCGCTGAATCGGAGGAACGCCTTCTTGTTCGGCGTCTGCAGCACATACTGGCGGGCGGGAAAGCGATCGAGGTAGGACTTCAGCGCGGGGTGCTCGAAGTCGTACATGACGGGGGACTCGACCTCCATCGCGCCGTACTCGCGAATCCTTCGCGAGACGATCTCTTCGAGGAGGGCCTTGATGAGCCTTCCTTTCGGATAGAAGCGAAGGTTGCCGGGGTCCGATCCCGGCTCGTAGTCGACCAGCTCGAGCTCCTGCATGAGGCGGACGTGAGCCGGCTCCTCCTTGACCGCTCGTGACTTCGCCATCTCATACTGCGCGAATTTCTCAAGGCGCTGCTGACCCCGAAAGTCGAAACCTGCGATCGTTCCGTCCTTGATCGTGAGCGGGTGCAGACCGCCCTTCGTGTCGAGGATGTGCCAACGGGAGACGAGCCTCGCCTCCGCCTTGACCGCCTCGGAGACCTCGTCCTTTCCCGTCGCCGCCGCGTCGACGACGATCTCTCGCGACAACTCGCTCAACGGGTGGCCCTTCACGGCAACTCGGAACGACTTGTAGTAACCGAACGGAGAGGCGTGGACCTCGAATCCGCGGGCTACGAGGCCGCTCTCGAGCGAATGAAAGAGTTCCTGCGCGGGTCCCGGCGCCGCGAGCGAGGAACTCAGGTGCGCGTAGGGATAGAGCACGATCCGTCTTGTGCCAACTTGGGCGGCAACTTCCTCGATGTTCGTGGCCGCGGCCTTCGCGCCGGCCTCCGGATGGTTCTCGTCCCGCTTCTCGGCGGTGATGAAGCAGACGAGTGCTTCGTCCACACGGGCCTTTCGCTTCGACGGCGGGACGTCCTCGGCGTCCTTGAGCGCCTTCCCCATGGTCTCGTACTCGAGGAAGTCTACATGGAGGAACAGGACCCTCATGTTCGTCGGCGCGTAGTTACTGCGGGATATTAAGCTCCGCGCTCCGCGCACGCTGAAATATGCTGCCGGCGATGCCGCAGACTGTGTCGAAGTCCCCGCGCGTCTGGCGCCATCGTTCCGGCGAGATCGTCCTGAACCGGACGTATGTGATGGGCGTCCTGAACGTGACGCCGGATTCCTTCTCCGACGGCGGGCGATACCTTGCGCCCGAAGCGGCGATTCAACGCGGGCTCGAGATCGCGGAGCAGGGGGCTTCGATCTTGGACGTGGGCGGGGAATCCACTCGGCCGGGATCGGCGAGTGTCTCTGCGGAGGAGGAATTGCGTCGGGTCGATCCCGTCCTGCGCGGGGTCGCACGCAAGATCGACATTCCAATCTCGATTGACACCCGAAAACCGGACGTTGCGGAGAAGGCGATCGAGCGCGGCGCGACGATCATCAACGACGTCACCGGTCTCTCCGATCCGCGGATGGCCCGTCTCGCCTCGAAGGCGCGCGTGGGGGTCGTCCTCATGCACATGCGGGGCGAGCCCGCAACGATGCAGCAGGCCCCGCGGTACACGAACGTGGCCGAAGAAGTACGGGACTTCCTCGCCGCCCGCGCGAAGGCGGCGATGGCGGCCGGCATCGAGCACGAGGCGATCGCCATCGATCCCGGAATCGGCTTTGGGAAGACCGTCGGCCACAATCTCGAGCTCCTGAGGAATCTCGACGGGATTGTCTCGTTGGGTCATCCCGTCGTCGTCGGCGTCTCCCGGAAGTCGTTCATCGCCCACCTCGGCGGTGGGGAGCGGATGGAAGATCGCCTGGCGGGCAGCGTGGCCGCGGCGACCCTTGCGGCGGCCCGCGGAGCCGACGTGATCCGGGCTCACGATGTCACGGAGACGGTCCGGGCCATGCGCGTCGCCGATGGGGTCCTCCGCGGTCGTGCAAACCTTTAATTTCCCGCCACCATTCGCACCGTAATGGTATCGCGGAAGTCCATCGCGTCGGTCCTCGACGAATACGAGGACCCCGTCGTCGCGACGGTCTGTTCCCATTCGTCCTTGCAGATCTTCCACGGCGCCCGACAGGAAGGCTTTCGCACCCTGGGGATCGCGATTGGAGAGCGGCCAAGATTCTACGACGCGTTCCCACTCGCCCGGCCCGATGAGTTTCTCCTCGTCGACTCGTACGCGGACATCCTCGATCAGGCGGACGATCTGGTGGCGAAGCAGGTCGTCACGGTCCCCCACGGTTCCTTCGTCGAGTACATGGGCGCGGAGACGTTCGCGAAGCTCCGGATCCCGACTTTCGGGAACCGGGAGGTGCTCCGGTGGGAAACGGATCGGGAAAAGCAGCGGGAATGGCTGACCTCCGCCGGCGTGTCGATGCCCGCGAAAATCGAGCGGCCCCAGGACATCGACCGACCCGTGTTCGTCAAGTACTACGGCGCGAAGGGCGGCCGCGGCGCCTTCATCGCGAAGAACTACGAGGATTTCAAGGAGTCCATCCGCCCGGGCATGAAGTACACGATCCAGGAATACGTCGTCGGAACGCGGTACTACATCCACTACTTCTATTCGCCCCTGGCGACGAAAGGCTACACGCTCTCGAAAGGGGCCTTGGAGATGCTCGGCGTAGACCGCCGGGACGAGGCCAACATTGACGAGATGTACAAGCTCGGAGCGCAGGAAGCCCTCCGGAAGATCGACCTCCTCCCGACGTTCGTCGTGACGGGCAACATGCCGGTGGTCCTGCGGGAGTCGCTCCTCCCGAAGGCCTTCGAGATGGGCGAGCGGGCCGTCGAGCGGTCGATCGTCCTGTTCGGCGGGATGATCGGACCGTTTTGCCTCGAGACGATCGTCACGGACCGCCTCGAGTTCAAGGTCTTCGAGATTTCCACGCGGATCGTCGCGGGGACGAACCTGTTCATCGCGGGGTCACCGTACTCCGACTTGGCGGAGCCGGAGATGTCGACGGGCCGCCGAATCGCCCGCGAGATCCGTGTGGCGCAGAAACAAGGCCGCCTCTCTGACGTGTTGAGCTGAGCTTCGGGCCCGGCGGAGGAAATCACCCAGGAAAAACGGGTGGAAACTCTTTTATGGACTCACCCGGCTGGGCCGGCCGCGATGGCCGATCCCGCCACGGACCAGGTCACGGTCGCGGTCATCCTGTTCGCGGTGGCCCTCGCCGTCTTTACCTTCTTTGAGTTGCGCTTCCTTCGGAAGCGGATGAAGAATCGTCGGGTGCGCACGGCGAAACGGGACGAGGAACTCTCCGACGAGGCGCACAACACAATCGTGACGACGAAGGCGATCCTCGCGGCCCTGGAACGCCAAGGGATCCGGAGCGAGGAATCGGCCTCCTGGTTGCGCGAGGCCGAGACGGCCGCCACGCGGCGGAACTACCGTGTCGCCATTGACCTCACCGCGAAGGCAAAGGGACGGCTCCTCGCCCTGAAATCGGCGCAAGCGTCGAAGGGCGACTTGGCCAAGCTCGATCGGCTGCCGCGTTCCTCTGGTTCCGACGAGATCACGACCAAGGAGATCATCCAGAAAGAGTTCCCGCCGAACCTCATGCAATCGAAGTTCTCGATCGAGGTCGCCACCACGGCAATCGACGCCGCCGGCGCCGCGGGACGCGACGTCGGTCAGGCGACGCAGCTCCTCGACGCCGCGAGGACCCGCTTCGACGCGAAAGATTACACCGGGTCCCTTGGCCTCGCCCGACAATCGAAGCGCGCGGCCGA
>DASPZJ010000084.1:0-116575 GCA_035636315.1 Thermoplasmata archaeon
AAGTACTACGGGACGGCGTGGAAGATCGCGAAGCTGAACATCGAACGCGCGCCCGGACGATCCCTGATCGTCATGGGCCACCTGCGACGAGCGAGCTCGAAAGGCCTGGTGGCGCAGAAGTTCGCCCATCCGTTCGTCGAAGAGCGGGACGGGGTCACGTGGGCGTTCCAGCACAACGGGTCCCTGGTGAATGATCCGGGGGAGGATGGCATGATCGATTCACAGGTGTTGTTCGCCGCGATGCTGGACCAACTGAAGGGCCGGTCGCACAAGGACGTCGCAGAGGCCACCGCTGCGGTTCGGACACTGGCGATCGAAAAGTACGGTGGGTTTACCAGTCTCAACTTCATGCTCACGGACAGTGCAAACCTCCATGTGTACCGCGACTTCCAAACGAACGGGCAATACTACACGCTGTACATGGACAATTTCGGGGAGATGGTCGTCGCCGCCTCGGAACCGATTCTCGCGATGACGGCAGAGCCCATGCCTCGCGGTGTGCTCCATACCGTAACGTCCGCTTTGGAACTCCAAAGAACGAGATTGTCGTGACCCATGGGGATTTCTGCGATCATCCCCATTCATAACGAGGCTTCTGTCCTTGATGATGTCCTCGAATGCGTCGAGAGGCAGTCCCGGAGACCAGAGGAAATTATTCTCGTCCTCGATTCCTGTACGGACGAGAGCGAAGAGATCGCACGGCGCCACCAAGCGAAGATCGTATCTGTCCACGTGCGCAACATCGCGATTGCGGTAATGTCAGGCGTCGCAGCAGCGTCCAAAGAGACCCTCGTCTTGTTCGATGGAAATAGCCTGGTTCCTGCAAACTACGTAGAGGTCCTGGAGGAAACCCTCTTCCGGACTCAAGCCGATCTCGTAGAGTGGCACGGGGGAATGATGATTTTTCCTCGGACGACCCTCGAGCGCTTCGGAGGCTTTAGCCCACTCCATCTTTGGACACTCGAATTCTTTCTTCGGATGGGTGAGCGCGGAGGCAGATTGGTTCAGCTCGATGGCCCGCATGTTCGTCTGAAACCTTCCCCTTTGCGACGTAACCTACGGTATGGACTCGATTACGCGATGTTGAGTGAGCGGCACAAGCTGGCGCCGTTCTTCCGGATCGGAACGAAAAGCGGGCTGCTTCCCGATCTCTTCGCGACGTTCGGAGCCGCCGTCGGTCATCTGCTGCGCGGGCGGCTCGGACGTGCAGTGCTGGACCTTCCAGCCGCCATTCGCGCGGCTAGCCGATCCTCCTCAGGCAGAGCAGGTTCTGATCCCCCATCCCGCGAATGAGAGGCAGCCTGGAGATACCCGAGTCTGCCTCGAGCAGGAGTTCGAGCAAGCCAGGCAGCTTTCCGAGCGAACGATTCGCATAGTGCGGCGGAAGGACTGCGGGCAGCGCCCTAAGCCTGTCCAGCGCAAAGTAAGGACGGAATGCCCGAAGGATCTCACTCGCGGTTCGCGGGAAAATGAGAGTGACGCGTTCGCCGACCTTGTGGAGAGTCCGAATTCCTATCCGTCTTCCTGCCAGGGAGGGCCGGCCCCACAGTACTGCAGCCATCAACTCCACCCCGCAAAGCCGATTCATATGCGCGATGACGAATAACCCGTTCTTGACGATCAGCGGGGCTAGTGCCTCTGCAACCTTAGACAAGTTCGGTTCGTATGAGAGGCTGAAGCTTGCGTAAGCCCCGTCGAAGCGCGGCGATGTACCACGCTCGCC
Source organism: Thermoplasmata archaeon (assembly GCA_035636315.1). Classification (GTDB taxonomy): domain Archaea; phylum Thermoplasmatota; class Thermoplasmata; order RBG-16-68-12; family RBG-16-68-12; genus RBG-16-68-12. The sequence continues at coordinate 1,724 of DASPZJ010000084.1, forward strand.
CAGCAGGTGTGCGGCGTCGACAGCGCTGGCGACCAAGAATTCGAGGCGGTTCCCCAAACCTTCGGCGGCAGCCTTGCGAGTGGCAAGCTGGACCATCTGCTGCGAAGGATCGACCGCGACTACGTTGCAGCCGGCACGGGCGAGACTGATCGCCTCGTCGCCTGTCCCGGATCCTAGTTCAATCAACTGATTCCCCGGCCCGAATGTTGAGAGGAGGGTCCGAGTCATCTCCTGTCGCATGTATGCGTTGATGTGGTTTTCAGTCAGCAAGTCATCATATCGGTGTGCGTACTCGTCGTAAGCAAGCGCTGCGTCGACGGGAGCGCCCACACCGTCCGTCCTTCGCATTTCAACCCTCTCGCCGCCGGAGGATGGTTAGGTAGATCGCACCGAGATGCCTTAGGAAGGTGTTCTCGCCGAAACGGTCCTCGATGCGCTCAAGAGCGAGTACCGCTGTCCTAAACCGATTCGCGAAATCAACCAGGTTCCACGGCGGAGTAATGGCCTGGAGGGCTCGCAGCGCCTGGAGGTCGAAGTGCGGAGCGAATATTGCACAGAACTCGCGTGGCGTGAGAAATCGGGTCGGAACCACATACTTCTTGCCGATGCCCTCCCGGGATATTGGGATTGGAACTGTCGAGCCGAGTTTCCGGAACGCCTTGCGCGGCCGGAGGGCAAGAGGATACACGGCGAGCTCGAAGAGCGAGACTCTGTTCGCAGCGGTCAGCACGGCCGTTCCTCCTCTGCGTACGCTTTCCGTAAGCCCCGCAGCAACCGAAGACAGGTCAGGTTCGAGGTTCAGCACGGCGCCGTTGGAGTATACGCCATCGAACGGACCGTCTTCTCGTGCGGCAGTCGCCGCCGGGAGGTTCTGTACTGTTATGAGGTCGCCAACGCCTTCCTCCTGCGCCCTCAACCGAGTGGCTTCAACCATTCCTCTCGAGACGTCTGTCGCCACCACGCGAATCCCCGCTCGTGCCATTGCCACCGCATCCCGCCCCGTCCCACAGCCGAGCTCCAAGATCCGGTCCCCTCTGTGGAAGGCCCCGAGAGCGGCCTGGAGCGTTGTCCGTCGAACTCTCTCGCTGATTGTGTTCCTCCCCTCGACCAAATCGTAAGTTCCGGCCATTTGGTCATACCCCTGGGCGAGATAGGAGTAGAACTCTGCCCCTGGGACGAACGGTGGCGGATTCCGCCCTTGCCGATTATGGGACGACGGCGAAGACGAGGACGCGCGGCGCTCCGTAATCAAACTCAGCTCCGGTCGCATCATAGAGAAGGACGAGATGATATCCGTTGACTCCGTTTGCTTGGTCGGGGAATAGCGTACGGAGCTTGTAGTAAGGTACGGTTACCATGACCACGAACGCCGCATTCTCGAGAAGGAACGCGGACGCATTGGCTTGGTCTCCCGGAAGGGCCGAGGAACCTAGAATCCTCGATGCAGGATACCCGCTGTAATAAGCCGCGATTGAGGACTCAGAAATCAAGACCTTGCCTTCGGGAAGCGGCGAGCCGCTCAGGAAAAGGCCCGCGCGCTGCATCCCGCTGAGCATGAATCCAGGTGTAGGAGAGGGATTGGAGACCTGAACCGCCAGGACTAGGGACACGATTAGCGCCGCGCAGGTCGGAGCCCACCGGCCTAGATGGCGGAAACGAGCGATGCTCTTATTCAAAACCGCTCCGATTCCCGTGATTCCGTTCGCCGAGCAAATGCAGATGATCGGAACAGTCAAATGGATGTATCTCGGGCTCGGGTTGCCGAAGCCGGCCGCCGTGTAGAGGATTTCCGCTCCGTAGAAAAGGGCAATGATCCCCGTGAAAACGGATTTCCTTTCGCGCATCACCAGCCACCCGATCGCCACAAGAGCCAACGGCGTCCAGCTCAGATACCAGGTGAAGAAAGACGTGAGGCGATCGGAAACAGGAGCGAGTGTCCCCACGGACTCCTTGTACTGAACATCCGTTGAAGTCTGGGCGATGATCATCGAGGGCAGGAATCCGTACTGGCTTGTCCAAACAAACCACGCAAGAGCGAAAGCGGCAGCGGGGAATGCAAGGATTGCGAGTTCACGACGAGTAATTGACCTGCTTCGACAAGACCACAGCATGTAGAGTCCCACGAATCCCCACACCTCGTATCGGAGTGTAGCGGCCACGAGGAACGCGGTCGCAGCAACGATAAGGGAACGGCGATTGCCGAACGGCCGGCGCTCGATGAAGTAGAGTCCGGAGAACGTCGTCAAAAGGGCTAGCGCCTCTGGGGTCGCGAAGCTGGAAATGACGATGTCGGCGGGGTTTACCGCAAAGAGAACGGCCGCGAGGGCCGCGGTCACTTGTCCCCGCGGTCGGGCGAGGAGGTACACGATCGCGGTCGTCCCCAGCGAAAAGAAGATGTTCGAGGCCTTCAGAAGGGGCATGATGTGGCTGCCCAGGAGCGCCACGAGTCCCGCAGCGAAGAATTCGTAGCCCGGGAGCCAGTTGCCCCGCGTCATCTGGGAGAATCGGTCCGTATAGGTACCTGTCTCGACAAAGGAGCTTGCGATCCACCAGTTCTGGTACCCATCTTCGAATGGGTCGAGGAAACGGTCCCACATCAGTCTGAACGCGACTGCAAGGAGGAGGAGCGCGGCGACGAACATGACGGGACGCAGGGCGCTCCACGATTCCGCCGACATGATTGTCAATCGGCGGTTCGTGACCTCGTCCAAAGCATCAGCTCGCCGTCGTCTCGCCGTTCCGCACTGTCTTCCACCAGGTCGGCTCGTGTCGAGCCACAATGTGCCAGAGGCCTGCATACAGGCACGGCACCCAATGGTAGGTATAGATTGCGAAGCCGATTAGATCGAGAGGGAGGCGCCGGTTCCGATATTCCCCCACGGTTGCGAGGCCATATCCGACGACCGGGAGGTATGCAAACGACAGCAAGACCATCATCGCTCCCGGCACGGAAGAAAGGACGCTCACGAGACCGATGAATGCTAGCCCCGTCAGAATCCAGGTGGCGAATATTAGCGGTGAAACCAGGAAGATGCTCAGGTTGAAAAGCAGGTCCATTCGTTTCCGGAGACGGACGTTTGGCGCCCGGAAAACCGTCATACGGAGCACATACTCTCCAAAGACTTGAAGCGACCCCCATGCCCATCTCGTTCGCTGCCGCATGAGCGCAGTAATTGTTTCCACACCCTCCTGCCACACGCACGAGGTGTTTAGGTGGCTCAAGTCCCAATTTCGGAGCACTAGGCGCGTTGAGAGGTCCAAATCTTCCGTAAGGGCCTTTGGATTCCAGTACACCCCTTCCGCCGCGTCGAGGACGACGTCCTCGATCGCCGACGCACGGACGAACTGGCCGTTACCCCCCAACGCCGCGGAGTTCGTGATGCGGGTTCGGATGATTTGGGTCACACGCGAGAAGCCGGCGAATTCGATGTCCTGCATGTGCGTCAACCAAGACTTCTGGTGGTTCCGGATGCGGACAGAGGCTTGAACACCACCGACCCTAGGCGACTGAAACTGGAAGGAAGCTTTCTTGAGCATGTCCCTGTCCGGTTGGCCGTCCGCATCGAATACGCCGATGATCCAGTTCGGAGCCCGGGAGAATCGGCTTGTCTCATGGAGAAACTGAAAAGCTCGATTGAGCGCGCTCGCTTTCCCTCGACCACCTTCGTGCCGAGGGACCTGGAGCATTACGACCCGCTGAGGCAGCCCTTGCGCTTCGCTTCGGACAACATCGGCGGTGAGGTCAGAACTGCCGTCCTCGAGGATAAGGATCTCGAATTGATCGTCCGGATAGTCCAGTGTAAGCAGGGACCGAAGGCAATCTCCGATCACTTCCTGCTCGTTGTGAGCGGGAACGACGAGACTGAAGACGTGCTGCGTCGCCTCCCCTTCGTCTCGGTGCCTTCGCCGTTCGAGTACGACTACATACATGAGCGCGACCCCGTAGACGAAACTGAAGACGAAGAAGAGTACGGAAACTGGAGTTATGTCGATCGAAGGCGTAAGATCAGTCCTGGAAGACTTCGTACGGATACTTCGCACGCTGAAGGAAGTCGAGGCGCTCCATGGCCGCCCGGTCATGACGGCGGAGCCAGTGCACAGTCACGTAGACAAGATAAGAAATCGCCCGGGCGATTCGTTCCGCAAGGACCTGAGCCTCTGGGTGGGCCGCGACCCACGCTACAAGCTTTCCGATAAGGTTTGGGCGTGGGCGTTCAAGATCGGTCCATCGGTCTGTTGCAATCTGCGGGAAGTAGCCGTCGATCCATCGATTCCTTCGGATAACTTCCCTGAAGCTTTGAGCGCCGACCAGCGGCAGGCAATGGAGGAGCTCGAATGCGAGGGACGCGTCCTTCCGGGCGAAAGGCGCAGTTTGGGTTCGCGTCCAAATGACGTTCACGCAGACGATCTTGCGCAATCGGCCCCTGCCCCGATGTTCGAGGGAGAATCCCAGACTCAGAGCCAGCGATATTGCGTAAGTGACATACTTTGCGCCGTCCGGCACGAAGATGTCGAGATCGATGTCGTCCGTCGGGACGTAACCGCCCGATGCTACGGATCCGGAAAGGGCTACGCAATCGATGAACGGACACACGCGCAAGAGGTCTGCGGTGAACCTAAGTGCAGCTTCCTTGGCATGACCATTGAGGAGTCGATTAGCCCGGACCCGGGGGCGAGATCTTTCCACTAGAGCCTCGTGTCCTGGGAGGCAGACAAACTCGTCTCTGAGAATGAAATGCTCGGAGGAGCCAATCGCATCAAGGAGGTGGGTCGGCTGCGTGGAACCTCCGAGCAGATCTGAAGCGAGGGCCGCGACCGTCGGCGCGTATCCCCACCGGTGCATCAGCGCCAGGGTACGTTCAGCCCGTAAGGGAAGCGCATCATCAGCATTGTCAGTCCGTGCGACTTCTGAAAGCGTTCGCTTGCCTCCCCGTTCTGTTACTATCTGGATAGTATAAACTTTTTCCCTACCCGAAACGAACTGATCGAAGGTCCGAAAGAAGTAGAAGTCGTTGGATCCGCTCCTTCAACGGCGGGTAGCGGCTGAAGATACCTCGCCCCGCACCGAGGACGCTGAGCCCCCAGGTCGATTTCGGAGGAAGGCCCCGATCGGCGATCTTAAGGAGTGCGGAGGCGAGCGCTGCAGGCTTGCCGGTGGAACGGCCTGCCATCTCGTCGGCCAGATATTCCCGTTCCCGATGGACCGCCGGATCGAAAAACTTGCTGAACGGGTCGAAGAACAGTATCCGCGACAGGACGCGGGAGAAGACCTTGAATTCCGCATCGTGGTGCTTCAGGTGCATGATTTCGTGAGCGATTACTGTCTCCATTTCGTCCTTTTCGAGGAAGGAGACGAGTCCGCGCGATACAACGATAGTCCGTTCTGTCCCGCCGATTGCGAGCGCGACCATATCGTCAGAGTCCGTCATTCGAACGCGGACGCGACGCACCTCCTCGAATTCGCCAAGAAGGTCGGCATATTGCTGTAACCAGGATTCATCCGCTCGAAGTTCGCGCGGCGCGAGTTTGCGGAGCACGGCCGCGTTGCCATACTTCCAGACCACGAGGGAGATAACCGCCGAAGCGGCGAAGCCTCCCATGACGGCGCCGAAGACGGCCAGAGGCACACCATTCCGGGCGTATGCGACCATCCGGGCTTGCGACACACACAGGACTAGGCTCGCCGCTACGAATGCCCAGAAGAACAGCGAGAGGGTGTAGAGCCCTGTGAGGAGGCTCACGCGGAGCTTCGCGTTCCGGCTGTTCGTGACGAACACGTAAAGCAGCGTTCCCATCGACGCGCCGCAGACGGCCAGCACGGTCAGAGAGAGGGGAGAGAGCCAGTAGTTCTGGAGGGCCTCCCCGATCACCTCAATAAGACTAGGCATCCCGCTTCTCCTTCGATATCCTCTTGTCCACCTGAGCCTTCAGCGCTGGAAGCTCCTCGCTTGGTAACGACGAGGGATTCTCCAAAAGGTACGAAACGGCCGCGCCGCCGAACGTGCCGACTACTCGGTCGACCATCGTCGCTATGGCCTTCCGGTATGCGCGGCCCTCCTTGATTCTGTAATAGACTTTCTTCTCGCTTTCCTTCCGAAGCGAAATGAGGTCCTTGTCGACGAGGCGATACAGCGTCGTCGTAACGCTCGTGTATGCTACGTCCCGCGTCTTGCGGACTTCGTCGTAGATTGCTCCCGACGTCGCTGACCCAACGTTGCGGACTGCGCGGAGCACCGCCAATTCGAGCTCGCCGAGTTCCATGTGAATACTAGAACGATAGTAATCTAGTTAAACCTTGCCCGTTACGCCCAAGCCTCGAAGTAGGCGGTCTGCGGCTCACGCGAGGGCGCCGGCCTGCGTTGCCAACTCCGAGAACCGTTTGGACAGGATGTCGAGTCCCGCCACCAGGACGGCCTTCGTCGTGAGGGATCCGTCCGTCTCGAACTCCAGCACGATGCGCGTCGGGTCGTTGCCCACCTTGACGGAATCGACCTTGTACTGCTCCGCGAACTTGGCGCACGTCTTGCAGTCCGACGCCAGCTCGGCGGTCTCTTCCTCCTCGGTCGCGGTCGACTGCATGTGGCTCTCGCAGAACGGGACCTCGGGGTCGAGGGCGTCCAGCGTCTTGGTCCCCGCCTTCAGGAGCGGGTAGTAGCGGTACCCGACCCCGTGGGTCGCCTGCCACTTCGCGTGGTCCTTGCCCGTGCCCAGGACCGCGGTCGCGTAGATGAGCATCGCCTGGCCGTCGCCGAGCTTGACGATCGGGATGTTCGCGTCCTTCGGCCGGAGCTTCGTGTCCCCGATCGGCTCGAGGTCCGCGGACGTCACGAGTCCGGGCCCGCGCTTGTTAAGCGAGTAGATGATCGTGCAGTTCGGGCAGCCTTCGCCGTGGCACGTCGGGCAACCCTCCCGGCGGTTGTACAGCCCGAGGTCCGTCGGGATCGGGATCAGGCCGAGGCGGTGCGAGATCATCTCGTCGAACAGCGGGCTCACGCTCTCGTACTCCTTGCCGTCCTCCGCGCGGATCGGGCCGAGGTGGAACTCGACGTCCTCGATCGCCATCTTCGGGACGTCGGCGATGAGGACGCGGCGGATCGCGTTCGCGAACGACGGTTCCGTCTCCTCGAGGAGGAGGCGCATCGCGTCCGGCGCCTGCGACAGCACGCGGATCTTCATCTCACACCCTCCGGCCGCGGCGCCCGCCTTTCGCCTTCGTGCCGTCGTGCGGGACCGGCGTCACTTCCTCGATCCGGCCGATCCGCAGGCCCGCGCGGGAGAGCGCGCGGATCGCGGCCTGGGCGCCGGGTCCGGGGGACTTCGACTTGTTCCCTCCCGGCGCGCGCACCCGGACGTGGATCGAGTCGATGCCCTTCTCCTTCGCGGCGTCGGCTACCCGCTCGGCGGCCTTCATCGCGGCGTACGGCGAGGCCTCGTCCTTCGCCGCCTTCACGACCATGCCTCCCGTGGCCTTCGTGATCGTCTCGGATCCCGTGACGTCCGTGAGCGTGATGATGATGTTGTTGTACGACGCGTAGATGTGCGCGATTCCCCAGCGCGGCATGGTCAGGCTCCCTCCGGCTTGTCGGGCTTCGGCGCCTCGGGTTCCGGTCCCTCGTTCTCGGCGCCCTCCTCCGCGGCCTCCGCCGCCGGAGGCGTCGGCGGCTGGCCGTGCTGCCGCACCGGATGCAGGTCGCTCGAGATCGCGGACCGCTCGTCGTACGTGATCACGTTCTCGTCCGTGCGGCTCACGAGGACGCCGGGGATCGTCACGCGACGTCCGCCGACGGAGACGTGGCCGTGGACGATGAACTGCCTCGCCTGACGGGGCGTGAACGCGAGACCTTTGAGGAACGTCATCGTCTGCAGCCGCCGAGAGAGGATGGCCTCGACGTCGAGCGCGAGGACGTCGTCGAGGCTCGTGCCCTCGAGCGGCAACAGCCCGAGCCGGCCCAGCCGTCGGAGGAGCTGCTCCCTCTCCTTCTCGGCCTGCTTGTCCTTCTGCCGGACGCGCGCCTGCAGTTCCCGCGCCCGTTGCCGGAATCGCCGTAGGACGTACTGCGATCGCCAGAGTTCCTTCTTGTTCTTCAGCCCGTACTTCTTCAGGAGTTCGTTCTCCGCCTTGATGCGCTCCGCCTCCCACGGATGGGAAGGCCGCTCGAATTTCGCTCGCGAGAACTTCGGGTCGCCCAACGACTCACACCTTGGCCGGTTCCTTCGTCTCTGCCTTCTTTTCTTCCTTCTTCTCTTCCTTCTTGCCGCCTTCCTCGGCCTTCTTCGCCTTGGCGGCTTCGAGGGCGGCCTTCTTCGTGACGCCGACCGTCAGGCCCGTCCGCCCGTTCGACCGGGTGCGCTGCCCGCGGACCTTCTGGCCCGTCTCATGCCGGACGCCCTTGTACGATCGGATCATCTTCATGCGGTTGATGTCGTCCCGCCGGTGGATCTCGACGTCGGCGCCGAACGCGTGCAGGTCCAGCCCGGACTCCCAGTCTTTCGGCCGGTTCACCATCCAGTGCGGGAACGCCTCGCTGAGGTTGCCGAGCGTCGCCTCGATCTTGTCCGTCTGCTCCTCGGAGAGGTTCCCGAGCCGATCGCGCTTCGGGACCGCCGCGAGGTCGGAGACCGCCTCCGCGACGCGGATCCCGACGCCCGGGATCGCCGTGAGCGCGTACGCGACCCGACGCGTCCCGTCCAGGTCCGTGTTCGCCATGCGCACGATGTACCGGAAGTCTTCCTTCACGCCCTCGAGCTTCTTCGGCGCCTTCGGACCTTTCGGTTCCTCTTTCTCCTCGTCCTTCTTCTTCGAGGGCCGCTCCCCTCGTTCCGGCTTCGCCGGCGCGGGCGGGGCCTCGGGCGTGGTCTTCTCCTCAGGCATTCAACAATCCCCGGATGGGATATACGTCCAAACTTCACGAGCTATATAAGGGTTAAGTCGTCCTCCGCCAAAGACCCGGATAGTCGACGACGACGCCGGCGTCGTCCACGTCGATCTCGGCCGAGAATCCGGAATCGAGGCTCTCGTAGCGGTACCGGCCCTCGCCGATCCGCGTGTACCGTTGGCGGAGCGGTTCGACGGTCAGCTGCGGGAACCGCACCCACGCGGCGCGGACCTCCCGCGATTCGCCGACGGCCAGACCCAGCCTCCGGATCGGAAGGGTGTTCGTCGACGGGGAGGCCTCCAGGTCCACGTCCGTGCAGCCCGCGAGATCGGCCCGCTCGACGCCCCCGTGCGAGAACCATCGCCCATCTTGGTGGGCCCAGAGCGATTGGCGTCCGCGGGTCGTGCGGCGCCGGATCTTGACGATCGCGATGCGGGTGGACCACGAGTCGTCGCAGACGACCTGGTACGCGATCTTCGACCGGACGCCGCCGAACTCGGTGTCGATCTTCCCGACGACGAACCAGAACCGTTGGGAGTGGTACAGGGTCGCCCGCTCCGCGCCGGGCCGATCGAGCCGTCGCCACCGGACTTTCCGAAGGCCCGACCCGATCATGGCGTCCCTGGGGCCTGCAACGATTTGCGCATCGCGACCGCGTATTGCTCGTACCCCGCATTGCGATAGAACGTCTGGGCCTCCGTGTTCATGGGACCCGTGAGGACGACCATGTGCGTCGCGCCCTGCTCCTTGGCCAGGCCTTCGAGGTACTTCACGAGTCGCGAGGCCACGCCGAGGCGGCGGGAATCCGACTCGACGAAGAGTTCCGTCATCTCCGCATACGGCGTAGGATCGAGGGACGGCGTGACGCGGAGGCTCGCGAATCCCACGAGTCGACCGCCTCCCTCCGCCACGACGACCGTTTCGAAGCTCTCCACCTGACGGAGTCGCCGGGCCACCGTCCCTTCCACGACCGGCTCGCCAAAGTAGGTGCCGTAGAACGCCTCGAACAACGGGACGAGGGCCGCGGCGTCTTCGCGGTTCACGAGGCGAACTCGGAGGCTGGCAGCCCGCGCCTTGACGGGCATGTCTTCACGCCACCTCTTTCACGGAACGCAGGACCTTGAAGCCACTCCCGCGCCGCACGACGGTGGCGTTTCCGAACGCCTCGAGCATTCGCGCCCGGATCGATTCGGCTCCCTGCCTCGTGCGCGCGACGAGCCACAAGCGGCCCCCCGAGGGCAGGTGGGCGAGCGCATCCGAGATGAGTCGATCGACGACGGCCCGCCCCGCGCGGATCGGCGGATTGCAGAGGATGTCGTCGAACGCGAGCCCGGCCACCGGCGCATACAAGTCGCCCTCGCGTACCTCGGCGTTCGTGATTCCGTTCGCGGTGAGATTCGCCCGCGCGAGGGCGACCGCGCGCCGGTTCACGTCCGTCAGAATCACGTGCCCGCCCTCCGTGAGCCGCGACGCGACGGTCCCGATGGCGCCGTACCCGCATCCAAGGTCGAGGATTCGCGCCTTCGGGCCTAGGTCGAGGGCGTCGATGAGGAGGTGCGTGCCCCGGTCGACCGCCTCGCGCGAGAACACGCCCGCGTCGGATCGGAATGTGAACGAATGCCCGCGGAGAACGACGCGGATTTCCGAGGGACGGCGTCGGGAAGACGGCCGGTTTGCGAAGTATTGCTCACCCATCCGCCGAAGGAAGGACGCGCGCGGCTTAAGCCCGCGGTTCACTTCTTCGGCCCGGGCGCCCGCGTCGCCTGATCGAGGAGGACCGTCGCGAGCCGCAGATCCTCGCTCGAGCCGGCGTAGTTCCCGCCGGCGAACTCCCGCTCGGCGCGGCCGAGGACGTCCTGGATGTCCGGAAGGAACGTGAGGCCGCTGCCCTGGAGTAGCTTGATGCGCGTCTGCGTCTCAACGATCGCCTTGGCGAGCGCCTGCTTCGCATTCGTGCGGCGAAGGAATGCCTGGAGCGCGCGCTCGAGGTGCTCCTTCGCGCGCGCATAGTTGCCGTCGCGGACGGCCCGGCGCGCGTCCCTCAGGGCGACATCCGCATCGTAGGACTGGAATCCCTCCCGCTGCAGGCGGCTGTACAGGACCTCCGCGTCGGCGAGGCCGGTCGTCGCCTTGCGGTACATGTCGCCGAGCGACTTCACTTCCCGCGCCAGCCGCGTGGCCATCGCGCTCCCCGGCTCGATGAAGCCCTTCCCGAGGAGCTCCCGCGCCATCTTGATCTGGCCCTCGTGGCGGTCCGTCAGGATGCCTTCGCCCCGGAGCTCCGTGAGCTGCGCCTCCGTCGCCTCGAGGCTCTTCGTCGCCGCGCCGTACAGCGTGCGGAGGAAGGACGCCTTCGCCTCCAGGTCCCGTGCGATCAGGGCCGCGCCCTGCGCGTTGCCGACCGCGAGCTCCCGCGTCGCGTCTTGCAGCGCCGCCTCGAGGGGCGCCCCGACGCCGTTCGCGAACGCGATCGGATCCGGCGGCCCCTGCGTCTCGACGAGCCGTTCGATTGCCAGCTCGGCGGTGAAGATCGCGTTGGACGCCCGCTCTGCTTTCTCCTGGAGGATCCGGCCATCGTGTTCCGCGCGCTCGACGAGGACCCGCGCCTCCAGGTAGTTCGGCACGAACGTGCCGTTCTCCCACGCCCCGGCGAGGATCTTCTCCTCGGCGCGACGGACGATGCCTTCGATCGTATCGGTGACGAGGCCGAGATGCCGCATCGCCTCGATCCGCGATCGCAGCGCCTTCGCGGCCTTCGTGTATCCGTTGAAGCGTTCGTCCAAGGAGAGGGCGAGCGACTCCGCGCGCTTCGCGGCGTGGAACGCCTTCGCGTACTGGTGCGCGTCGAAGAGGTGCTTCGCGATGCGGATGGAATCCTCCGCGGGCTTGAGGTCGGCCTGCGTCAATCGGAGGACCGTGACGAGTCCCTCGGACTGTCCGATCGCTTCCTCGGCGTGGCGCGCCTTCGTCGCCTTGAGGAAGCCGACTCCCGAGTTCTTCGTCTGACCCATATTCGCCGCCAAGGGCCCCCCTTCGGTGTGGCGCGACGCGATGGAATTCCGCCCCCCGAACCGGTGGATTGCGATATGCATGAATCGAGGTGCGTAAAAGGCTTGTGACGGTGCGTCCGTGATAATCAGGGATGAGAACGCAACGGGCGTCGCGGACGCGCCGATGCGGTCATGCGACGGGTCCCGGAGACGCGGAGGGCGGCATGACCGGAGATCCGCAGTTTCCGCAGAATCGCTGGCCCGGGGCGAAGAGCACACTGCAGTTGGGGCAGAGGCGGAGCAGCTCGACGAACGTGAGATTCCCGTGCCGCCGGAGGTCCTTCGCGGCGGACCGCGAGGCGAGGGCCGATCCCAGGAATAGCTCCCCCGCGATGATTGTGACGTACCACCCCACTCCCGCGCCCCACGAGTACGTCCAGCCATCCGCGGAGTCGGCGCCGAAGAAGGTCCGGACGGGCACCGCGAAATACAGTCCGTTCGTCGCTCTAGGCAACGTCAGCGCCACATAGGCGGCGGCAGAGAGGGTGAGCGCGGCCCCCAGGAGGCTCGTCGGGAGCGTCAGCCACGCGAGGGTGGGCCGGAACAGCGCGATTGCCAGAAGGACGACGTTCAGTAGGGAGAGGAACACCGCGGCGAAGATGAGCGCGCTGGCCAGTGCGAAAAGGGAAGACAACTCCGGTGCGCCCGTCGGTCCGAAGGGCCACGGATAGAGGAAGCAGGCGCGGTTCCCGGCGTTCGTCGCGCAGACGAATCCGAGGCCGAGTTCCTCTCTCACGAAGCTCGTGGGCGTCCGCTGCGCCGGATCCGTCGGGAGGCCGTAGAAGTTCCACCACGGCAACGTCAGGGCCGCGATGACGAGGATCGGCGCCAGGACCGCCAACGCGAAAGCGCTCTTCACGGGGCGGGACATCCGGTCGGCGACGGGGTGGGCGTCCGACGGAGTCGTCACGCGGCGCCTCCCGCCACGGGCTGTCCGCACGCCCCGCAGAACCGGTCGCCGACCGGGACGGGGAATCCGCAAACCCGGCACGGCGCCTCAGCCTCTATGATGACGAGGTCCCCGAGGACCGCGAGTCGCCTCTGCTGACCCCTCGCGAGGACGGTCGCCGCAGTGAGCGCGGCCGCGGATGCGAGGGCGGACCACCAGCCGAGCCCGGCCCCCCACGTGTAGGAGAACGGGTTTCCCGGGAGGGATCCGAAGAATCCATGCACCACCGGATTCGGGTACGGACTCAGGCTATCCGGAACCGTGAGGGCGAAGAGCACCACGCTGGCCGCGGTCGCGGCGGATCCCGCGACGCCGAACCGAAACGCCAGACGCGCGAATCGGGGCCAGATCACTCCGAAGAACGTTGAGGCCGCGCCGACCACCGCGAAGAGGAACGAGGCGAGGCTCGCCCCTTGCAGGATCGTGACCATCCCGGAGAACCTGGTCGGATCCGGCGCGCCGGTCGGCGGCGGGTAGAGCGCGCACGTATACAACGAACGAAACGTGTAGCACGCCATCCCGAGCCCGAATGCCGTCGACGATCCGTACTGGCCCGGCCCGGTCGGGGTGGCCTCGAATACCCACCACGGGAGGAACAACGCCGCGAAGAGGAGGATGGACGTCGTCACGAACAGGCCAAACGTGCCACCGGTCCGTGCGTCCCACCGCCGGCCCAGCGCTCTTCCGGGCGCGATCCGGGCCACCGCTGCCGACGCCGGCGCTTGAGTCGCCACGCCCCCCACGCCGATGGTATGGACGACGGATACTTCAACCATGCCGCCGCGGGATAGCATTATTATTCGCGCGAGGCTCTGGCCGGCGAGAATGCGGGGACTCCTGGCGCTCTCGAGGCCCTTGAACTGCCTCATGTCCGCGGCGGGGGTCCTCATCGGGACCGTCGCGGCCGGCGGGGTGGCGGCGTGGGGTGTCGCGCCGCTCTCGATCGGCCTGGCGGCCCTCGCGGCCGCCCTGTTCACCGCGGGCGGAAACGCGATGAACGACCTCTTCGACGTCGAGACGGATCGGGTCAACCACCCGGAGCGCCCCTTGGCCTCGGGGACCGTTTCTCCGCGGACGGCGAAGAGGTTCACGATCCTGCTGTTCGCGGGATCCTCCGTCGCCGCCGTGTTCGTGAGCGCGGCGACTCTGGCGATCGTCCTGCTGAACGCCGGGGTGATGTACGGGTACGAACGCCGCTGGAAATCCCAAGGACTTCCCGGCAATCTCGCGATCTCGTATCTCGTGGGTTCGCTCTTCCTGTTCGCGGCCGTCGCGGTGTATTCCGGACCGGTCGCACCGCTGATTCGGGGGACGGTCCTCGCGGCGCTCGCGTCGTTCGCGACCGCGGGCCGCGAGATAACGAAAGACATCGAGGACATGAAGGGGGACGTGGACCGCCGGACGCTGCCGCAGCGGGTCGGTGCCGCGAACGCGGGGTTCGCAGCGTCGGGATTCCTGGTGATCGCCGTCGGGCTGAGCCTGTTGCCCGCGTACTTCGGCGTCCTGGGCCTTGGATACTTGGTCGTCGTCCTCCTGGCCGACGGAATGTTTATCTACGCCGCCCTCCACTCGGCCGCGAATCCGTCGCGCTCCCAGCGCGTGACGAAGTACGCGATGATCGTCGCCCTCGCAGCCTTCCTCGCAGGTGCGTTCGTGTGAACGTCTACGAGTACATCGTCGGCCGGCGCAAGGAAGGCCGGCTCCACATGACCCTCGTCGATCCGGACAAGCAGACGGCGCCGGAGGCGGGCACGATGGCGGCGGAGGCCGCCCGGGCCGGGACGGACGCCGTCATGGTCGGCGGGTCGACCGGGGTGACGCAGGACAAGGTCGACGCGACGGTCCTCGCGATCAAGGACGCGGCCAAGGTTCCGGTCATCCTCTTCCCGTCGAACGCCCGCAACCTCTCGCCCCATGCGGACGCGCTGTACTTCATGAGCCTGCTGAACAGCCGCGATCCGCGCCTGATCATCGGCGAGCAACGCCTCGCGGCTCCGATCGTCGCGGCGTGGGGTCTCGAGACGATCCCGATGGCCTACCTGGTCGTCGAGCCGGGCATGCGGGCCGGCGAGGTCGGGGACGCGGACCTCATCACGCGGAAGAACCCGGTCATCGCAGTGCAGTACGCCCTCGCGGCGCAGATGCTCGGCATGAAGCTCGTCTACCTGGAGGCGGGAAGCGGCGCGCCGGAGCCCGTGCCGGACCGCTTGATCCGCGCGGTCCACGAGGCGATCGGGATCCCGCTCGTCGTCGGCGGCGGGATCCGCACGCCGGAGGCCGCATCGGCCGTCTCGCGCGCGGGAGCGGACGTCGTCGTGACGGGGACGATCGTCGAGGTCGCCCGGGAAGGCGACGCGTTGCAGCGGATCATCGAAGCGGTGAAGGCGGACTGATGCACGTACTCCGCCCGAAGACGGTGGCGGAGAGCCAGGCCGAGACGACGCGCCTCGCCCGCCGCCTCTTCCTCTCGCCCCGGCCGCAACGGATGCTCTTCCCGATCCTCGCCTTCGCCCTCATGGAGTCGTACCTGCTCGTGTATCCGGCCCTCGACGCGGGACGGGTCGCCGTCGGCGCGGTCGCGATCGCCCTGCCGGCGTGCATCGCCGCCGTGGCGACGGTCCCCGTGGCGGAGCGCCTCGGAGGCCGGATGTACTTCCGCCGCTCGTTCCTCCTGATCTTCGTCAGCCTGATCCTGCTGGGATCGTTCGAACTCATGGCGGTCGGCGTGTTGACGGCGTACGCGATCTTCGGCGGCGTGACGTACGCATTCCGGATCGACCGCGTCGCGGTCCTCGGCTACGGCGCGATCCTGTGGATCCGCGAGGTCATCCTCTCGGCGACGTCGAACTCGAAACACCTGCGGTCGCTCCCCGCCGCCGCGCTGCATCCGGTCCTCGGCCTCGCGGGCCTCGCGCTCTTCGTGCCGGGGTTCGGACCCGCCGACGTCGTGATCGCGCTCGCGGTGTTCGCGTTGTTCTTCGGGAGCGCGGTCGGGTACGCGGAGATCGCGAAGCGCCCGCTCCTGCGCTCGTTCGGCGTCGACGGCCTGAAGCTCCTGCGCTTCACCCTGGACCACTACACGGAGCCGGAGGAATCGGGCATCGCCGAGCTGGAGGGTTTCTTCCATTCGATCAGCGTCGTCGCCCGCGTGCGGGTCGGCGGCCTCGCCTTCCGGACGGCGAAGGGCCTGAAGGCGCTGTTCGTCGCGCCGACCGTCCATCCGGGCCCGATGGGCTACGTGAGCGGGAGCGACCTCCCCTCGAAGGTGGCTCGCGGCCTTTCGGATCTCACGCCGAACGTCCTCGTCGCCCACGGCCCGACGACGCACGACGAGAACCCCGCCACGTCGGCGGAGGTGCAGAAAGTCTCCGACGCGGTGCGGGCCCTCGCGACGACGGCGGAATACGGGGTACGGGTCGGCCGCTCCTGCCGCGCGTCGTTCGCGCGGGCGTCGGCGCTCGCGCAGGCCTTCGGCGACGTCGTGCTGATCGTCGCCTCCTTCGCCCCGAACCCGACGGACGACATCGACAGTGCGACGGGCCATGCGGCGGTCCAGGAGGCGCGGCTCCTCGGCGCGCGAGAGGCGATCTTCGTCGACGCGCACAACTGCCTCGAACCGGGCGTGGGCCTCACGCTGTTCGGCAGCCAGCGGAGCCACGAGATCATCCAGGCCGCGAAAGCCGCCACCGAGGCGGCGCTGAAGGCGCCGAAGGATCGGCCGCGGATCGGCTACGCGTCGCGCCGCGGCTTCTGCTCGCCGGACCAGGGGATCGGGGCGCGCGGCATCGAGGCGCTCGTCGTCGAGACGGGCGGACAGCGGACCGCGTACATCCTCTTCGACGGGAACAACATGGTCCCCGGGATCCGGGACGACATCCGCGCCAAGGTCTCCGAGACCGTGCAGGAGTCCGAGGCGATGACGACGGACAACCATTCCGTCAACCTGACGATGGACGGTTTCAACGCGGTCGGAGCGGTGCTCGACCGCGCGACGATCTTGGCGCAAGCGGAGGCCGCCGTGTCGGAGGCGGTGGCGGGTCTCGAGTCGGCCGACGCCGCCGCATTCGCCGGAGAGATCCCGGAGTTCCGGATCTTCGGGCCGCAGTCCGCGTCCCGCCTCACGACGTCGATCAGCTCGACGATGGCGGTCCTCCGGCCCGCGTTGTACGTCACCCTGAGCGGCGCGATCGCGCTGGGCGCCCTCGTGATCGTGCTGTTCTAGACGAGTTCGAGGAACGCTCGATGGATGCGGAGGTCCCCGCCCAGCTCCGGATGGAAGGCCGCGCCGATCAGGTGGGCCTGCTTCGCCAGGACGATCCGGTCCTTGTAGCGGGACAAGGCCACGCAATCGCCCCACGTCCGCAGGATCGCGGGCGCGCGGATGAACACGCTGTGGAACGGCGTCGGGAGCCCTTCGATCTCGAGGTCCGTCTCGAACGACTCGCGCTGCCGCCCGAACGCGTTGCGGTCGACCGCCATGTCCATGAGCCCGAGGAGCCTCGTCTTGGTCTTCTCCCCTTGGATGCCCGCGTCCTTCGAGAGGAGGATGCACCCGGCGCACGTGCCCATGATCGGCATCGCCTCGTCTGTGGCGCGGCGGACGATTTCGTCGAACAGCCCGAGTTTCACGAGGAGCTTCGAGATCGTCGTGCTCTCGCCCCCGGGGATCGTGAGGGCGTCGATTCGCGCGAGTTCCTCCGGTCGGCGCACGGCGATCGCCTCGCCTTCCTTCCCGTATTCGCGCATTGCGCGGGCGACCGCATCGACGTGTTCGCTCACGTCGCCCTGGACGCCGATGACTCCGATTCGCATCGGTCCACCTAGGCCGGCGGCCGATAAAAACGATTGCGACGTCGCCGCGACGGCGGCCGGCCGCCCGAGGGAGCGGCGGTTCAGCTGTTCTCTTGATCCGTCACGCGCGCACGGCGGACTAGCTCCGCGACGACCCCCGCGAATGCCTCGGAGTCGGCGAGGAGGCCGAGTCGCTGGCTCGCGACGCTACTGATCACGACCTCGTCCCCCGGATGCGGCGCGTCGCGGGGGCGCAAGACCTCGTCGCCCTCCGGGAGGACCGCCTCCCCCATCGGGGAGTGCCGGAATGCGTCCGGATGACGCTCGTCGAGGGGGACGACCTCGAAGAAGCGGTCGAGCAGGATCGGACGGCGCAGGTGCCCGAGGATCGTCACGCGGACGCGGTCCATCCCGGGATCGAGGGAGGTGTTCTTCTCGATCGCCTCGCGGTTGATGCCGATCTGGAAGAGGTCGAGTTCCGGGGAGCGACCGCCGAAGGGGGTGACGTACCAGTGTCGAAGGGTCTCGACGGGGAACGCCGGTGCGGGATCGCCCGGTGCCCCGGGCTTTCGTGGCACAGATGGATTTGAGGAGTCGGGTCCTATTTGTATCCTCACTCCTGAGAATCCCACATGAGACTCGGTCCCGCGACAATCGATGTCGCATGTTTCTCGGGGCGCGCGATATCCTTATCTACGACTCGGATGTACGTCAAAATAGGGGTGCCCTCACGGCCATCGGCTTCGTCCTCATCGACATCGAACCGACCCGGGAGAAGGAGGTCTATCAGAAGTTGATGAAGGTCGAGCACATCGTCGAGCTGTACCCTCTTTTCGGCGAGTACGACCTCATCGCGAAGGTCGAGGCGGACTCGTACGACGCGATCGGAGACATCGTCGTCTCGAAGATCCGCAAGATCGTAGGCGTGAAGGCGACGAAGACCCTCGCCCGTGTGTCGTTCTAGTCATCCGCGACCGGCGTGGCCGAGGAGCCTCCGGATGCGGCGGTCCAGCTCGTCACGGGCCTTGAGGTGATACGCGAGCAGGAGGGCGGCGGCGCGTTCGCGAGTCCGCGGCTGCCCGACCGGACCTACGTACACCCACGATCGTCCCCGTGGGGAGGTCCGGTGACCGTACTCCCAGAAGTACAGGTACCACCGGCGTCGGATGCGTTTCGCCGCGAGGCCGCAACCCACTTGCACGTTACCACCGTTTGGTGATAACGAAGATGCGTCCTCCATGTGTCGCGTACAGGTAGGGTTCACGTACGTCCCGGACCACGTGCCCTCGGGTTACCACCGTTTAGGGTTAACGCAACCGGCCGTTCGCAGCCGAGCGCGTGATCCCCGTTTGGTGGTAACTACCCTTCCGCTCGCGACTCGTAGACCGCGATCGCCTCGATGACGACCCGCAACCCGGGGAGCTCCGTGCCGATCCTCGCGGGCGATCGCGCCGGTGCTTCCTCGGGGAAAAATTCCTTGTATGCCTCGTTCATCGCCGCGAAGTCCTTCGGATCCGCAAGGAAGACGGTCGTCTTCACGACCGCGCTCATGCCGAGTCCGAGCTCCTCCAGGATCGACGCGACGTTCCGAAGGCACTGGCGCGTCTGGCCTCCGGCATCGGCCGCCGCCCATTCGCCCGCCTTCCCTCCGGGTACGAGCGGCGTCTGCCCAGAGATGAATACGAATCCGTTCGCGACCACGCAGTGGGAATACGGCCCGAGCGGCTTCGGATGCTTGGGGAGGTCCGGGACCGCCTTCATCGCCGATCGCGGTAGGAACGCGCCTGCCGGGAAAAGCGTTTCTTCCGCGAGGCGCCCGCCGTCCACCCGAAGCATCACATGCAAGGGTATATTAAATTGGGACGGCGTTGAAGTGGAAACCCGGAGAGGGAGTCCGTCGGCCGTCGGGTGCGACCATGTCGAAGCGAGACATCGTAGCCCGCATTGGAGGCGCCGCGGGAGACGGCGTCTCATCGACCGCCGAGAGCCTCGCGAAGATCTTCGCGCGGAGCGGCCTGAACACATGGACGTATTCGTCGTATCAGAGCGTGATCCGGGGAGGCCACGTCTGGACCCAGGTCCGCGGCGGACTCGATCCGGTCCTCTCCCAGGGCGTCGACCCGGACGTCGTCATGTGCCTCAACCAGCAGACGATGGACGTGCACCAGGGGGACGTCGTCGAGGGCGGCGCGATCGTCTACGACCTCGACGGCACGAAGCCGGACCCGAAGAAGCTCCGCAAGAATGTGCGGCTGATCGGCATTCCCCTCCGGAAGAAGGCGCAGACGCTCTCGCCGAACGCACTGATGCGGAATACGGTCGCTCTCGGCGCCGTCGTCCGGCTGTTCGATCTGGACTTCCGGCACGTCGAGAGCGCGTTCAAGGACATCTGGGGCGACAAGAAGCCCGAGATCGTCGACCAGAACATCCAGGCCGCGAAGCTCGGGGGCGCCGCCGTGGACGAGGCGGGCGGATCTTTGAAATACGGACTCGCCTACACGAATCAGGCGAAGTACTTGATGACGGGGAACGAGGCGCTATGCCTCGGCGCCCTCGCGGCCGGCGTGAAGTTCCTCGCGCAGTACCCGATGACGCCGGCGTCGTCGATCTTGCACTGGATGGCGGTGCATGGGCCGGCCCATGGCGTCGTCGTGAAGCAGGTCGAGGACGAGCTCGCGGCGATGAACATGACCGTCGGCGCCGGCTTCGCCGGCGTGCGGGCGATGACCGCCACCTCCGGCGGCGGCTTCAGCCTGATGGTCGAGGCGATCGGCCAGGCAGGCATGACCGAGACCCCGCTCGTCGCGGTCCTCGTGCAACGGTGCGGGCCGTCGACCGGTCTCCCGACGAAGACGGAGCAGGGGGACCTAAACCTCGCGCTCGGCGCCGGCCAAGGCGACTGGCCTCGGGCCATCCTGGCGCCCCGGAACCCGGAGGAATGCTTCTCGCTCACCGCGCAGGCGTTCAATCTCGCGGAGATCTACCAGACGCCGATCATCGTCATCTCCGACCTCTACCTGGGCGAGGGCTACCGCACGGTCGAGAAGCTGGACTTCAACGTCCCGATTGTCCGTGGGATGATGGCGGCGGACGGCGGCATCTCGAGCGAGTATCGCCGCTACCTGATCACGGAGAGCGGCGTGAGCCCGCGCGCGATCCCGGGCACGAAGGGCTTCCAGCACGTCGCCGCGACGGACGAGCACATGGAGAGCAGCGAGCTCATCTCGGACGTCCTCGCGGGCCTGCCGGAGCACGTCGAGGAACGCCGGAAGATGCACGAGAAGCGGATGCGCAAACTCATCGGCCTGCGGAAGGACACGCCTCGGCCGGAGCTGTGGGGCCCGCGGAATGCGGACCTCACGCTGATCCTCTGGGGCTCGACATGGGGGCCGGCCCACGAGGCGATCCTTCGCGTCGACGAGTCCGATGGCGTCAAGGTGAACAGCCTCGAGTTCCCGACCGTCTTCCCGTTCCACGTCGAGGAGACGGAGCGCCTCCTCCGGGGCGCGAAACAGACCCTGTCCGTAGAGGGCAATTTCACGGGCCAATTCACGCGGCTTTTGCGGGCCGAGACGGGCCACAAGGCGAACACCTTCTACGGCAAGTCGGACGGCGAGCCCTTCACGTGGCGGGACATCGCTGATCACATCCTGGAGGCGGTCGCATGAAACTCGAGTTTGAGATGGACACGTACAAGTCCGAGATCAAGCCGACGTGGTGTCCGGGCTGCGGCGACTTCGCCGTCCTCCGGGCGCTGCAGACGGCGATCCACGCCCTCCAGCTGGAGCCGTGGAACGTCGTGATCGTCTCGGGCATCGGCTGCTCGAGCAACCTGCCGCACTTCCTCTCGACGTACGGCTTCCACGCGATTCACGGACGCGCCCTGCCGGTCGCCGAGGGCGCCAAGCTCGCGAATCCGGAGCTCCAGGTGATCGTCACCGGCGGCGATGGAGACGGCTACGGCATCGGAGTGGGGCACTTCATCCACGCAATGCGGCGGAACATCGACATCACATATCTCGTGATGAACAACCAGATCTACGGTCTCACGACGGGGCAGGCGAGCCCGACGTCGGAGAAGGGGATGAAGACCAAGTCCACGCCGATCGTGGGCGTCATCGAGAACCCCGTTGATCCGATCTCGCTCGCCCTTGCGTCCGGGGCGACGTACGTCGCGCGCGGCTTCAGCGGCGACGTGAAGGGCATGGCGGAACTCGTCAAGAACGGGATCACGCACCACGGGTTCTCCCTGATCGACTGCATGTCACCCTGCGTGACGTACAACAAGGTGAACACCTACGACTTCTTCCGCGAGCGGGTGTACGACCTGCAGAAGGAGGGCCACGACCCGAGCGACATGAAGGCGGCCTTCGCGAAGGCGATCGAGTGGCCGTTCGTCCAGCGGGACCGGATCCCGCTCGGACTGTTCTACCGCACGGAGGACGTGCCGACGTACGAGGACCTCGAGCCCGCGCTGAAGAAAGGTCCGCCCGTACGGCAGCCGCTCGGGGTCCAGGATCCGGACGAGCTCCTCGCGGAGTTCCTCTGAACCGCGTCCGGCAACCGCGCGCCGGGCCCTCAGAATCCTAGCGGCTCTCCGACGAGAACGAGCGTGATCCGGCCGGACCTCTCTCGTTCGTAGATGACCAGCTTGCCTACATAGCTGCCCGGAGCTCCCGCTCGTTTCATCCGCTGGTCTTCCAAGGGCAAGGCGACCTCACGCACTCGCCTCAACCCATCTTCGAGGGTCGGCACGACCTTGTTGATCCCTGCCACCCAGATCACGTGCGGCGGTCCGTATACGTAGAACGCTTGGCGGCCCCCGCTCGCGTCCGCACCGATCACCTCGCCCGTCTCGGAGATCGCCTGCACGCTGCCGAGGAAGTAATCCGCTTCGGCGGACAGCCGCGTTCGGAGGCGGCCGCGTTTGGCGGGGTCGCTCTCCGCCGTCCACGCTGCGTTCAGGTAGCGGTACCCGGAGTCCGGTTCCTTGATCCGGTCGATGAGTCCGATCTCCTGCAGTGTCGTGGAACTCCCGTGGGCGACGCTCGACCCTTTCGGGATGAGCTCCAACAGCGCCGCGAGTGCCCGCTTCCGGTCGGGGACGTAGATTGTCGCGACGCCGCGCGCATCTAGGGCCGCGATTGTTCGCTCGACGCGGTCCCGTGTCGGGGCGTCGAGGCCCTCGAGAGCAAGGGCCGCTGTCATGGAGGCATCACCGCTCGTCTGTTCCGAATCGGTCAGCTTTGAACCTTTCGTTCGATGCGCGGGAAGTCCAGCGGCGCATCGGGCTCCTCCCCTCGTTGCATTCGTCCGAGCCGCGCGCGGTCCGCCTCGATGTGCTCGAGCAGGGGCGCCGTGTCGATGCCGAGATAGCCCGCCGGGTAACGCCGGATCTTCTCCGCGCCTCGCTCCAAGAGCGTGATCGCGCCGATCGGGTTGCCGTTCTGCGTGTGATGGTACGCCGCGCAGATCTGGATGAGGCCCTGCAGGAAGAGCCGCGGTTCGCCGTGCTCCTCGCGCCAGACGCCCTCGAGGACTTCATGCGCCTCGAAGAAGTAGCGGTCGTTGAAGAGGCGGATGCCTTCCTCGATCGGATCCAGGCCGATCGGCGCGTCCCCGACCATCCCCAGGGCGTAGGGAGGCGACGCGAATCAAGCTTTGCCGGTGCCGCAGACCCGGATCGAGCGTTGCCGAACGAATTCCTAACCTGCAGGACAACGATATGCCTGACGCCTCATCGTCCCGCGGATCGGGACGGCCTGGACTGCGCGAGCATCGTGCGGATGACGTCCGGGGTGTAGGTGCCTCGCTCCGTCACGGTAGTCGTCACGAGCCGGCTCGGCGTAACCTCGAAGTATCGACTGAGGACGTCGATCCGGTCGCCCCGTCCGTCCCAGAGCTCCTCCGGGGGACGGGGACCCGGAACGGGCCAACCGGCCGTGTCGAAGCGGGCATCGAACTTCAACGACTCGCACGCGACGTAGAAAGGCTTCTTCGCATCCGTTGCGGCGAGGGCGAGCCCGTACGTGCCGATCTTGTTGACGACGGCCGCATCCCGCAAGATCGCGTCGGCGCCGACGAGCGCGCACGCGGCCTCGGCCATCAGCGACGGACCGAGCGCATCCGCGACGACCGTCACAGGGATGCCGGCGTCCCCGAGATCCCTCGCGAACGCACGGCCCTCGAAGAGCGGCCGGGACTCCATCACGAACACGCGGTCGACGCGTCCCTTCCCGTGGGCCGTCCGGAGTGCCTCGAGGACGTTCTCGCTGTAGCTCAGCGTCACGGTAGCCCCGTGGTCCGGGGCGACCTTGAGGAACGTCCGCCCGATTTTCCCCCGGGCCGAGTCGAGCTCCTGGCGGGTCGTCTCGAGGACCGCCTTCGGGTCCTGGCCTTCGACGATCAGCCGCGACACGAGGTGGGCGACGTTGTGGACGATCGCCATCGCCGGTTGGGCCTCCGAGATCCGGCGGGCGGCCTCCGCGAGGTCCTTCGGCTCCGGGCGGCCCTTCGCCTCCATGATCGCAAGGCCCATCACGTCGAGCGCGAGGCGCGCGAGCTTCGACGCTCCGCTCGTCCGGTCCTCCGCGATCCCCTGGATCGCCTCCTCAACGGACAGGGGCAGCATGTTCCATCCGCTCGTGGTACGCCGCGAGGCCGGTGATGCTCGTCCGGATCCGCCGCTCGAGGAACTCCCGCGGGTACCGCTTCGCTGCGCGGCAGCTCATGTCGTACAATTGGCGGAGGACGCCGTCCGGGCCCTTCGAGGCGAGCGATTCCTTCACGACCCGCGCCCACGCCGGGTAGGCGATCATCATCGCATCGATCGCTTCCTTCGGGTTTGCGTGGGGCCCGTAATGGCTGAAGAGGAGCGCCTTTGGCTCGAGCGCGAGGATGCGCTGCAGCGTCTCGAGGTTCTGGCCCAGGTCGAACGCGGGCGCCGGGGCGATCGGCATGAGGATCTCGTCCCCGGGGAAGTACAGGCCCGCGGCGTCGCCGGTGTACATGCACCGGGTACGCTCGTCGAGGATCGTCAGCTCGTGCGGGGCGTGACCGGGCGAGTCGAGGAACCGCAAGACGTGCTTCCCGAGGTCGAGACGGTCGCCTTCCTTGACCCCGACGAGCCGATCCGCGGGGATGGGCCGCATCATCCCGAACGCCTGGGACTCCTCCGGGCCGAGGGCCTCGCGGGCGCTTGCGACGAGCCTCGTCGGGTCGACAAGATGCTTGAACCCGCGCTCATGAACGTAGACCCTGGCGTGCGGCAAATCGGTGGTCAGGAATCCGGCGCCGCCCGCATGGTCGA
Source organism: Thermoplasmata archaeon (assembly GCA_035636315.1). Classification (GTDB taxonomy): domain Archaea; phylum Thermoplasmatota; class Thermoplasmata; order RBG-16-68-12; family RBG-16-68-12; genus RBG-16-68-12. Next base: position 26,699 of record DASPZJ010000084.1, read on the forward strand.
GGTGGATGTGCGAGACGACCAGGGCGTCGATGTCCCCGGGCCGGAGCCCAAACGCACGGACCGCTTCGAGGATCCGCGCCGCGTCCCACGACGTGCCGGTCTCAATGATGGCCTTCCGATCGTCCGCGATGAGGTAGATCGCCCCGAAGCCTTCCTGGCCGAACATCCGCACGTCGAAAAGGTATGTCTCGTCCTCGAACGGCAGACGCGCAAACGTCATGCGCGGACGGCATCATCCGTACGCGCATGTAACTTTGTGTGCGGGACCTCCCGCGGGACCTTTATCTCTCCGTTCGGACGTACGAGTTCCATGGCTACGTACGGTCCTCGGCCATCCGACACATTGGACTTCGCCCAAGTGAAACGCCCGGAGGGGCCGAAGGAACCCCGATGGGCAATCGAGGAAGACCGGCCACGGGCGCGTCCGGCCTTCGCGCCTCCGAGCCGCCTCGTGCTCGCGATGGAACTCACCCTGCTCGTCATCGTGGTCGCGTCCGTCGCTGCCTACTTCCTCGGGTGGATGCGATGACCTTGCCAACCGGTTGGATCGCCTCTCTCCCGACTTACGCCCCGAGGCGATGGCCTTGATCGTCTCCGGCCCGCCCGTTCCCCAGTTCAACACCCCGACGATCGTAAACCGGATTCGGGACGACATTCCTCCGGAAGTCATGACGCACGACGTTCCAGGAACGAGCCCATACGCGGTGTGGGGGATGTTCATCGTCACGGCGATCGTCGTGATCCTGTTCGTGGCCGGCTACCTGCTCTGGAAGTGATCGCTCCGGAAGACCCCGGACTTCCCTGGGCGGAAGATTTTCAACCCCCTCGCGGCTTCCACCCCCGCGGCGGTAGCCAAGCTCGGAAACGGCGCGAGATTTAGGGTCTCGTCCCTTAGGGGTTCCCAGGTTCGAATCCTGGCCGCCGCATCATCACGATGCGGTGCGGTTCACCTCTCCGTGTCCAGGAGGGCGACTTTCTCCAAGGCGAGATCCGCCCGCTGATTCGAGGGGAGTGCCTGCCACTCCGCCTTTGTGATCCCAATCGTCTCGAAGGACTTGCCTTCGGCATCAAGGACCCGGTCGTCCCGCGACCATCCGAACGTTGCCAGGAAGTCATCGAGGGAGGAGCGGCCGAACACGACGATGGCCAGCTCCTTCGTCCCGCGGCGAATCCCCGAGACGCGAATCGCGTCGGCGACCTGGCGCTGCGCGGATAGGTAGCGCAAAGCTTCCATGGATACGGTCCGTGCAGCCATGGTCCCGGAAGTCTGCGAGCGGACCGCATGTCGAACCGCGGTCTCGAGATGGTCCCTGCCCAGGACAGCTCGGGCATCGGCCAAGAGGAGATCATCGCCCGTCCGTTCCGACCACGTGCGGGCCTTCTTCAGGGTCGCCTCGGGGTCTTCGACGCCTCCGCGGGCTCCCGCAAGCTGGTACGTCATCCGAAATCCCCCAGTGCCGCTTGGCCTTCGATTTCGCGGACGTCGACCGGTGCGCCCACCTGCTCCTTGATCTTCCCCGCCAATGTCGGTCCGATCGTCGGGATTCGCGAGAGGTCGTTCGGGTTCGCCCTCTGGAGATCCTTGAGGGTTTTGAATCCGCGCTGGAAGAGCGCTCGACCGCGGACGCGGCCGACGCCGCGGAGCGAGATGAGCTCGAGGAGTTCCTCCTTCACGCCGTACTGCACTTGGATCGTGAGGCGGGTGAGTGCCCGGACCTTCTTTTTGTTGAAGATCCGGCCCAGCTCCGCCATCGAGTATAGGAGCCACTCCGCCTGGTCCGTCATGCGGCGGATGTCCCCGGGGCCTACCCCAAACTTCTTCGTGACTTCCTCCTCCGTCCGCTCCGTAACCCAGTCATCGAGGAGCGAGGCCGTCTTGACCTCGGCGAGGAAGAAGTCATAGTCCTCAACCGGGAATGTCAGATCCGCCTCCTCGATCTTCTGTTCGACCCACGCATAGTCACCGCGACGGAGGTAGAGCCTCGGCATGTCCGGCGTGGTGCAGACGGTCCAGAGGTTGAAGAAACGGTTGTCGCGGGCTTGGTGGAGCGCGTCGCGCATCTTGACGGCGCTCAGCGGATCGATGTACAGGTCGCTCGTCCTTTTTCCGAAGAACGTGGCTTTCAGAAAGCCGTCGTGCCGAGTGATGAAGTCCTCTTTTGCGAGGAACTCGAGAACCTCGAGGACTTTGCCCCGGATCGTATGGACGTCGCCCGTGAACGCGAAGAACGTCCGGTTGAAGAAGGCAAAGAGTTCCTCTTCCGTGGCCACATGGCCCGTCGCGATGTTCGCGAGGATATGCATCCGCAAGGCGGGCTCCGACCCGAGCTTGGACTCAATCGCCTCGGGTTCGCTGAGGAAGTAGTCCTGGATCAGTTCGTCGATGTCGTCCTCGTCTTTCGCGAAGAGGATCGCCTCACCGTACGGGTCGTAACGGGGTCGACCGGCCCGTCCGCACATCTGTTTGACTTCCATCACGGGGATTGGAGTCAGTCCCAAGTTCACATCGAATCGGTTGAGATCCCGGATCACGACCCGTCTCGCGGGGGTGTCCACACCTTGCGCGAGGGTCGGAGTCGCCACGATGCACTTGACGCGCCCCTTCTTGAATTCCTTCTCGACCATGCTCCGCTGGTCGTTCGTGAGACCCGCGTGATGGAACGCGACACCCCCATCGATACATTTGCCGAGGCGCGCGGCCATCGAGGTCGCTTCCTCTTGTCCACGGACGAGCTGGTCCGCAAGCTTGTCCAAGTGATCGAGTTCCTTCTCGCTCAGCGCCTCGCGCACGTCTTGTGCCAACGATTTGGCCAGAGCTTCTGTTGACCGCCGCGTATTCACGAAAATGAGCGCTTGACCTCCCGAGGCCAAGACGTCGGTCACGAGGCCGGACATGTCGTCCTCCCGGACCTTGACTTCCTGGATTGTCTGGTCCGCGAAGTGGACGAGGCCGTCGAAGTAGACTCCCTGTTTGAGCGGCACAGGTCGCCATTCGCTCGTGATGTGCTCGGCTTCGAGCCAGCGCGCCAGTTCCACGGAGTTCTTGATCGTCGCACTGAGGGCAAGCACCTGCGCCTTCGGGTTCACTTGGCGGAGCTTCGCGAGCGTGACCTCGAGCGTCGGCCCACGATCCGCATCATTGATGAGATGCACCTCGTCGGCGACGACCACGCTCAGTCGTTGAAGCCAGTTTGTGCGGTGGCGCAGGAGAGAGTCCGCTCGCTCGGAGGTCGCTACGATGACATCTAGCTTCTCGAGGGTCGGATCGGCCGAGTCGTAATCCCCAACCGAAATCCCGACCTTGATTCCGAGGGGTTCAAAGTCTTTGAGGGCCTCATACTTTTCTGCCGCGAGTGCGCGTAGGGGCACGATGTATAGCGCTTTCCCGCCTCGCAGGACCGACGCGAGGATCGCGAGATATGCGACGAGCGATTTCCCGCTCGCCGTCGGGATCGCGAGGACGAGATTTTCACCAAGCAGCGCAGGGCCGATTGCGTCGGCCTGTGGTGGATACAGCTCCTCGATCCCCTGTTTCTTCAGGATCTCCACGATACGGGGGTCGAGACCCAGGTCCGCGACACGCATCCCTCATCCGATGCGAGGCGGTCCCAATAAAGGTTCTCGGGGGAGGCGCGGGCCAAGGCGAACCAAGTTGGCCCCGGCCGATCGGACGGGTCGCGGAGCCGCCCCGCCGGTCTACCGTACCAGGCCCAGCTGCTTCATGAAGTCGAGTTGGTCGTAGTAAACGTGGCTCTCGGAGATCTCTCCCCGTTCCACCTTGTACACGACACACCCTCGAAGCTCAATTCGATTCCCGGTCGGGGGAACGGGTTTGTCCCCCTGCTTCTTGAGCGCCGCTTGGCCGAGCCCTAAGCGAAGCGGGCCCTTGTGCGTGCCGGTGATCAGGAGCTCCATGCACACCCAGTCTCCCTGTCCGAAACCTCGCAGGCGCTTCCACGAGAGGTCCGGTAAGGCTTCGGCCCACGCCTGAAGTCGTCCTTGGACCGCTTCACGACCCTTGAGTGGATCGGGCAGGTCCGGGACCGACATGATAATGTTATCCACATGGAGTCCCCACAGGTGGTCCCAGTCTCGCTCGTTGATCGCTTCGAACGCCGCCTCAACCATCCGAAGGTTCTGCTCGATCGTGATTCCCTCAGTCCTCCCCTACACGGCGCATGATATTCCCGGCGTATATAGTTGGAGAAGCGAACCGGCGGACTCGGAACGCCGAGGCTTCCCCGACGTCGCGTCATGCCGAAGCGAATCGGTAGCGGAGATCTGCGCCCTGGGCAATGCGGGATGAAAAGCACGTTTGCTTATCAAAATGACCTAGGGACCCACAGGCCGAACGCGCTTCTTGGTCATCCAAAAGCCTTTAGGGCCGGCTGACACTCGATAACTTCGTGGAGTCGTCGCCCCCGGTCGCCGAAGCCCCGCGACGGAAGCTGAACCGGAGGAAGTTGGCCGCGATCGTCGTGGCGGTCGCCATCCCCGTGGCTGCGTTCGCGGCCTGGGAGATCCTCCGTCCGCGGTCCATCGGCGAGGTCCTCTCGATGGAGCCCGTGCGTGCCGGAAGCGACATCTTCCTCCAAGGGACGATTACCGCAATCGGCCGGGAGAGCTCCAGCTACGGCCCTCGGGTCTACCTTCAGCTAGACGACAACGGGTTTTGCTCCGGAGCGGATCCGTGGACGCTGAATCTCGTGGCGGATCCGAACGGCTCCTATGCGGTGGAGGAATCGTACCAGACGACGCTCCATATGCAATCGTTCACGATCAACGGCGACCCGGCGGTCTGGACGCCGCAGCTCGCCTGCCCCTTCCCGGCCCTCTATCGCAGCATCGGCGTCGTCTTCGACGCAGTCTCCCGGGTGCGGAACATGATACTGACGTACAACGGCACGGCGGCGGGCGGTTGGGGCGGCTACGAAATCCGCTCGCTCAACGCGACGCGCTACAGCCCCGGCGTTCTTCCCGTCGACCTCCTCAAGGCGCTCCCATCCACCTCGGGCGCACGGCCCATCGACTCCGCGGATGGGTTGAAGAATGCGGCGGCTCGGTTCTACGTCCAGGCATCGGCCGCGGTGGGCTCCGACGCGCCGGGCCTCTGGGTGGCGGACCGAATGACGTCCCTCGCCGCGCCGGCCTCGGCGAACGGGACCCTGCGGTTCGTCGACGCCGACTCCGACGGACTCGTCGGCTCTGGCGACCGGCTGGACGTCCGTCTGCCGCCGACCACGTCCCCGAACGGCTGGGACACCTACATCCTCCGGCTCGGCAATTGGTCCGCCGGGGCGCCGAACATCGGAGCCGCAATCCACGTGATCCTCGTCGGACCCGCGGGTCCCTTGGAGACATTATCGACCGGTTCGAGCCTGTCCCTTTTCCACCCGCGCTTCGCCGGCAGATCCGACACGGGCAAACCGAGCGTTTGTTGTCCGTCGGAAGGACGACGCCGCGATGGGCCGGACGAACCGAGATTCCCGCCGACCCAAAGCCTTTAGCGGTCCCGTCGATTCGGTCGCCGAGATGGTCGACCTCCGGACCGAGATCGCCGGGGTGCGGCTTCGGAACCCGACGATGCTTGCGTCCGGATTCCTCGACGAGACGGGCGGATCGATGGCCCGCGTCTACCAGGCCGGGGCAGGCGCCGTCGTGACGAAGAGCGTCGGCCCGGAGCCACGCGAGGGCTACCCCAATCCGACGATCGTCGAACTCGATGCCGGCTTGCTGAATGCCGTCGGCCTGCCGAATCCCGGCATCATCGAGTACGAGCACGAGGTGAAGCGCGCCCTCGCCGCCGACGCGGTCGTCATCGGCTCCGTCTACGGCAAGGACGCGGACGAGTACGCGAGCGTCGCGGCGAAGATGGCGACCTACGGGGTGAAGGCGATCGAGCTCAACCTGTCGTGTCCGCATGCGAAAGGCCTCGGCACGGAGATCGCCCAGCACGAAGATGCGGTGCGGGAATTCACCCGTGCGGTCAAGGACGCCGTCTCCCTCCCGGTGTTCCCGAAACTCTCCCCGAACGTCCAGGACATCGCGACCTTCGCCGTGGCGGCCGAAGAGGGCGGTGCCGACGGCATCGTCGCGATCAACACGTTGAAGGCGATGGCCATCACCCCCGAGCTGAAGATTCCGTCCCTGGCGAACCGATACGGCGGGCTCAGCGGCCCCGCGATTCGGCCGATCGGCGTACGCGCGGTGTACGACATCTGCGAGAGGGTCCACATCCCGGTCGTCGGCGTCGGCGGCATCGGGTCCGGCCGGGACGCCCTCGAGTACATCATGGCGGGCGCGAGCGCCGTCCAAGTCGGGACCGCGATCATCTCGAAGGGCCTCGGGGTCTTCAACGAGATCGCGAAGGAGATGGCGTCCCTCCTGGAGGAAGCCGGCTTCGGCTCGGTGCCCGAGGCGATCGGGGTCGCGCATGCCTAGGATCCAAGTCGTGCCCCTCCTGGAGATCGTCCGGGAGACGCCCTCCACGACGACGTACCGCTTCCGGGCGGACTTCGCCGAGCAGCCGGGCCAGTTCCTGATGGTCTGGATCCCGCGGTACGACGAGCTGCCCATGGCCTTATCCTACCTCGGAGGCGTGAAGGGCATCACGGTCCGCGATTACGGAGACGCGACCCACGCGCTCGCGGCGTTCAACGCGGGGGACCGGATCGGCGTGCGCGGGCCCTACGGGAACGCGTTCCGCCTCGTGGGGGAACGGATCCTGGCCGTCGGCGGCGGCAGCGGGATGGCGTCGATGATCGCCGCGATCGAGGCGTTCGCGCAACAGGGCGCGCGCGTCGTGACGGCCGTGGGCGCGCGGACGGCGGAGGAACTCCTGTTCGTCGATCGAGCGAACGCGAGCGGGGAGGTGCACATCGCGACGGACGACGGCTCGCGCGGGTTCGCCGGCTTCGCCCCTCCCCTCGCGGAGAAGCTGATGGACCGCGAGGAATTCGACCAGATCCTGACGTGCGGGCCGGAGCGGATGATGAAGGCCGTCGTGGACCTCGGCCGCAGGCGCCGGATCCCTGTCCAGGCGAGCCTCGAGCGCTACATGAAATGCGGGATCGGCATCTGCGATGCCTGCTCGCTGGACAGCCAGCTCGTATGCTACGATGGCCCGATCTTCACCGCCGAACAACTCGCGGGCTTCGAGGAGTTCGGCCGCTACCGGCGCGACAAGAGCGGTCGCCGGGTTCCGGCGTGACGCCGCGACACGACTAGGCAGGGATGCGCGATGCCGCGCCGATGTCCGACGCGGAGCTGCACGGGCTCTCGAAGGAAATCGTCGACTGGTACATTCGGTGGAACCCGAGCTTCGCGACCCATGCGGGCATCCACCAAGACGACCACCTCATGCCTCGTGCCACCTACGAAGCGGAGCTCGAGGAACGATCCCACGTCAAGGCGTTCCTGCGCCGGCTCGAGGAATCGACCGCAAGACGCTGTCTCACTCGAAGCGGGTCGCTTCCAATGAAGTACATGCGGGAGATCTTCGCACGCAAGACGAAGGAGTTGCGGCGGCTGCGCGACGCCGCCGTCTGAAGGGAGGAGCCTCCGGGTCGATACCTTAATATCGCGACCTCCGCATCGCGCGCGTCGGACCGGGGGAGCGCATGAAAGACGTGAACGCGATCGCGAAGAAAGCCCTCGAGTACAAGGAGAAGGGCCTCTCGGAGAAAGAGATCGCGGACGAGTTGCACCTGTCCCCGGAGACGGTCACGTGGCTCCTGACGCGCGGCGTGAAGGGCGGCGAGCCGCCGAAGGACGTGAAGATCGGGTGGCGGTCCGTTGGCGTCTACGGGAACCGCATCGGCTTCATGGCCGCGGCGATGTCGGACATCGCCCTCGAGGAGATGGAGAAGCGGCAGATCGACGCGGACGCGATCCTCGGCATCGCGATCAACGGGATCCCGCTCGCCGCACTGATCAGCGAGGAACTCGGCAAGGAACTGATCATCTATCGGCCGAGCCAGGAGCGCCACGGGAAAGGCGGCGCGTTCTCCTCGAACTACGCGTCCCCGCAAGGGAAGAAAGTCGTCCTCGTCGACGACGTCGTCTCGACGGGCGACACGCTGAAGGCGGCGATCGGCGACGTCCATGACATCGGCGGGACCGCCGTCCTCGCCGTCGTGCTCGTGAACAAGACGGCCCTTGACGACCTGGCGGGCGTTCCGCTTCGCGCACTGATCCGCGCACGGTCGATCTGATTTGCACGCGAGGGCCCGCGAACGGCCCCCCGTGCATGCGGCAAAGGCGCAACCATTAAGGGGGGTGAAAACCACATGGTTTCTCCATGGCCGCGTGGAGGCCGCGAGGGAGGCGGAAGGCCCGCCGGCGACGAGACTGGTCGTTCATCGAGTTCGCCGTGACGCTGTTCCTGCTCGGCCTCATGCTCGAAATGCTGTACGTCTTCCGAGGGGCATCGGGCGGATTCGAATGGCTCCTGGTCCTCCCGGGAATCGCGGCGCTCGTCGGGCTGATCTGGCTCGTGTCGCGAGAGCCCGTAAACCTTTAGGCCCGTCGTCCCATCTGCGCGACCGGTGACCTTCGCTGACCCACTGGTACGATGATCTCTTCGTCCAGGCGAAGGCATTCGTCGGCGAGAAGAGCGACCTGGTCATCAACGCCGGACTGAGCGTCAGCGGCCTCCAGCACGTCGGCCGGCTCCGGGGAGAGATCGCGCTCTCCCAGTTCCTGACCCGCAGCCTCCGCGAGATCGGCCGTCATCCGCTCCAGAGCTTGGTCCTGTACACACAGGACGAATGGAAGGCGAAGCCGGCGCAGATTGCGCAGTTTGCTCACGAGGACGGTCGGGCCTACGCGGGCCGGCGGCTCATCGACGTGCCCGACCCGTTCGGATGCCATGCGAACTGGGTCGACCACTACTGGCAGGACTTCGGAGGCGTCCTCGACCGATTCGCGCCCGATGTCCGGATCGTCACGACGACGCTGGCGTACCAGCTTCCGGAGATGCAAGCGCTCGTCCGCGACCTCGCCTCTCGCGCGGAGGAGGTGCGGGCGGTCGTGAACAAGTACCGCGCCCGCCGACCCTATCCGGAAGGCTGGATCCCTTTCGAGGCGTTCTGCGAAGCCTGCAAGACGATTGGCGCGCAGACCCTCGCCATCGTCGGGACCACGGCGACGTACCGCTGCCTTCGGTGCGGCAGCGAAGGCACCTCGTCCATCGAGAAGGGCAAGCTGAACTGGCGGCTCGAGTGGCCCGCCCTCTGGAAGGTCTACCGCGTCGACATCGAACCGTTCGGCAAGGACCACGCCACCCCGGGCGGATCGCGTGACTCGTGCAAGGACATCGCCGAGAACGTCATGCATTTCCGGGCCCCGATGGGCATCCCGTACGAGTGGGTCGGGATCGCGGACCGCGGCAAGGACCTCGGGGACATGGGCTCGTCCGATTTCCTCGGCTTCACGCCGGCCCAATGGGTCGAGGTCGGCGACCCGGAGGTCCTTCGGTACGCGTACGCATTCACGCCGATCTTCCGCCGGATCGTGCTGGACCTCTCCCGGGTGGACGCCTACCACGACGCGTACGACCGCGCGGAGGAGGCGTTCTACGCCGCGGAGCGGAAAGGGGACGAGGACGACCAAGCCCGCGCCTTCGAGCTGGCGCAGCTCGCGCCCCCGCCGAAGCGGAAGTCGTTCGCCCTCTCGTACCGACATGCGGCGTTCCTCTCGCAGATCAGCCCGGAGACGGGACGGCTCGAGTGGTCCCTGAACCGGATGCGCGACACCGGCATGCTCGCCCGCCCGCCGACGGCGGCCGAGCGCGCGCGGATCGCCCGCCGGATCGAGCAAGCGCGCGTGTGGGTCGAGAAGTACGCCGGGGAGAACCGCGTGACCCTACTGGAGGCGCTGACGCCGGACGTCGCCGCTCAGCTGGACGACCGAGATCGGTCCGCCCTCCGCACCTACGCGGACAAGGCCGCCCGCGCGACGTGGACGGAGGACGCGATCAAGGACTCGATGGTCTCCCTGACGAAGGGCGGGGGCCTGTCCGTCGAGACGAGCCGCTTCTTTCGCGACCTCTATCTCGTCCTGCTCGGGAGTGAGCGCGGCCCTCGCGCCGCCCCGTTCCTCGCCGTCCTGGAGAAGGACTGGGTCCTCCGCCGGCTGCGCGAAGCCGCCAAGTAGGAAAGGCAAAAATACGTCCTACCCGTTGAATCGCGCAAAGCCCCGTGGTCTAGCGGCCAATCGTGACCGACTTTCGGTCGCGGGCCAGTGATTCGAGGCTCTGGATCGGTCCTCACGGACCGAAGGGAGACCTCGCGACGGCAGTTCGAATCTGCCCGGGGCTATCTCTTATTCCGAGAGGATCGGCACTGCCTTCGGCAGGACCTCGAAGCGGAGGGGATGGCGGCCGACGTACTCGCCGTCCAGGTCGATCATCTCCCCCTGCGACCGCACGGCGATCGATCGGCACCGGAACGTCGTGACTTCCTTCATCGTGAGATGCTCTCCCCGGCGAAGGGCCGGCAGGTTCCGGCGGGCGGTCTTGAAGTCGATGTCGCCGAACACGACGACATCGAGGAGGCCGTCCTCGAGGCCCGCCGTCGGCGCGGGGAGCAAGCCCGCACCAAAGTAGCGTCCGTTCGCGACGACGAAGTCGTTCACGATGGCCTCGCGCGGCCCGCCGCCGTCCGCCTCGTACACGACGCGGGTGTTCCGATATTTCGGCAGCGTGCGAAGGATCGCGATCGTGAAGCTCATTCGCCCGCCGAGGATCTTCGTCGTGCGGTTCACCCGGTCGACAACGGCTCCACCGGAGCCGAACTCCGCGATGTTGATGAAGTGTCGGGATCGCCGAACGTCTCCATCGAGGAATTCGCATCGCCCCGCGTCGACGTTGCGGATCCGACCCTCCCGCAGGAGGCGGGCCAATGCCTGCGCCGACCGCGGCATCGGCAACGTCCGGGCGAAGTCCGATCCCGTGCCGACGGGAAGGAACGCGAGGCGTGCTTCCCGGCTGCGGCGTCGCGCATCGTCCGCGAGGAAGCCGTTCACGACCTCGTTCAGCGTACCGTCCCCGCCGACCGCGACGACGGTCCGCGCTCCCGCGGCGAGCGCGTCGCGCGCCAGGTCCGTCGCATGTCCCCGCCGCTCGGTCCGGTGCACGTCGAACGCTCCACCGAGTTCCCTTCGGAGGTCGGACTCGTGCGTCCGCCAGCGGCGGCCGGTCTTCCCGTTCGAGGAAGCCGGGTTCACGATGAAGACCGTCTCAGCCGCCATGGTCCTTCCGGAACGCGCGATGCGTCCGGACGAGCTCCGCGTAGGCCGCGATCTCGTCCTCGATGGTGCGCGGATTCCATCCGAGGATCCGGCCCATCCGGGCGGCGACCTGCACCGCGACGCCGAACGCCTGATCCGCGGCCTCGTAGAAGAGCCCGAGACGGCGCACCAGGACGTCGGACAGGCGGAGCGCCATCTCCTCGCGCACCGCGAGCTCGACCTCCGCCCAGATGTGGGGCCGCCCATGGACGATTCGGTCGCGTGCGCCGGGCGATCCGAGATACCGCTGGACCGCCTCGAGCGAGTATCGCATCTGGAGGTGCGAGGCCGAGGCCTCGTCGAGTCCGAGGTTCGTGAAGTCGTCGAGCGGGGAGGCGCTCGGACCGAGCGGGCGGTTCCTCGTCGACCCCGCCGCACGGCGGCCCAGGCGGGCGACGATGCGCCTCCCGACGCCCTCCGCCATCGCGCGATGCGTCGTGAGCTTGCCGCCGGCGACGGAGACCAGCCCGTCCTCGTCCTCGAAGATCTCGTGCTCCCGGGAGACCTCGGACTCGGACGCGTCCTGGCTCGACTTCCGGAGGAGCGGGCGGAGGGAGGCATAGGCGCTGACGACGTCCTCGGGAACGAGATGGGCCTCCGGGAACGCCTCGTTCACCGCCGACAGCAGATAGTCCACGTCCGGCGCATCGGGGACGACGGCGTCCGGGTCGCCCGCGAAGTCCGTGTCCGTCGTGCCGACGAGCGTGAGGTCTCCCCACGGCAGGACGAACACCACGCGGCCGTCCCGCACCGGGAGCGCGATGGCCTGATGGTGCCCGAGCTTCGCGCGCGGCACGAAGATATGGATGCCTTTCGTCGGTCGGATGGTAGGGCGCGACCTCGGGGTTCGGAGACGATCGAGCCAGACCCCGGTCGCGTTCACGACGACGCTCGCACGGGTGTCGAAGCGATCGCCGGTGATGCGGTCTACGATGCGGGCCCCGCACACCTCGTCCTCTTCGCGGACGAGTTCCGTTGCCTCCGCGTAGTTCGCGACGATCGCGCCTTCCGCCGCAGCATCCTTCACGACGGCGAGGACGAGGCGGGCATCGTCCGTCCACGCGTCGTAGTAGACGCCTGCGCCCGCGAGTGCCTTCCCTTCGAGGCGCGGTTCCCGGGTCAACGCTTCCTCGAGGCGGAGCCACGCCCGCCGCGGTACGGACTTCCGCGTCGACAGGAGATCGTACAGGAACAATCCGAACCGAAGTGCCAGGGGCCCGGGAGGTCGATCCCGGTACGTCGGGATGACGAACGGGAGGGGATGGACGAGGGTCGGCGCCGTCACGAGGAGACGATCGCGTTCTCGCACGGCCTGCCAGACGAGGCGGATCCGGTAGTTCCTCAGATACCGCAGCCCGCCGTGGACGAGTCGCGAGGTCTTGCCGCTCGTCCCGCTGGCGAAGTCGCCCCGCTCCACGAGCGCGGTCCGGAGGCCGCGGCACGCCGCGTCCCTCGCCACGCCAGCCCCGACGATCCCGCCCCCGATGATCAGGACGTCGAACGTCTCGCGGCGCATGCGGACGAGGTTCGCCGCGCGGGTTCGGGCCGAAAACTCCGCGGTCATGGCAATCCTGCCACCAACGTCCCCGGATTCATGATGCCCTCTGGATCGAGTTCGCGCTTTAGGGCCCGGAGCACGACGACGCCGCCCTCCCCGATGACCCGCTTCAGGTACGGCGCATGGTCCTCGCCGATCCCGTGATGGTGGCTCAAGGCGCCGCCGGCCGCCACGAACGCGTCCGTGACCGCGGCTTTGAGTCCCTCCCACTGCTCGATCTCCCGTCCGGGCCGCTGCGGCGCGAGGACCGTGTAGTACAGCGAGGCGCCGTCCGGATATGCGTGCGAGATGTGGCAGAGGATGAGGCCCGGGTTCCCGTCCTTCCAGAGCGCATCCTGGAGCGCCTTCCGGCCCGCGTCGTAGACCGTCATCAGGTCGGACCACGACGCCGCCGTCTCGACCGTGTCGACGAGGATGCCGCGGTCGAGGAGGGAGTCGCGCAGATACGGCAGCTCGTACCGCTCTCGGGACCAGCGCTCGGCGGGCCCGGATCCGATGCTCGTCGAGCGGCCTCGCGCGTAGCGGATCGCGGTGCGACGCCGATGGACGACCCGCTCGCGGGTGCCCTCGAACTCCATGAGGAGGAGCGAGCCCTCCGCCAGGCGTCGGGCTGCGAGGTCCCCTGCGTCGGGCGCGATCCCCGCACCCGCGGCCGCGAAGCGCGTCTCCTCGCTGTCCCCGAGGTACGCCATGTCCGGGAGGGCGTCGTCCCGCGCCATCGCGCGAAGGGCCGCGATGCCGTCCGCGAATGTCGGGAAGAGCCTCGAGGCGTACCGGCGCTCGGCGGGCAGCGGATGGGCGCGGAGCGTGGCCTGCGTGACGACGCCGAGCGCACCCTCCGAGCCGAGGACGAGTTCCTTCAGGCTCGGACCGTGGGATTCCTTCGGCAACGACCGCACCTCGAGGACCCGCGTCGGCGAGACGAGCCGGAGGCCGACGACGAGATCTTCGATGCTCCCGTAGCGGTTCGAGAGGGCGCCGGTCGCCCGCGTCGCGATCCAGCCGCCCATCGTGGAGAACTCCCACGACTGCGGGAAGTGGCCGAGGGTGAGCCCTTTCGCGTTGAGTGCCTCCTCGAGCTGCGGTCCTCGGATCCCGGCCTCGGCGGTCACGAGGCCCGATTCGACGTCGACCGAGAGGACGCGCCGCATCCGCCGCAGGTCCGCGGCGATCGTCGCGGCGAAGTCCGCGTGGGCATCGAGGCCGCCGACGACGCTCGTCCCGCCGCCGAAGGGGATGACCGCGTATCGTCGTCGGCGTGCGAACTCCAGGAGACGCCGGACCGAATCCTCATCCTCCGGGAAGACGACCACATCCGGGAGGCGGCCGATCCGGCCGGTCCGCAGCCGGACGAGATCCTTGTAGCCCTTTCCGGCGGCGTGCATCACGCGCGCGGCGTCGTCGCTCGCGACGTTCTCCTCGCCGACGATCCCGCGGAGTTCGGCGAGCTCGTCCGGCGAGAGGAGGGACGGCCCCACCGGGATTCGCTCGAACGGGACCGGGCCGCGGCGGGTCGACAGGTCGAGCTTCAGCCGTTCTCGGAGGTAGTCGACGAGCGCGGGTCGGCTTTCCAGGGGGACGGTCTTGTCTTCCCACCCCCAGCCCCACCACTTGATCGCGCGCGACTCCATCGCGCGGCGAAGTGCCTCTTCGGTAAAGACGTTTTCCGGGGACGTCGCAGTCGAAAGTCCCAAAGCATTAAACTGGCGCGGACCATGCGGCCGCACCGGAGGGGCCGGGAGCGATGATCGAGCGGGAGGCGATCGTGGAGATCCTCGAGGGATACGATCCCTCGGAGGTCCGGGTGGCATCGATCGGATCGCACTCCGCCCTCGACGTCTGCGACGGTGCGGTCGAGGAGGGGTTCCGGACCCTCGTGATCTGCGAGAAAGGACGCGCGACGCCGTACGCGCGGTTCTTCCGCTCCGTGCGCGACAAGGAAGGCCGGCCGAGACGCGGCATGGTCGACGAGGCGATCGTCCTCGCGAAGTTCGACGAGGTCCTCTCGGACAAGATTCAGGAACGCCTCCGTCGGGCGAACGCCCTGTTCGTCCCGAATCGGTCCTTCACGTCGTACTGCGACCTCGACGTCATCGAGGAGGCGTTCCGCGTACCCCTGTTCGGAAGCCGCAACCTCCTGCGGACCGAGGAGCGGGACTTCGAGCGCAGCTACTATTGGATCCTCGAGACGGCGAAGCTGCCGGCACCGGAGAAGTTCGATCGACCGAGCGACATCGACGGTCTCGCGATCGTCAAGCTGCCGCACAAGGTGAAGAAGCTCGAGCGCGGTTTCTTCACGGCGGCGAGTTTCAAGGAGTACCGCGAGAAGTCCGAGGCGCTGCTGAAACAAGGCGTGATTTCGAAGGCGGACCTCGCCAAGGCGCGGATCGAGCGGTACATCATCGGCCCGATCTTCAACTTCGATTTCTTCTACTCTCCGATCGAGGAGGAGGCGGAGAAGCTCGAGCTGCTCGGCGTCGACTGGCGGTTCGAGACGTCCCTCGACGGACACGTGCGGCTGCCGGCGGACCAGCAGCTGACCTTGAACAAGGCGCAGCGGATCCCGGAGTACGTGGTCGTGGGACACAACGCCGCGACGCTCCGCGAGTCGAGCCTCAAAGACGCCTTCGAGATCGCGGAGGCGTACGTCAAGGCGACGCAGCGCTACTTCGCGCCGGGCATCATCGGCCCCTTCACCCTTCAGACGGCGGTCGACAAGGATCTGCGGTTCTGGGTCTACGATGTCTCGCCGCGCATCGGCGGCGGGACGAACATCCACATGGCGTTCGGCCATCCGTACGGGAACTCCCTTTGGCGGAGGCCGATGAGCACGGGGCGCCGGATCGCGATGGAATTGCGACGCGGGATCGAGACCGGGCAGCTGGCCGCGCTCGTAACGTGAGCACGCGGGCCCGTTGCGCCGGAGGGACGACGGCCGTCGCCGACCTTCTCTCGGCCCTGACCCATGTTTTGTCAACCCCGGATCCCGGGCGAACCTTGATGGGGTCCGGAGGAGTCGCGAGTGCGTCAGAGGGATACGCGGGATGCTCGAGTGGATGCCCTGGGTCGTCGCGATCGCGGTCGGCTTCATCACGCTCAACCAGGGCGCGAAGTTCATCACGGACAACGCCACACGAATCTCCGGAAAGATCGGCCGGAGCCGCTTCGTCGTGGGCGCCCTCCTCGTCTCCACCCTCTCGGCCCTCCCGGAACTCCTCGTGAGCGGCATCGCCGCGGAGGAGGGGAGTCCGGAGATCGCGCTGGGGAACGCGCTCGCCTCGACCGTGGTCACGATCGCGTTCGTGATCGGAGCGAGCGCCCTCGTCCGGCCGATCAAGGCCTCCCGCGAGATCGTGCTCCGGGACGCGGTGTTCCTCGCGATCGTCACGCTGGTCGCCGCGACGCTCCTGCTCGACGGCAACCTGACGCAATACGAGGGCCTCGCGCTCGTGGCGCTCTTCGTCCCGTACGTGCTCAACCTCTCGGTCTCCCAGCGGACGGCCCCGCCCGACGAGATTCAGGAGCGCGTGGACGACCTGAAGATCGGCCTCGAGTTCACGGGTTGGATCTTCGGCCGGAAGGTCGAGATCCGCGCGGGCATCGGTTGGCTCATCCTCGGCGTCCTGTGGTCCGTGATGGGGGCGCAGTTCCTGGTTCAGGGGGCGATCGGTGTCTCGGCGGTCGTCGGGCTGAATCCGTGGTTCATGGGGATCACGGTCGTCGCGCTCGGCACGTCGCTCCCGGACATCGCGGCCGCGTACCACGCGACGCGGCGCGGCTACACGGACCTCGTCCTCGGCGTGGGGATCGGGGGGAGCGTCGTCACCACCCTCCTGACGCTCGGCGTGATCGGGCTCCTGCGACCGTCGACGTATTCGGTCCAGTTGCTGTTGCCCGTGGTCGGCGCGATGGTCCTGACGTCGTTCCTGCTGCTCGCGCTCATGCTCGGCGAGTGGAAGATCACTTCGCGATCCGGCGCCGTGCTGACCTCGAGCTACTTCGCGATGGTCGCCTTCAACTTGGTGTGGTTCCGCGGCGGCTTCACGTAATCAGTAGACGGCGCCGCAGCGAACGCACGTGAGCTTGCCGTCGCCCCGGGCCACGAGCTGGCCGCCGCACGCCGTGCAGTACCGCATCTCCTTCACGAGCTTGCCCTGCTCGTCCCACGAGTGCTGCGGCCACGTGCTCTGCGCGGGAGCCTGTCCCGGCCAGTTTCCGGAGCCGCCGGCGGACTGCGGCGCCGGTGGCGGCGACGACGGCGGAGGCGCCTGCGGGTACGCGCCTTGCGGGGTCATGGGATAGGGCGGCGCGTGTTGCATCATGCGGAACTGCTCCTCCATGTACGCGCCCTGGTCGACGCGGGTCACGGTCGTCCTCGCCAGGCGGTCGAAGTACCGCTGCCGCGGATCCCCGTGGGTCGCGGCCCCGAGGAGGAGGTCGAACAGGAAGAGGAGCCAGTACACTTTCGAGAGGTTGCGGATGATCGAGTGCACCAGGTCGAGGTTGCCGTCGAGCGCGACGACGCGGAGCGACAGGAGCTTCTTCCCGATCGTACCGCCGACCAAGCCCTCGAGCAACATCGAGTAGGCGAACCAGACGAGGCCGAAGAAGAAGCTCGAGAGCCACCACGCCCACGCGAAGACCGACAGGGAGATCGCGAAGAACAGTCCGATCACGAACACGACGACCGAGTCGATGAGGAACGCGAACAGCCGACGGATCCAGTGCTCCTGCAGAGCCGGGTTGCGACCGATCAGGTCAAACGCCGAAGGCATGTCTCACCCATCCGGAGACGCTGATATCCGACGGGCCTTCATAAACATATTGGGCATTAATATATCGCGCGGGGATTGAAAATCAGTCCGTCGAGTCGGCCGATGGTTCCGAGGGCAATTCTTCCTCGACTCGCGTGGAGCGCCGCAAGAACTCGCCCGGGACTTCCTTCGACGTGTAGACGGTCTTCCCCGCCTTGTGGATCACGACGCCGCCCTCTCGCGCCGCCTTCGCATCGATCTCCAGGATCACGGGAGCCTGGATGCGGACGCGCCCCGCCTCCATCGCGGCCTCGAAGGTCGCGCTGAGGTGGACCATCTTCCGATCGGACGGGCGCAGCCCCGCGTCCATGAGGAGGTGGCTCTCTTCCTCCGTCGTCGGGTAGAACAGGACGTCGGGAATGCCTTCGGTCGGGAGGTCCAGGTCGACGTCCATCGAATGTCCGTACGTCGCGCGGATCTTGCCGTCCTCGAACTGGTACCGTCCCTTCGGGTCCGTCTCGATCAGCCCGACGACGTGGTGCTGCCGAACGAACCGGAAGCGGCGGTTCCGGATCTGGATCGCCGTCAAGAAATCGCGGAGATCCACCCACCCGTGCGCGTCCATCTCGAGCCCGTATCGTTCCGGGAAGTGCCGCAGGACTCCCGCCATCGTGCGGCCGAGGGTCTCGACCTCCTCGTTGTTGAGCAGGAACTTGCCTTCGCTCCCGCAGTGAGGACAGAACTCGTCCCGGTAGTATCCATGAGAACGACATTCCTTCAGCATCGGTCCCCTCCCTAGAAGTTTGGTATTCAGCGTCGGCTTATGAAGTTTCGTCCCCCCGTTCGGTGGGGAGGTCCGCTTCACGGACAACGCGGACGCCGAGGGAATCGAGCCGTTCCTCGAGGGACCGGATCGCTCCCTTGCCGATCGTCTTTCGATGCAGGTACGCGATCGTCGCTCCGCGGGTCCGTTCGATCGCCTGATCCACGATTGCCGGCGGCGCGCGCTCGAGGGCGTACGCCGCGAGGAGATGCCCGAAGGAGATCCGTCGCTCGAGGGCCAAGTCCGTGTGCCGCGGCACATAATGGCCGCCGCCGAACCCGACCGCGACCGGCGCGTCGGACGGAGTGAGGTCGAGCAACACCCGCGCGATCAGCCGAGACGCCGTCACGTCGTTCCATTCGCGTGCCGTGCTCCCCTGTTCGATGTAGAATGTGGGCGACGTCAAGTAGGGCCCATGGTGCGTCGCCTCGAACGTGACCGCGTAGGCGAGGGGCGCCGCCGCCCGCTTCAGCGCCCGCAAGGCGGCCGTCATCCACCCGGGCGCCGATGGGACGAGCGTCTCCGGTTGCCCTCCGAATTCCGCGGTCGCGGGGTTCCCGATGGGATGGACCGTGAGGCTCGGTCGCTCGCTCTCGGACTTGTGCTTCGAGAGGTACACGACGAGATCGGCGGGCTCCCCGAACGCGCGTTCGAGATCGCGGTCGAGGTGATCTCGGTAGAGATGCGACCCATCGATCGTTGCGAGTACGAGGTCGCGGAACCGCCACGCGGGCCTTCCCTCGAACGTCGGTTCAGCGCTCCACGACGCCGCCTCGAGAAGGGCCTGCCTCTGGCCTCGGCTTGCCTCGTCGGCCTCCGACGCCACCAGAAATCGCATCCGGCGCGGGAACGGTCTCCGCCGCCATCTCGTTTCGCCCGCCCGTCGCACAAACTTTATGTGGCGTGCCCTAGTACGCGGGCGAGAGCGCATGGTGACCGTCGCGTTCCTCGCCTCCGTCCAAGGGTACCAGGAGGCGCGGATCCGGGAGATCGCGGACCGCTTGCGTTCCGACCATGCCGAGTGGACGGTCCAGGTGCTCCCGCCGGAGGCGACCGCTCCACTCCTGGCGAAGTACAAGCTGAAGTTCGGGCCCGCGATCCTCGTGAACGACCGGATCGAGTTCGTCGGGATCCCGAGGTACCGGATGCTCGTCGAACGGGTCGCCATGGTCGCCGCAGGCCGGATTTCTCCGAGGACCGCCACCCCGCCGCCGTCCGCCGCCCCGGCGAAACCCGCTTCGAAGCCCTCGGTGCCCGCGAGCCCGCCACCTGCGCCGCCCGCGTCGGAGTGAGTGCGTACCACCACGTCCGGTGCGGAATGCCTCGACCCGCCGCGGGTCGCGTCGGATCTCCACAGGAGCAACCTTCCCTTCTCGAAAACTATATCAAATTAGCAACGCATTATTTCCTTCGGGTTGAGACGAGAGGGACCGCGAATCGCTGGGCGGTCCGAGAGGAAGGAGCGGAATTCCCCCATGAGCATCGAGGACGAGTTCGAAGAGACGCGCCGTGCGATTCACCGCATGCTCAAGGACGCGTTCGAAGGGAAGCTCGGGGTGTTCCGAGAGCCGTTCATCTACGGCTTCACGACGCGGACGCGGGAATCGCGGCTCGAAGCGCCTCGGCCCGCGCTCGAGGGCGAGGAGATCAAGACGCGGGATCCCCTCGTCGACGTCATCCTGACCGAGTCGGCGATCTTCCTCACCGCCGAGATGCCGGGGGTCTCGCGCGACGAGGTTCGCGTCCGCCTCGACGAGGGGAAGCTCGTCATCCAGGGCGAAGGGGACCGGCCGTACTTCACGAAGGTCGACCTCCCGGCGGACGCGGACCGCGACACCCTGAAGTACACGTTCACCAATGGCGTCCTCGACGTTGTGATCGCCCGGAAGCGCACCTTGGCGTGAGGGCGGTCCGAGCGTCCGGGCTCGGTGAGCCGATTCCCTCCTCCGACAAGATCAACCGCAAGCTGAAGCGGCTGCGACGCATCGAAGCCGGATACCGGGCGGACATCCGACGCGCGCACGACGCATTGAGGTTCCAGACCGCGAATCGCACGAAGGCCGAGCAGCGCTACGAGCGGGTCCGACGCAAACTCGAGGGGCGAATCGAGAAGCTCCAGCCGAAGATCCGCGACCTGACGAATCTCCGGGCGGAGATGCGGTCCTAGGCGCCGCGAAGGATAAGAGCGCGGGAGACGTTTCGGAGCCATGGCGGACGCGGACCCGCACGGCCTCCTCGAGGAGACCGCACGGGCGATCCGGGCATGCACCCGCTGCCGTCTCCATGTGGGGCGCACGCACGCCGTCCCCGGCGACGGGCCGTTCGATTCCGACCTCGTGATGGTGGGCGAGGCCCCGGGGAAGGAGGAGGATGCGTCCGGCCGGCCGTTCGTCGGCGCCGCCGGCAAGATCCTCGACAAGGCCTTGGACGCCGCGCGTGTGCCGCGAGGCTCCGTCTTCATCACGAACGTCGTGAAGTGCCGGCCTCCGGGCAACCGCTCGCCCCGCGCGGACGAGATCGAGGCTTGCCGGCCGTATCTGTTGACGCAGATCGCCGCGATCCGGCCGAAGGTCGTCGTGACGTTGGGTTCGACGGCGCTCCGAGGCGTCCTCGGCGCGGCGCTCGAGTTGAAGGACGCCCGGACGAAACGCCTCTTCTTGGACGACGTGCCGGTCGTGTCGACGTACCACCCCGCGGCGGTCCTGTACAATCGCCGCCTCGAGCGGATGATTCGGGGAGACCTGCGAAAGGTCGCGCGCGGGGTGAGGCCGGAGGCCCCCCGGATCCGGAGTGAGGGGCCGCATGAGGGCGTGCCGACGAATCCCCTCCGTTCAAGCGGCGCGGCGATCGTGAATTCGGAGGGTCGGATCCTGCTCCTGTGCCTCGAGGGCGACGAGACCTGGAGCCTGCCGAAAGGGACGGTAGAGCCGGGCGAGACCATGGAACAGACCGCCCTCCGGGAGGTGCACGAGGAGACGGGGCTGGAGGTGCGGTTGGTCCGCCCGCTGCGCGAGGTCTCCTACGCCTTCTACTGGCCTCCCGCCGGCGTCAATTACCACAAGACCGTCGCGTACTTCCTCGCGGAGCCGGTGGGCGGCGAGGTGCGACCGGAGCCGGGGTTCGAGGAGGCCCGATGGGTCACCCACGAGGAGGCGCTCCGGCTCCTCCGATGGCCCAACGACCGGGATGTCGTCTCGAGGGCCTTCGCGGCGCGGCGCCGAACCCCCGCTAGGCGAAAAACGCGCGGACGCGGTCGAGGGTCCCGGCGTTCAGGACGTCGTCCGCGGTGAGCCACGCGCGGCGGGCCGTGCCGACCCCGAAGCGCATCCAGTCCAGGTTCCCACTCGCGTGGCTGTCCGTGTCCACGCTGATCGTGCAACCCGCGTTCTTCGCGGCGCGCGCTTGCGTCGCGCTCAGGTCCATCCGTCTCGGGTCCGCGTCGAGCTCGATGGCGGTCCCGGCATGCGCGCACGCCTTGTACACCTCATCGAGATCGAGCTCGATCGGTCCGCGCCGGCCGATCTGCCGCGTGGTCGGGTGGCCGAGGAGGTCGACGTGCGGGTTCTGCACCGCGGCGACGATCCGGGCCGTCTGGTCCTTCCGCGGGAGGGTGAACCTCGAGTGGACGGACGCGATGACGTAGTCGAGTTCCTTCAGCACCTCGTCCGGGTAGTCCATCTCCCCGGAATCGAGGATGTCGCACTCCGTCCCGAGCAGGACGGTGAAGCCCTTCGCGCCGCGGTTCAGGGAGCGGACGCGGTCCCGCCGCGCGAGCGCCTGCTCCGCCGTCATGCCGCGGGCGACGGTCGCCGAGACCGAGTGGTCGGAGATCCCGACGTACGTGTAGCCGCGTCGCCGGGCCGCTTCGACCATCGCCTCGAGCGGTTCGGTGCCGTCCGTGGCGTTCGTGTGGACGTGCAGGTCGCCCTGGATGTCCGTCGGTTCGAGCAGCGTCGGGAGTCGGCCCGAGGCCGCGAGGTCGACCTCGCCCTGGTCCTCCCGCATCTCCGGAGGGATCCAGGCGAGATCCAGGGCCGAGTACATGCTCTCCTCCGTGTCCCCGGCGATCCTCGTTTCGTCGCGGAACACCCCGTATTCGTTCATCTTCAGGCCGCGCCGTTCCGCCATCGTCCGGACGCGGATGTTGTGGTCCTTCGAACCGGTGAAGTACTGCAACCCCGCGCCCCAGCTCGCCGGATCGAGGATGCGCAGGTCGACCTGGATCGTCCGCGGTGAGCCTTCGTAGTCGGTGTAGGCGAGGCGCACGACGACCTTCGTCTCTCCGGAAGCCAGCGTCTCGACGACGCCGGGCATGCGGACGAACGCCGCGCCCGCGGCCCCTCGGTCCTTCGCGACCGCGAGGATGTCGATGTCGCCCACCGTCTCGCGCATCCGTCGGAACGATCCGGCCGCCTCGATCCGCTCGACCGTCTGGGTGGTGTGCATGTGCGCGACGATCGAGTCGACGACCCGCGCCGCGTCGACCAGGAAGGTGCGGGCCTGTCCCTCCTTTGCGAGCTCGACCGCCCGGAGGAGGTTCTCCTCCGTCTTCTCCCCGAACCCCTTGACGCGCTGCAGCAGATGCTTCTGTGCCGCGGTGCGCAGGCCGTCGAGGTCCGTGATCCCGAGCTGCTGCCAGAGGATCTTCACCTTCTTCGGGCCGAGCCCGCGGACCTTCAGGAGGTCGAGGACGCCCGGCGGGAACTTCGCCCGCAGCTCGTCGTGGTACGCGATCCGGCCGGTCGTCACGTACTCCGTGATCTTCTCCCCGAGGGCGGCGCCGATGCCGGGGATCTGGTCGACCCGTCCCTGGCGCACGAGTTCCTCGACGTCATCGGCGAGGGACTCGAGCTGCCGTGCGGCCCGCTGGTACGAGAGAATCCGGAACGTCTCCTCTCCGAGGATGTCGAGCATGTCCGCGATCTCGCTGAATCGCGCGGCGATCTCCTCGTTCTTCATTGCCGCGGCGCGATGTCCCACGGCCGTCTTTATGGTTTCCCGCGCGCTTCGTGCGCCGCATGATCTGGACGGGCACATGCGGGTTCGGTCGCCGCCAAGCGGAGGCGTTGCGGGAGCTCGACGCGGTCGAGATCCAGGAGACGTTCTACCGTCCGGTGGCGACGGAGCGCGCGGCCAAGTGGCGATCCTCGGCGCCTCCGGAATTTCGATTCTGCGTGAAGGCCTCGCAGTTCATCACCCACGACGCATCGTCTCCGACGTACCGCAGGGCCGGACGGACGATTCCCCCGGAGGAGCGCGCGACGTACGGTGGGTTCCGCGACACGCCTGCCGTCCGCGAGGGATGGGAAACGACCCGGGCGGTGGCCGATGCCCTCCGGGCCAACGTGATCGTCTTCCAGACGCCCGCCTCGTTCGCTCCGTCGGACGCGAACCGGGCTGCGTTGTACCGGTTCTTCGAGTCGATCCGGACGGACGCAACGAAGGCCGTCGAACTGCGCGGCCCATGGGCGACTCACGTCGTGGAGCGGATCTGTGAAGACCTCGGGCTGGTCCATGCGGTGGACCCGTTCGACCGGGATCCGGCGACGTACGGTCTGGCGTATTTCCGTCTGCACGGGAGCCCGCCCGGGCCGTCGATGTATCGGTACACGTACACCGACGAGGACCTCGCCCGCCTCCGCTCCATGTGCACGGAGTACGATGATGCGTATGCGATGTTCAACACCTATTCCATGCACGCGGACGCCCGGCGCTTCGGACGGATCGTACATGACGCCGCCCTGTCCGAGTCTCCGATTCGTCCCTGACATCGGGAGGGAAACCTATGTATAGCCGGCCTCTCTGTTTCCGCTGAACCGTGCATGCCCCCCGCCGGCCGCATCCCCCGTGAGGTCGTCGCGTTCTTCGCGTCCGGCGGCGGCCACTCGCTGATCGTGAAAGGCCCGGCCGGGACCGGCAAGACGACGTTCGCCTTGCAACTCACGGAGGAGATCGGGGACGTCGCGGCGTCTCACTACCTCAGCTCCCGCGTCTCCGACGAATCCCTGTACAACCAGTTCACCTGGTTGCAGGACCGCGTCAAGCCGGCCGGCCTCCAGACGGGTCCGAAGGGCCCGCGGCAGACGAAAGTCACGCGCGACGCGCTGAACCAGCTCGAAGGCAAGCTCGAGGAGGGCAAGGAGGGCGACGAGGCGGAGTCGGAGCCCGTCGGCTCGGGCGAGGTCAAGGGCAACATCCTCGAGGTCGTGCTCGGCGTGGACCTCCCGGAACTGGAGGACGCGTACGACTTCGTCGACGATCGTCTGCCGAAGCGGTCGCTCGTCCTGATCGACTCGATCGACGCGCTCGCCGAGCATTACGGCATCCCTGCCGCACGCCTGATTACGGTCCTGCAGCGGGACCTCGTCGAGGGGAGCAAGCAGAACGTGCTGTACGTCCTGGAGAGCAGCGGGGAGACGCGCCTCGACTACCTGGGCGACGGCGTCGTGAGCCTCGTCTCGTCGGAATACGAAGGCCGCCGGCTCCGCGTGCTCACGATCGAGAAGCTGCGGGGCCAGCAGATTCAGCAGCACCGCTATCTGTACACGCTCGACGCCGGACGCCTCACGGCCTTCGACATCCACGAGGAGGCGCGGCCCCCGAAGCCGCAACTCTGGAAGCCGATCAAGGACCTCTCGAAGGACGCCGCGAGCTGGGGACTTGGACCGCTTGACCGGCTGACCGGGGGCCTGATCCGCGGTCGGGCGGTCGCGTTCGAGATCTCGAACGCAGTGCCCCTGGAACACGTCGACTTCCTCCGGACAGCGATCATCTGCAACTTCGTCGTCCAGGGCCGAGGCGTCGCCCATGTCCCTCCGCGGAAGGGGACCGCGGAGTTCCTGCGGGAGCTGGTCGTCCCGCATCTCCCGGCGGGGGCGTTCGACACCCATGTGCGGGTCTTCGAGACCGCGACCTTGGGCTCCGCAGATGTCTCCCGGACGGTCCTCCACATGGAAGGGACGAACGTGGATGCCGACCTGAAGTGGTCGAGCGTGGAGTTCCAGCTCCCGAAGTCGGACCGGCCCTTTTTGGCCTTCATGGCCTTCGACACCCTCGAGTCCGTGTACACCGACAAGGTGCTCGAAGCGATGTCCGGCGTCATCGGCTCGATCCGACGCGCGAAGGACGTGTTCGTCGGGTTCACGACCCCGCAAAGCGCCTCCGCGGCGAAACTGGAGAACCTCGCCCAGGTCGTCCTCCACCTCGAGACGATCAACGGCTCCGTGGTCCTGTATGGCTCGAAACCCTACACGGGGCTCTTCAGCCTGTCCTGGGACCTGTCGGCCGGCGTCCCGAAAGCGGATCTCCGGCCGATCGTGTGAGCCGATCGGGCGCGTCGCAGGCACACGAAGCGGACGGCCTCCCGGAGGTCCGCGAGTATCAAATCCGAGAACCGGATAGATAGCTGAATTAATACGCATGGGTGAATCATGAGCAATGCGAGAAAAGGACGTCTCGCGCTTGCTCACGGACGAGTACGCAGAGCGGATTCTCGTCGCAACGCAGACCGTCTCTCGATCCGTACAAGAGATTAGCGACAAGTACGACATCCCGATCGCTGCATGCTACCGCAAGATTCACGAGCTCGAGCAGGCCGGGTTCCTGAATGTCGCGGAGATCGTCACGACCCCGAAGGGGAAGACGATGAAGCTGTACCGCTCCCTCCTGAAGTCCGCGCAGCTCGTGTACCAGGACGGGATCTTCAAGGTCAAGTTCGAGTTCGACGGGGAGAAGGACATCAGCGGAAAGTGGATCGAGCTGAACGCGGCGCTCGACGCGTGAGCGCGCGAACGCGCGCGCGCGTTTCGGTCGTCTGATAATCAAGCAGGCAAACGAGTTTTTTGTCTGATAATCAAGCGCGATAGCTTAAATATCCCAAAAAAGCATCGACGGCGCACAAGCAAGAGGGGTTGGAACCTTGGAGGATAACACCACTCCGCTGGACAACGACGCCGAATTCCAAGGGACCTCGAAGCTTCTCTCCCCCCTCGAGGCATCCCAGCTCCTGACCGACGAATACAGCGCGAAGATCCTCCTCGCGACGTACAAGCGGAAGATCAGCGCTCAGGAGATTAGCCAGCGGTACGGCATCCCGATCGCGGCGTGCTACCGCAAGATCCGGATATTGGAAGAGGTCGGGCTCATCCAATGCGTCGAGCGAATCCTGACGCAGAAGGGCAAGCGGAAGAACCTCTACACCTCGTGCCTGCGCAACGCATACATCTTCTTCGAGAACGGCAAGCTCCGCGCGCGGTTCCAGCTCGCGACCGGTCAGGTCAAGGATTTCGGCGGTGACTGGAACGGCCTCGACATGCTGAAGCAGTAGCCCGAGCCGTCTCGATTCCTCTCTTCCCATCCCTTCTTTTTCTCGCGTCATCGGCGAGAGGACGCAAGCGCCAACGCCATGTGATTTGTTATCACGTATCGCAGCGGAGAACCACGCCATCGCGTTTCATTATCTTTCGGCGGTGTTCACGCTCTGGGAAACCGTGAGAATTCAGTTCCACAAAATCCTGTCCGAAGGTCGCAGCGTCCGATACGACCGGGATCCAGATGCCGGCGTCCTCCACCTGAGTGTGATCGTGACCGAGGACGAGACCCGCCGCAGCCGCTCGAAGCGTTCGACGTAGCCCGCGATCAATCTCTCCATAGGAATCGTCTTCTCGTTCGTCCGGCGACGCGTTAGGGATTTCGAACTCCGAGTTTCGCGTTGCGGGGCTCGGGGCCGACGCACCGCGTCTCGCGCGCTGAGGAATTTAATAGGCCGGTCCCATTCGGATGTCGATGGCCCTCGGGACCGAGGCGGTCTACCAGCAGCTCACGATCTTGCTCGTCCTCGCGACCCTGAGCCACCTGACGATCAAGCGGTTCCACCAGCCCACGATCGTCGGGGAGATTGCCCTCGGCATCCTGATCGGACCGAGCGTCCTCGGCTTCTACTTCAATGTCTATCCGTTCGATCAGGCCCTCGTGGCGAGCTTCGCGGGGCTGGGCGCGATCTTCCTCCTCTTCCTGATCGGACTGGAGAGCGACTTCCGAGCCATTTACACGACGAAGAACGTCCTCGTGGCGGCCGGCGGCGTCGCGTTGCCGTTCGTCCTCGGGTTCGTGACGGCGTACCTGCTCGTCCCGCCGAACGCGGTGGGGACCAGCGGCACCCAATTCACGATGGCGATCTTCATGGGTGCGACGTTGACCGCGACGAGCACCGCGATCGCCGCTTCGGTCCTCCTGGACCTCGGCCTCATGAAGGAGCCAGTGGCCCAGACGATCATGGGCGCCGCCGTGGTCGACGACATCCTGAGCCTCGTCGTCCTATCGCTCGTCGTCGGCGCGAGCCGCGGCGAGGTCAACCCGCTCTCGATCGGCCTCCTGGTGCTCGCGGCGCTCGCCTTCATCGGGGTCGGGATGGCGGTGGGAATCTACTTCTTCCGGCGGGTCGTCGTGCGCATCCAGGTCGAGGGGATGAAACTCGGCCTCAAGCACGGCGGATTCATCATCGCGATGGCGGTCACGTTCCTCTACGCCTTCGTCGCGGAGATCGTCGGCCTCTCCGCGGTCGTCGGCGCGTTCCTCGCCGGGACGCTGTTCGCCAGCACGCCGCTCCGCGAGGACTTCACGGAGGGCGCCGGATATCTCGGCGCCATCTTCACGCCGATCTTCTTCATCTCGCTCGGGCTCCAAGTGGATCTTCCGCTGGCCCTCGGGAACGTCGCCCTCCTCGTCTTCGGGGCCGTCCTCACGGTCGTCGCGATCCTCACGAAGGTCGTCGGATGCGGCATCCCCGCCCGGTTGACGAAGATGACCCGCCACGAGGCCCTCGCGGTCGGATGGGGCATGACGCCTCGGGGGGAGGTCGGCCTGATCGTCGCGCTTGCTGCCCTCAGCGCGAGTGTGATCGCCGAGTCGTTGTTCTCCGTGCTCGTCGTCGTGATGATCCTCGTCTCGGTGCTCCCGGCCCCGCTCTTCAAGCGAGCGCTGGCCGGCGTCGACGACGAGCGGCGGCGCGCGAAGGCGGAGGCGGCCGCGGACCCCCGCTAGGTTCGCTCGACGAGCTTCCCACCGACCACGTCGACCTTCATCAGCGTCTTGATCCGCAAGCCGAGCTCCTTCTCCATGCGGGCCCGCTCCTTCGTCTTCTCGAAGACGATCAGGATATCCACGACCTCCGCGCCGATCGTCCGGAGCGTCTTGACGATCGACAGAAGCGTGCCGCCGGTCGAGATGACGTCGTCGACGAAGACGACCCGGTCCCCCGGGTGCACGTTGTTGATGAACATGTCCGTCTTCGAGTAACCCGTCGTCTGCTTCAGGGAGACTTCGCCGGGAAGCCCGTACCGCCGCTTTCGCACGAAGACGTACGGCTTGCGGACGCGGAGCGCGACGCCGGACGCCAGCGGGAAGCCCATCGACTCCGCCGTGACGATCTTGTCGCAGCGCGACCAGTCGCCGATTCTCGCGAGTTCCGTCAGGACTTCCTCGAGCATCTCGGGCCGTCCGAGCGGGATGCCGTCCGTGATCGGATGGACGAAATACTCATATTCGCCAAAGCGGACCACGGGGCACTCGGCGAGGCTCGCCCGGAGTCGCTCGAGGGCCATCGTCACGCCCTCGACACGAGGTCCCGCGCGACCGCCGCCGCCTTCTCGAGGATGTCCGCTTCGCCCTTCACCCGACGTCCACGCATGAGGACCTGTCCGTCGCAGATCAGCGTGTCGACGACATTCCCGTGCGCCGAGTAGACCCAGTTACTGACATCATCATGGCGAGGGGTGAATTCGGCCCGCCTCGGGTCGATCAGGATGAGGTCTGCGAGGCGCCCGACGCCGACGATTCCCGCATCGATCCCGAGCGCCCGCGCGCCCCCGAGCGTCGCGAGCTCGAACGCCTCGCGCGCGGGCAAGACCTTCGGGTCTCCGTGGGCGTGCTTCTGCAGCAGGGCCGCGACCTTCATCGTCTCGAACATGTCCAGATTGTTGTTGCTCGCGGCGCCATCCGTGCCGAGGCCCATCACGAGGCCCGTCTCCTTCATCGCGACGTAGGGCATCGCCTGGCCGGCCGCGAGCTTCATGTTCGACACGGGGCAGTGGGCGACCCTCGTGCCGGTGTGCGCGAGGATCTCGATCTCTCCCGCGTCGAGCCAGCATCCGTGGGCCGCGATGACGTCCTTCGCGAGGAAGCCGATCGAATCGAGGTACTTGGCGGGTCGCACCCCGTTCTCCGCGAGGCAGTCGTCGACCTCTCGTTTCGTCTCTGAGAGGTGGAGGTGGATCAAGGTGCCGGTCTTGTCCGCGAGCTCTCGAATCCGAAGGAGGGAATCCTTCGAGACCGTGTAGATCGCATGGGGGCCGAGGACCGCGGTGATGCGCTCCGTCCGGAGCGACTCGATCTTGCGGTTCGCCTCGTCCGCGGCCCGGAGCTGCTTCGCCGCCCTCTCGGG
Organism: Thermoplasmata archaeon; assembly: GCA_035636315.1. Taxonomy (GTDB): domain Archaea; phylum Thermoplasmatota; class Thermoplasmata; order RBG-16-68-12; family RBG-16-68-12; genus RBG-16-68-12. Next base: position 56,563 of record DASPZJ010000084.1, read on the forward strand.
ATCGTTGAGGTCCACGATGCCCTCCGCGAGGAACGCGCGGAGCCCCATCTCTTTCGCCGCCTTCGCCGCTTGGTCCGCGTGGAAGTACATGTCGTTGAAGGTCGTCGTGCCGCTCTTGATCATCTCGAGGCATGCGAGCTTCGTCCCCCAGTAGACGTCGTCCGGCGTGAGCCGTGCCTCGGCGGGCCAGATCCGCGTCTCGAGCCACGTCGCGAGGTCCAGGTCGTCCCCGTAGCCGCGGAACAAGGTCATGGCCGCGTGCGTGTGCAGGTTCACGAGGCCCGGGAGCGCGATGCGCCCCTTGCCGTCCAGGACGGTGTCGGCCTCCTGTCTCTTTCCGATCTCCGCGATCCGGTTGCCTTCGATGTAGATCTGGGTGACGTCGCCCTCGAGCTGCACGTCTCGGATCAGGATGCTCATCCGATGTGCCCCAGCGCATGCACGACGATCGATCGCGTCAGGTCCTCGTTCGCTCGTTGCGTCTCCCGGATCCCTTCGAACGTCAGTGGCTCGTCCACGATCCCGTTCGCAAAGTTGTCGACCGTGCACAGGGCGGCGTACGGCAGCCCGAGTTCGCTCGCGAGCGTCGCCTCGGACGCCATCGTCATCCCGACGACGTCGCCGATCGTCTTGAAGTACGCGATCTCCGCGCGCGTCTCGAGGCGCGGCCCGATCGTCTGCACGTACACGCCTTGCCCGCGGACCGCGGCCCTCGCGTCCCTCGCCCCTGCGACGAGCGCGTTCCGCAGTCCTTCGTCGAGGGACGGCGTCGCGTGGACCACCGTCTCGTCGAAGTACGTCGGGATGGTCCAGAAGGAGACGAAGTCGTCGGGCACGACGAACGTCCCCGGCCGGATCGTCTTCTTCAGGGAGCCGGTGGACGAGGTCCCCAGGATGTGCGTCACCCCGAGCTCCTTGAGCGCCCACACGTTCGCTCGGTGGTTGAGCTTGTGCGGAGGGATGCGGTGATCCTTCCCGTGGCGCGGGAGGAACACGACGGTCATCGGTCCGCGCTTCCCTGTCCGCGGCGGGTCGCTCGGGGCGCCGTGGGGCGTCACGAGGAACCGGGCCTGCTCGTCCTCGAGCGTGAACGCGTCCCCGAGCGCGGAGCCTCCGATGATCCCGACGAGCGGTGGCGCCACGGAGGCGGACGAAAAGCCCTCGGCCGATAAAGCTTCCGGGCTCCGGGCCGGCTAGGGGGCGACCGCCCGGGGAAGGGGGCCAGCGTCCGTTCGTAAGGTTCTTCCCGGCCCGTGCATCACGCGTGAACACGCCTGATGCGGGAATAACTCTCACCCCCGATACGCGACACCATACGTATAAAAACGGACCTCCGGATGGTAAGCCGGTTCTGAAAATGCGGCGGCTTCTGTGGCCGCTCCTGTTCGCGTTTGAGGAGGACGAACTTCTCAGGGACCTGCTCTTCGGGAAGAAGAAGGACCTCGAAGAAGGTCGCGCCTACCTCGTCAAGGAACGCAAGCCGGAGAAAGGCCTGAGCTACTTCCACCAGGCGATCGACGCCGGGTGGAGGCCGATGTACATCACCCGCCAGCACCCGAACCACGTCCTCCGGCGCCGCGGGGACCACGACATCCGGGTGGTCTGGCTGTCGACGACCCTCGGGAAGGACTACATTGATCCGCACAACCTGAACAGCCTCAGCAACCTCGTGGGGAACTTTGTGACCGACGGCCCCAGGGCGGTCATCCTCCTGGACGGGATCGAGTACCTCATGATCAACAACGACTTCGCGCGGATCCTGCATTTCTTGGAGTACGTCAACGAGCAGATCGCCTTGCACCGCGCGTCCGTCCTCCTGAGCGTCGACGACCGGGCGTTCGAGCCGAAGGAACTCGCGTTGATCGAGCGGAACACGTCGACGCTCGAGTGAACCCGATCCGGCGGCGATCGCTCGACGTCGCTTGAAATCTCGCGGGAATGAGACGCGGCCGGTGAGGTCCGCGGCTTTATGACGGGCCGCCGGCATTCGCGTGCGATCGATGCTCGAGATCCTCCACCGAGGCGGCCTCGGACGGACTGCGGAGTGGCGTCGCGGCGGCCGTTCGTTGGCTCTGCCGACGGTCCTCTTCGTGGACCTCCCGTCTCGAAGGGCGCCCGACTACGCCGAGGTCCTGTTCGTCCGTGAGCGCACGCAAGACCCGCGGCCGCAGATCCGGGTGAGCGGCAGCCTATTCGCTCCCCAATCCGTCGGCCATCCCGACGATCTCCCGCCGACGAAGGGCTTGCCGGCGTCGATGGCCGACCTCGACATGCCGTCCACGGACCCCATCGGAGACCTCGCGATCGTCGCGGGCGAGTCCGACATCGGGGCGGCGAAGGCCGCGGACGCCGTCTTCCTGGCCAACGGTCCCGAGTTCGAACGCTCGCCTCGGGACTTCGTCGCCGCCGTGCAGCGTGTACGGGACGAACTGGGCCCCGGGAAGGTCCTCGCGGTCACGGGGCTCGCGACGCCGTCGAACCTGGCCGTCCTCGTCTACGCCGGAATCGACGTCGTCGATTCGAGCCGCATCGAGCTCGACAGCGCCCGAGGCTTCTTCCATACCGCCGACGGCGCGTGGCCGGAGGACGAGGCGGACCGCCAGGCGTGCGGCTGTCCCGCGTGTACGGCGGAGGAGGGCCTCGCGGCGCACAACGAACGCGCGTTGTTCCGCGAGATGCTCCTCGTGCGGAACCACCTCGCCCACGGACGCTTGCGGGAGCTGGTCGAGCGTCGTCTCGCGAACGCGCCGTGGAACACCGCCATCGTGCGTCATCTCGACCTGCGCGGGTACGACCTTGTCGAGCCGTACACCCCTGTCGCCGGCGGCGAGCTCCTCGCGTACTCGCGGGAGTCGCTCACCCGGCCGGAGGTCGTCCGGTTCAGGCGTCGGGTGCGGGAACGTTACACAAAGCCGCCGTCGGCGAGGATCCTCCTCTTGTTGCCGTGCTCTGCCCGCAAGCCGTACTCCCTGAGTCGGAGCCACCGCCGCTTCCGCGATGCGATCGTGGCGTCGAAGAATCCCTCCGTCGTACACGAGGTGATTGTCACGTCGCCGCTCGGCCTCATCCCCCGGGAGCTGGAGCGGTTCTATCCCGCCCGCGCCTACGACATCCCCGTCACCGGCGACTGGAGCCGGGATGAGGCCGCCATGGTGGCAGACGACCTGCGGGCCTACGTCGAGGCGAATCGGTACGACGCCGTGATCGCCCACCTCGCCGCTGAAATGCCGATCGTCCGGGAGGCGTTGCCCGATGCCATCCCGACGTCGAAGGAACGCCCTGCGTCGGACGAATCCCTCGCCTCGCTCACGTACGCGCTGAACGAGACGACGGCGCGATACGAGCGGGTGTCGAAAGGGGCCCGGTTCGCGGAGGAGATGGGGAACATCGCGCGCTTCCAGTTCGGCGAGCCGGGCCGGGCTCTCGTCGACGGGGCGACGTTCCGTGGCCGCTTCCCGGACGTCCGTATCATCGAGGGGGGCCGCCAGGTGGCGATGCACACGGGCCGGGGGATGTTGTCGCTCACCCTCGACGGCGGCGGGATCCTCTCGAAGCGGGACGTGTATTGGGTCGAGATCGAAGACTTCCTCCCCAAGGGCAACGTCTTCGCCGTCGGGGTCGTCGATGCGGCCCGGGAAATCCGTCCGGGCGACGAAGTCATCGTCCGCCACGGCGACGACGTGCGGGCGGTCGGGACGGCGCGCCTAGGCTGGCGGGAGATGGTCGATCTGCGTCGCGGCGAGGCGGTCCACGTGCGCCACGTCGTTGCGCCTCCGCAACGTTAAGGGGCAGCGGGCCCCATCGGCGTCCGCGGATGGCGCTCCTGCCCGACCTCGGGGCCGCGGTCCTCGACGCGGTCGTTGTGTTCCTGCTGGTACTCGGGTTCCTCGTCGTGTTCATCGAGACGATTTCGGTTCGGCGGCTCGTCAGCGCGATCGCGTCCCTCGCGATTGTCGCGGTCGTCCTCGGGTTGATCGGGGAGACTGGCGTCGCGCTCCTCGCGGTCGGCGTGGGCGGGGCGCTGGTCGCGAACCACGCGTTCGAGTGGCTGACGACGCGGTAGGAGTCGCGCGCGCCGAACCAGGTCGATTGGGGTTTCCAACGAATCCTTTTTCTGCATCCATGGCGGCTCGGGGGCGGGGTTGCAGTGAGGGTGTCGCGAGGCCTGCACAGGCTATTCCGCAATTCGTTGCTTGTCCTCCTCGTCTTCACCGGGGTCGGGGTCCTCTTTTCCCTCGTGCCTGCGCTGGTCCCTCCGCAAGCGGGGGCGGGATTCGCCTATGCGTTCTTCGTCGCGGGACTCGTATGGATGGCCGTCGCCTGGTTCTCGGGGGGCTTCGTCGCCACGTACCGCGCGCCCATCCTCGCGACGCAGGCCGGGAACCCCTTCTACTACGCGGTTCGCGATCGAATGACGGACCTGACGTTGCCTTCTGACGGCCCCGCGGTGATGGCGGACTTGCGGGAGAAGATGTCCGAGCAGCCCGCGGCAATGCTGGTCGCATTCCTCAAGGGACTCGCGTTCTTCGGACTCGCGGCGTTGTTCTATCTCGCTCCCGACGTCGGCGAAATTGCGCTCGCCGTCGCCATCGGTGTTTTCGCGGTTCTATTCGTGCAATCGCGAGGCGAACCGTCAGAGGCCAATCGGACCTGAGAATTGCGATCGCCCGTCCGCGGGGCCTGCGAACACTTTCACCCCTCCAGCCGAGTACTTTCGCGCACCTCTCCCCTGTCCCGCGCTTTATACCTGCTCTCTCTTCGGACGTCCGTGCAAAGCGCGGCGATCATGGCCCCGGTGAACGACATGTACTCGGGAGAAGACCACAGCTGGCAAGATGTCTACGCGTCGTACGGATGCCCGCTCGAATTCGATGCATCCGACGACGACGGCTAACGATTACAGCCCATCCATCCCACTGATCGGCGGAGAGGGGTCGCCTCCACGACTCCGCCGGTCGACTTCTTTTTTTTGCGGACCCGAGCGCCCACGATGCCGTCGAACCGTATCGGAATCCTCGAAAAGCTTAATGCGAATTGCCTTGCTGTCGCGCCTGCGCAGGGATGGTCCAGCTGGTTAAGACCCAGGCCTTCCAAGCCTGAGACCCGGGTTCAAATCCCGGTCCCTGCACTCCCTACGCGCGCGATTTCTTGACGGGCCGTTTGCGGGGTTTCGTCCGCGGCCCTCGGACGAGCGACTCCAGCTCGTCGATCGCCGTCATGAGGTCGTGAACGTCCTCGCCCGCGTTCTCGAGGTCCCTCGCGACCTCGCGCACATTCGGGATCGTGCGGGTCGCCAGCCACTCGCGTGTCTCCTTACGGAGCCTCGCCGGATCCGCGTGCTCCGACTTGTGCTTGGTCATTCGTCCCATCCGTCCGACGATTGTCCGTCGTGAATCGGTTCGGCGGTATTTAGTCGCATCGGAAACGAGACGTCGTCTGTCCCCATGGGCGATTGTCCACGTGCATGGCCATTGGCGATATCTATAAGTCATCCAGCCTACATGTCGGCCAGTTGTCCGACGCGACCCCCAAGGGCCGCGTGCGCGGGATGGGATGACAGGGATGGCTCTCTTCCAGGGCTTGCTCGATCGCGAAGGCCGCACCCTCGAGAAGGTCCGCCGGCTCGTCGAATCCGGCGGTGCATCGATGAACGCGGGCGCGGAGGCCCGCGCGGCGAACGCGTACATGAAGGCGCTCAGCCTCCTCGAGGCACAGACGGCGCCGGTCGAACGCCCCGAGGAATGGGCCGAAGCATGCGCGAAAGTCGGAGCGGGTCTCTTCGCGGTCGGCCACGTGGAGTCGGCCCAGGCCGCGGCGACGGAAGCGCTGCGGTGCGACACCGCGAACGTACGCGCCCTGGCGGTCCAGGGGGACCTCCTCGTCGCCGCCGGTCGGGCGACGGATGCGATTTCGTACTATGATGCGGCGCTGCGCGCGAACCCGAAGGCGAAGGGCGTCTGGTCCCGGAAGGGAAACGCCCATGCGTCCCTGGAACAGCGTCCGGAGGCGATCCGGGCGTACATCCAGGTCGTGAATCTCAACCCGGACGACGTCGATGGGTACGCGCGCGTGCTGGCGCTGGTGCCCGAGGACGTCGAGATGTGGGTCCGGAAAGGCGAGGCGCATCGGAGGCGCGACGAGCTCGAGGAGGCCCATGCCGCCTACGACCGCGCCCTCCGCGTCGATTCCACGTGCAAGGCGGCCCTCGAGGGCAAGGCGCTCGCGTATCTCCGGGCGCAGGATCCGCAGCGGGCGTTGCGTTGCCTCGACCGCGTGATCCAGCTCGACGGGTACGACCCGGACGCGTGGCGTCTCCGCGGAGACGTCCTCGCCGCGTCGCATCAGAACGAGGAGGCGCTGCGGTCTTACGACGAAGCCGTGCGGCTCCGAGACGGCGACGCGGTCGCCTGGCTTGCCCGGGCTCATTTGCTCCAGACGATCGGGCGGAGCGTCGATGCCGTCGCGTCGTACGATCGAGCGATCGCCCTCACGCCCAAGGCGCTGCCGCCTCACGTGGGCCGCCTCGAGGCGCTCCGCGCCCTCGCGCGCTGGGACGAGGTCGTGAAGGAAGCCGGCAAGATCGCCTCCTTCGACCCCCGCAACGGCCCGGCGCTGTACGCGAAAGCCCACGCGTTGCTCCAGCTGAACCGCCCCGACGAGGCCCTCGCTGCGTTCGACGCCTTCCTGGCGGTCGAGCCCCGCTCGTACGACGGGCTCGAGGCGAAGCGCCAGCTCCTTCTTACGTCGGAACGATGGGCGGACCTCGTGGCCGCGTGCGACGCGATCTTGGCGGTGCAGCCGCACCATCTCCGCGCCTTGAGGGACAAGGGCCGGGCGCAGCTTGCCCTCGGCCAGGCCGAGCAGGCATACGCGACGTTCGACCAGCTCCACGTCGTCGCGCCGGACGACCTCGACGCAATCCGAGGCCAGCGGGACGCGTTGCGCTTCGTGAAGAACCCGAAGCTCCTCCTCCACGCGTGCGACCTGATCTTGGCGAAAGACCCGGCGGACCGGTCCACCTGGGTCGCGAAGGGCGAGGCGCACGAAGCGCTGTCGGAACCGGAGGCGGCGCTCGCCGCCTACGAGACGGCGTTGCGGCTCGATCCGCGCACCGCGGAGGCCGCCGCCCGCAAGGCCGCACTGCTGTCCCACTTGAGCCGATACGAAGACGCCCTCCGCGCCTACGACGCGGCGATCGAGGCCGACCCCGCGTCCGCGAACCTGTGGCTCGAGAAAGGCCGCATCCAGTACTGGCTCAAGGCCTACTCGGACGCCGTCGATTCCCTCGACCGCACGACCCGCTACGCCCCGTCGGATCCGAGAGGCTGGTATCTGCTCGGCCTCTCCCTCGAAGGCGCGACGCGCTACGAGCAGGCGGTCGCGGCGTTCGACCGCGCCCTCGCCCTCGAGCCGAACAGCGCGAAGGCGTGGCTCGGGAAAGGCACCGCGCTCCAGTGGCTCAAGCGGTACGAGGAGGCCGCGAACGCGTACGGCCAGGCGGCCCTTCGGGACAAGGCGATGACGCCTGCGTTGCTGAAGCAAGGTTCGTGCCTCCTGGAGTTGCACCGGTACGAGGAGGCCGTCCCGGTCTACGAGACGGTCGTCGCCGCGGACCCGAAGGACAAGGTCGCACTGACGGGCCTGTGCGCCGCCCTGGAGGGCCTCGGCCGCACGAAGGAGGCGTTCGAGGCGAGCGGTCGGCTCACCGTCGCCGACCCGAAAGACGTCGAGGCGTGGGCGCGCCGCGCGCGCTATGCGAGCGGGAGCGGCCAAGGAAAGGACGCGCTCTCAGCGATCGCGAAGGCCGTCGGCCTCGCACCCGACCGGGCGGACCTCCTGCGGGTCAAGCGGGACCTCCTGGTGTCCCAAGGGTCCTTCAAAGCGGCCGCGGAGGTCGGCGAGCGGTTGCTCGAGATCGACCCGCGCGACGTGGACGCGAGACGCGAACGAGCGGTCGCCCTCGAGCGGGTGGGGAAGGTCGACACAGCCCTGGAGGAGTTGGACGCCGCCGGGCGGATCGACCCGATGGACCGCACCACCTGGAACGCAAAGGGCGCATTGCTCGTCCGCGCAGGTCGAAAGCCGGAGGCGCTGGAGGCGTACGATCGATCGCTCTCCCTGAACCCCGGAGACCGCGCCGCGCTGGCGGCGAAAGGCCGCCTCCTCTTCGACGCGGGCCGGGTGGCGGACGCACTCCGGACGTTCGACGACGGCCTCATCTTGGATCACGAGAACCTCGAGTTCCTGAACGGCAAGGCGATGTGCCTCGCGGCCGAGGCGCACTTCGATGATGCGCTCTCGCTCGTGACGATCGTCTTCGGGAAGGACCCGAACAGCTACGACGCCTACCGGACGAAGGGGGTCTGCCTCCTGCGGACGGGCCGGGCGGCCGACGCGATTCCATGCCTCGATTTCGTCCTGAAAGCGCATCCGCAAGATGCGACCGTGCTGACGTGGAAGGGCGAGGCGTACCAAGCGCTCGAGAAGCCGACCGAAGCCCTCGCCGCCTTCGACGCGGCGATCGACGCCGACGAGACCCTGGGCTCGGCATGGCGCGGACGGGGCCTCGTCCTCCTGAAACTGGAGCGGTATCCGGATGCCGCGGAGGCGCTCACGAGGGCGACGGAAGCGCGGAGGGACGACAAAGCGCTCTGGACGACCCTCGGATTCGCGGACGAGCGGGCGGGCCGCTACGACGCCGCGGCGTCCGCGTACGATGAGGCGCTACGGCTCGATGCGCGCGACAAGTCGACCTGGACGAGCAAGGGGATGGCCCTCCTGCATCTCCGCCGATTCGACGATGCGCTGAAGTGCTTCGATGCGGGGCTCGCCCTCGATCCGGCGTTCGAGGCGGCCGCGGACGGCAAGCGACGCGCCGAGGAGCGCATCCATGTCGCCACAATCGAGGGCTTCGCGGAGGCCGTCGTCCGTTTCGAGATGCACCTCAAGCGGCCGGCCACGCGCGATGAGATCTTCAAGTACTGCTCCGTGCCGCTCGAACTCCTCGACGAGGTCATCCGATACGTCAACGAGCCCGCACCGCTCGCCCCGGACCGCATCGAGCCCGAGGCGCTACGGAAGTACGAGGCGGTCGGGGCCGCGGTGTTGCAGCACGTCGGGAATGCGGCCAACCTGGACGCGATCCGGCTCACGGACGTGACGACCGTCCTGCCGCACATCGACCTGGACGAGGCCCGAACGATCTGGGGCTACATCGACTGGGTGCGCGACGCGCCGCTCGAGCCAACGCCGGAGTGGCACAACGACGACCTGATCCGTCAGGCGCTCGACCTCCCGAAGGAGGAATGGAACCTCGTCGATCTCGCGAAGGAACTGCACCTGGGGCCGTTCGAGGCGAAGAAACTCGAGGTCTCTTTGAAGATCTTCCAAGGCGGCGCGTACCGGATCACGACGCGAGGGCTCCCCGAGCCGAAACCTCGGAAGGGGAAGACGGAGGAGCGTCCGGTCGCGCCGCGGTCGGAGGTGTCGGAGGACGAGGAAGCGCCGGCCACGAAGAAGGCGGGGCCACCTCCGCCATCCGGGAGGCCGAGTGCGGACGCCCCGTCGGCGCTGTGCGAAGCACATCATGCTCCCGGCATCGACCGCCACTCGTGCGGTGCCTCGCTGTGCGCGACGTGCATCGACTCGGGCGGCGTCTGCCCCGGGTGCCACGCGGCGCTCCCGAAGGCGGCGGAACGCGAAGCGAGGAGGAAGGATCGCGAGGCGGACTTCAGCCGACTGTGAGGAGGCGTCCAACGGGGGCCGATCCGATGGGCGGCATCGTAGGTGACAGGTTCCCTTCGTTTCGAGGCGCAAGGGTCGCTCGAGAGGTCCCAGCGTCACATCCCGAATGGTGCAGATGCGGGAGACGAAAGATGATGGATACGGCGAAGCACGAGTGGTTCTGCCTGCGATGCGGTCGTTCCGAAACGTTCTGCGTGGATTTCGGATGCAGGGGTCACGGTTGACGCGGGGCCCATCTTGATCATCCAAACGTCCAGTGATCCCGCTCCCGCAGCAGCTCTCGCAGGAGGCGAACGGCGCGGGGCCGGTCGACCCGCATCAGGAACGCCCCCAGGTGCTTGCAGAACAACCGCCCGACCGCTCGGTTCGTCTTGAAGTCGACGCAGTCGTGCTCGACGCGGCGTTCTTGACGGTCGATGAGGACCGAGTATTCCTTGACGGTGCCCGCGAGGAGCGTTTCCGTCTCCTTGTCGACCGAGACAACCGCGGGGTCGATCCCGTGCGCGGAGGCGAGGCGGTTCTTCCCGAGGAAGACCAGCAGGAGCTCCTCGGCCGTCATCTTGTCGATGTCCTTGTTCATCGGCACGTCGGCCTGGATCGTGGCGGCCTCGTCCTCGACCTGCCCGCCTTTGATCTTCACCGCGACGCCGAAGCGCTCGAGCGCCTCGTTGATCTTCTTGTCGATGTACGCCTGCTCCTCGGGCGTGTACTTCGCCCGGTTGCGCGGCTCGCTGAAGTACCGGCGCGCAGCGCGTGCGTGGAACGGCGTGTGGACGGGGTACTTCCAGTTCGCCGGGTCGCCGTACTTGTCCGGGTCCTTCGGATAGCCTTGGAGCGGGCCGAGGCGGCCGTCCCGCTTGCGACCCGGCTTGACGGCGCGGGCCATCGGACCGGGAAACGCCGTCTCACGCGAGAAGGTTTCGTTCCGACCGAGCGACGACTGCGACGCGCTTTGACGGGTCGACGGACCGCTTCTCCGTTCGACGGAACATCCGCTCCGGATGGAGATTCGGTCCGCTGATAACGACCCGAGAAGCTTTAGATGGGCGAATCCCCACCTGGGAGGTCCAATGCCCCATGCTCCGTTCGTGGGCGTTGTCCTCCTGCTCGTCCTCTCGGCCGGAACCGTTGCAGGCCCGGGGACCCGCGACCTCGGTCCGATGACGGGCCTCGCCTGGCAGCCGACGCCCGCCGAGCTCGCAGACACCTATCTGCGGAACGGGGGCGGATCGAACTCCGTCTATGGAGCGTCGGCCGATCTGTTCGTCGGCTTTTGGGGGAATCCGGAATGGACCCGATCCATCCTTCGCTTCCCGGCCCTGCCGCTCCCCGCTGGTGCGGTCGTGGTGTCGGCGCACCTGGAACTCTACATGCACGCCGCGGACACGCCGGATGCGATGGATCTCAGCGTGCACCGGATGACCAGTCCGTGGACGGAGTCCGGCGCGACCTGGAACGACATGGACGGCGCCAATGCATGGAACGCATCCGGAGGCGGAGGGGACTTCGACCCGACCTCGGTCGACCTCGTGACGGGCGTGACCAACGGCACGGGTTGGTACTCGTGGAATGTCACCTCTCTGGTCAAGGGCTGGTGGAACGGAACCGTCGCGAATCACGGGCTCCTGGTCCGCCAGGCGGACGATGACCTCGGGATCTCGCTGGGCCGAAAGGAGTTCTTCAGCAGCGATGCCCCGAACGCCACGGACCGACCGCGGCTCTCCATCGGGTACCGCGCACCCCTCGGGACGATCGACTTCCTGGCGGCCCTGCCTTGGCTCCTGCTCGCGGTCGCGATGGTCCCGCTCGCGTGGGCCGTCCTCCGGCGCATGAAGGCCGGACCGTTCCGGCCGACGGACCTGTACCTGATCCACCGAGACGGCCGGCTGATCGCCCGGATCGGGGGCTCGGAAGGTCCCGTGCGCGACGAGCTCGCGAGCTCGGGCATGCTCACCGTCGTCGCGCAGTTCGTCCGCGACTCCTTCGGGGGCAGCGCCGGCCCGGGGGAGCTGAAGAGCCTCACGGTCGACGAGCGCGCGGTGGCGATCGCGAAGGGCGCCTTCGTGTTCCTCGCGCTTGTCTTCGAGGGCCGGGCGCCGCTCGACTTGGACCGCCGGATCGCCGAGTTCCTCCAGGCGATCGAGGGAGCGTGGGGCGACGTCCTCCGGCATTGGGACGGGCTGCGGGAGGGACTCACGGACCTCGACGAGCCGCTCGCCTGGTTCCTTCGGACCGGATACCGTTCCGGCCATCCGCGACCGCCGATTTCCCTGGCTCCCGGAAAGTCGCCTCGATGATAGCGACGAGCAAACCCTTATCGTGCGCCCCACCGGACCCCGAGCGATGGCTGCCACCCGCACCGCGGTGCCGGAAAGCCCGGGCGTCGGCCTGACGATGAAGCTTGCCCTGGCGGGCGACCCGGGCGTGGGCAAGTCCAGCCTCGTCCGGCGGTTCGTGTCAGACACGTTCGACGACCAGTACGTGTCGACCCTGGGCACGAAGGTCTCGTCCCGCAAGTTCCGCGTCGACGATCCGCGCCGCGCGGGCGCGTCGATCGAGGTCGGGGCGAGCGTATGGGACGTCATGGGGTCCCTCGGATTCCGCGAACTCCTGAAGGATGCGTTCTTCTCGAACAGCCAAGCGGTCCTGTACGTGTGCGACCGCACGCGGCCCGAGAGCCTCTGGAGCCTCCTCGACTGGGCCGCGGCCGTCGAGAGCGTTGCGGGCCCTACGCCGGCCGTGCTGCTCGTGAACAAGTCGGATCTTGAGGGGCCGGAGACAATTTCGGCCGCGGACGTGGACGAGCTGTGCCGCGCGCGCGGCTGGCGTTCCCTCGACACGAGCGCGAAGACCGGCTCGAACGTGGAGGCGGCCTTCCGCCTCGTCGCGCAGGGGTACCTCACGCGGGTCCAAACGAAATAGCGCGCGCGGTCCCCAAAGGCCTTTTCCGGAGTCGTTGATGTGGCGGCGAGCATGCCCTCCCGAGCCCTCACGATCGTCGGCATCGGCGACTCGACGACGGCGGGCACGCCCGGTTTCCGCTCGCCGCTCGAAGCGCCGCCGCACGGTGCCGGGAACCCGGAGAGCCAGTACGCCTTCTGGATGATGCGTCTCCATCCCGAGTGGAAGGTCCTGAACCGCGGCGTCGACGGGCAGGCGGCCGCCGAGATCCGCGGGCGCTTCCAACGGGATGTCGTCGAGGCGAGGCCCGCGGTCGCGATTATCCTCGCGGGGGTGAATGACCTCTTCGCCGGAGGCGAGCCCGAGCCGGTCGAGCGGGACCTGGGGACGATGTACGCGGACGCGCTCGATGCGGGCATCGTGCCGCTCGCCGCCTCCGTCCTCCCGTACGACCGCGCGACGCCAACGGCGACGGCGGCGATCTTCACTCTGAACCACTGGATCGAATCGTTCGCGAAGGTCCTCGACATCCCTTTCTGCGACACCCATGCGGCCGTCGGGGATCCGGCGGCACCGCACCGCTTGCGGGGATCGCCCGACGGGCTGCATCCGGACGTCGACGGCTACCGCCGGATGGGAGAGGCGCTCGCGCGCACGGTTGAGGTCCATCTAGCCCGCATGCCCGCGCGTTGAACGTACCGTGGATCAAGCGGAAGGGAACCGCACCTCGCAGATCAGACGGTCTTCACGGGGACGGGCGGAGCGACGGGTTCCCAGAACTCCTTGCGCGTATCGCGGATCGTCGGCCGGAAGGCCCGCGCGGTCTCGACGTCGCGGACGTCGACCTGCGAAAGGACCGTCGCCTCCTGGAAGTCCGGCGCCTTCCCGAGGTCCTCGCCTCGAGGGCCGATCGCCTGCGTACCTCCCTGGAAGACGACGTTCAACTCCGCGCCGACCAGGTTCGCGTACAGCACGTACACGGCGTTCTCGATTGCCCGCGCGGGCAAGATTCGGTCGAAGAACGGCTTCGAAGTGGCGGGCGAGGCGCTGATGATCGCGATCAGGTCGACGCCTTGGAGAGCGTACGCCTTCGCGAGCTCCGGGAAGAACGCGTCGTAGCAGATGAGGAGGCCGATCCGCCCGAGCTTCGTCTCGACGAGTGTGAGGCCGTCCCCACGGCCGAAGTAGAGGCCTTCTTCGAACGGCCCGAAGTTCGCGGGGTACACTTTCCGGTAGGAGGCGACCTTGCCGTCCGGGGCGACGAGCACGGACGTGTTGTAGAGCTTGCGCGTCTCGGTTTCGCGCTCGGGCATGCCGAAGACGACGTGCGTGCCGTGCTCCGCGGCGATCTTCTGGACCGCCTTCACGGTCGGTCCGTCGAGCGGCTCCGCGAGGTGCGCGAACGAGTCGCGGGCCATGTAGCCGGTGAGGTACATCTCGCCTGCCAGGAGGAGATCCGCCCGCGCCGACGCGATCGTCGTCTCGAGCTTCCGGAGGTTCTTCGCCTTGTCCCCGACCGCCGGATCGAGCTGCGCGAGGGCCGCCCTCACATCGCCACCTCGCCGTCCGCAAGGGAGCGGGAGCGGGAAAAAGCTTCGCCCCTTTCCCTTCGGGCGAGGCGTCGCGCAACCTTTATGTCGGCCCCACCCTTAGCGCGGCCTCGCGCTCCCGTAGTCTAGCGGCCAAGGATAGAAGCCTCTCGAGCTTCTGACACGGGTTCAAATCCCGTCGGGAGCATACGTGCGGACGGTACAAACCCATCCCGTCCGCCATTTTCCAATCTGACAGTGGGGAACGTTTCCGACTCAGTAATCGACTGTCCAAACCCATTGGGTTTGTCGTCTATGATCGTGGTCGGCTCGTGGAGGACTCAGCCTTCGTCCGGCGGCTCCTGACCCGGCTCCACCACGAGAGTCGAATTAGAAGCTATTCCGCTCCAGGAAATGCACTGCCTTCTCCAAAGTTTGGAGGTATTCGGTTTTCCGCCACCATTGGCCGTGGGCGTGCAAGATGCTATTCCTTTTGCTGTTAAAATCGACTAGGAGCCCATGCTCGGCATCGTTGATGACTCCCAATATGAACGCCCACTCGATCAGCTCATGGGTTCTAGCGAAGGAACGGTTCTTTCGCCGGCTTTCGATTCGGTTCCGCGTTTGTGTCGCTCGCTCACCCTCGAAAATTCTGTTGATTCGCTCCCATAAGATCCGTTCAACAGCTAGCTGAGTGTGAACAAAGGCCTCGACGTATTGACCTTTCCCAATCATCTCTGTAATGACTGAACTCCCCATATAGCGAACAATCGAGTCCGTCTCTTCCCCAGTCGCGGCATCGTTCACCCGGATGGGTCGAACCTTGGGATCCATAGGCGACCTCTCAGCCCAAGAGGGGCGACCGCCCAAATGTCGTTTGCGGGGAATTTGGTGCCCGAAGTGTAGGTTCCGGCGCCAGCGGTCTGGAACGAACGTCTTGCGAGTTCCGCCGCAGGGGTTGTATTCACATTGGTGGCAGAGGGATTCGGACGACACGACCCGAGTGGCAACTCTGATTGACGATGGTCAAGGAGTCGAATCCCAATCGCGAATGAGCCGCCCCCAGCGGTACAGCGGGGTCTCAACGAGCTCCATGCCCTTCAAAGTCAACGCAGCCCGCACTTCGTGGCGTCCCTGCGTTTGTCTCCTTCGCCTCATGATCCCCATACACTCCAACTCGCGCAGGGCAGCGATGACGGTCGCCGGATGGGCGTCGAGTTCTCGAATCAAACCAGACGTACTGACGTTGCCACGGTCATAGAGCGAGACTATCACCAAAAGAGAAACTTTTCGCGCCAAGAGATTTTGGATGATGGGACTCGTCCCCACTGCCGGCTTCGAACAGAAGGGTAGAAGGCTCGATGAGGCGAGATACTGGAAGTGAAATCGGGCGGCCCCGTCGGATTCCACCCCGACGCAAAACGTGTCGCCTCCGCCTGACTCTCTTCGATTCTGGATGACGAGTATTTAAGTTCGCACTCTCTTCCTACGGGCACAATGACGAAAATCGTCGTCTGCGTGGCTTGGCCCTACGCCGCGGGCCCGAGGCACCTCGGGCATGCGATTTCGACGTTCATCCCCGCGGATATATTCGCGCGATACCACCGGATGAAAGGCGACCAGGTCCTCATGGTCGGGGGGAGCGACATGCACGGCACGCCGACGATGGTTCTTGCTGACCAAGAGGGCGTCCCCCCTAACGTCGTCGCGGAACGCTACCACGCGCTGCATGCGAAGAACATCGAGCAGCTCGGCGTGCGGTATGACCTCTACTGGAACACGGCGGACCCGCACCATAAGGCGTGGGTGCAAGAAATCTTCCTCGCGCTAAAGCAGAAAGGCTACGTCTACGAGGCAACGATGGTCTCCCCGTTCTGCACGACGGACAACCGGTTCCTCCCGGACCGTTACGTCGGGGGCACCTGCCCCCATTGCGGTTTCCCGCGTGCCCGCGGAGACCAGTGCGAAAACTGCGGCAATGTCTTGGATCCGTTCGAACTTATCAATCCCAGATGCGGGATCCACGGGACGACGCCAATACCGAAGGAGACGAAGCACTTCTTCTTCCGGCTCAGCGCATTCCAAGAGCGGCTCAAAAAGTGGGCCGAGGACGATAAGGAGCATTGGCGGCACCACGTGCTCACCTTCATGCGGAGCTGGCTCCGGGAAGGCCTCAAAGACCGGCCGATCACACGGGATCTGGAATGGGGCATCGAAGTGCCGGTTGTCGGCTACGAGAAGAAGCGGATCTACGTCTGGTTCGAGGCCGTGATGGGCTACCTGACCGCAATGAAGGAATTGTACCGCCGTCGCGGGAATCCGGAGGGTTGGAAAGATTTCTGGTACGATCCCAAGGCGCGGCACTTCTACTTCATCGGCAAAGACAACATCGTGTTCCACACGATCTTCTGGCCCGCGATCCTCATGGGCTACGACGACGAGCTTGACCTGCCGTACGATGTGCCGGCGACGCAGTACCTGAACTTCTCGGGAGAGAGGATGAGCGCAGGTCGAGGACATGGGGTGTGGCTCCCAGACCTTCTGGAGCGGTTTGATCCAGACCAGCTGCGATACTACGGAGTCGCGACGATGCCAGAGACGAAAGACACCGACTTCGAATCGGAGGACTTCGCGCAACGGAACAACAACGAACTCCTCGCCGTATACGGAAACTTCGTGCACCGCGCCTTGAAGTTCGCGGAAAAGAACTTCAGCCACAAGGTCCCGCCCGCGGCCTCGCTTGATTCGGCGGACAAGTCCATGATTGGGGCAATCGAGGAGCAGTGGACGAAGGTCGGTGAGGATATCGAGTATGTTCATCTGAAGGAGGCGATGAAGGAAGCGATTCAGCTCGCCCGTCTCGGGAACCGGTATTTCGACCGGAAAGCGCCATGGGACCTAATCAAGAAGGACAAGGTCGCCTGCGGCACAGCGATACACATCTGCCTAAGAGTCTCCCGCTCTCTCGCGCTGGTCATGGCGCCGTTCCTGCCTTTCAGCTCCCAACGCCTCTGGCACGCCGTGGGCTACGACACAGACGTTCACCGTCAGCGGTGGGATGAAGCTCTCAATGACATACCAGCCGGGCAAACACTTCGGGTCGGCAAACCACTATTCTCGAAATTGGGTTCTTAGGTCGCGCTGTTTCAACATACTGATTTGAAAGGCTGTCTCGGCCCCCAGTAGTGGTCTTTTCCCGGCTCGGCAACTCACACATTCCCGTTTTGAATCAAAGGAAGAGCATTTTCTGGGAGAATTGGACCAAATTTGAGGTAGGCTTCGTGGGCAGCGGCGCCATGTGGATTTATTCCTCGGGTACGGCCAACCTGTCTAAGAACCTCCTCCGTCTGCAGGATACCGATGCAATACGGAAGGAGCCTCGACAATTGGCCGGAATTCCTTTCGAGGAAGATCGACAACCGTTCGCGTTCCTCCAGTGGCAGTGGGATCAGTATGCGGTCGATCGTCGATTTCAATCGACTGAGCCCGCCCAAAGCTCCAGCAAGCTGCCAAAGGCCTGCGGTCAGTCTCCGGACTCGATGGGAGATAGCAACACTCCCGGCCGCCTCATTCTTCTCCGACATCGAGAGAACCGCTGACTCGGCGTAGAAGCCCCACCCTTCAAAGCCGACAGGCGACTTGGTGAAGGAGTAAAGGGGAGAGAACGGGGACTCAGCAGCGCGCCTAAGCTGTTCGTCGTGCCCGGGACAGACCTCATGGGCGACAGTAACTGTCATTCTGGCTCGGTGCTCGGTTTGTCGTTCTTTGGGCCACATGGTCCGCGGGAGCACAACCAGCCCTGGCGCATCGAAGCTGAAACCCATCGATGTGGGGGGTAGATAGAGGCACTCCGGTATGAACGACTCTGCGAATAAAGGTGCACTCAGGAATAGTGCCCGCGGCCCGGTCTTGGCCAGAAACCGCTCCCTCACACTCTCCTTCAGAGTCGCTTCCGCGACCTTAATCATGTCTAACCTCGGGTCGACAACGGAATCGATTGGGCTGCCACCATCGAGTCCTCCCGAGTACGATGTTGGCACGCCCCATTTCAGCAGTCTCCCTACTTCGACGCGCAATCGCAATGCCAGCGATTTGAAAAGGCGGTCTGGGGTCATGCCCAACCCTAGAACTTCTTTGAGATACCAAACAAGACTGACGGATGTTGCATTGCGCCCCAGATTCCTTAATGGGAACTCGCGCCACCTCTCGAGACGTCCGATCACCTCCGAGCAAAGAGGTTCGGGAAGCCCACGCCATTGGGAAAGGCCTGCCAGCAGGCGTTCTGAAGTTGTCCTATCACGATCCGTAACCTCGAGCATCCCGGCCTTGACTCGTTTTTCTCCCCAGTCAAGCCACCGGATGCAAACTCGTAGACGGCTTTCAAGTGCAACTGACATGTCGTCGGGTAAGACGGAAAATCGAGATCTCAAGTAAAAGGGTAAAAGGGAGAACGCGCACAAATTCAAGTACACATCTGCCCTCGAATCGTAGAGCCTCTGTATCTTGTGTTTCAGAATTTGCTCACTTGCGAACCGTCGGACCTCTGCCAGTACGGTTCTGCCTGGGACTGAGAGCGAACCCCTGGCTGCCCTCGTAGTGGCATCGCGAAGCTTGACAACCTCAGCCCTCCACGCTTCAAGCCCTCTGGATGTGAGGTCTTCGGCCGAGTCCCATACCGGCGCGCCTTGAAGCGTGGAAGCCGTTGGCTGATATCTTTTCCAGAGAGAATCCGCTGCTAAGACGATGCTCAGTACGATCTTGTCTATTCGAGCGAGAGGCATCTGCTCACTCAGGTTATCGCGAAGCAGACCGGCTACCTAACGGCAGCCGCGACGAGTGACGAGGCGATCTATTCGGCGTCAACGTTTCCGTCCTAGCGGGCTTTCTTGCAGGTAAGCAGGGCACCTTGGTATCCTCTTTATCGTGACACGGGGATTGAAACCGGTCTCGCCGTTCCTCGTTCTACGAGAACCTGATTGATTGTCGCTCGCGTCGCAAAGTAGGCAAAGTACCCGACGAATATCCCCGCGACCCCTACCCCCAGGTAGACACCCATAATGTAAGCGACCGGAATCTGCACCAGCCATACAGTTGCAATGTTGCTATACATGTTCCACCAAGTGTGACCCAGAGCTTGTAACGCCCCTGAGTGGGTTGTGGTCCAAGCTACGAATGGTGCAGTGACTCCAACAACGACGATGGCCAATGCGGCTTCACTTAGAACCGACTGAGATCGTGTGAACAGACCCGCGATGCTCCCAGACCAGATGGACACGCCCAAACCAAGCACCGTCAAGACGATTAACGTCATCAACCTGCCCGAGACTAGTCGGTTTCGGACTTCCTTGCCGTCGTTCCTTCCAAGACTGTGTCCCATCATGATTTGAAGGCCGAGACCAAAGTTGCTTGCGAGAACGAAAAGGGTCATTAGGACTACGTTGGCCACCCGGGCCGCAGCGAGCGCACTAATCCCTAGAAGACCGATAAGCGCAGTAAAAACAAGTCCTCCAGTATAATCAAGCGCTTGATTTACAATTTCAGGGGAGCTCAGCCGCAGGATTGTTCGAGCCTCATCACGTCTTGGCCGTTTCAACTCGATTCTGAACAACCGCCGACGTCGAAAACACCAAGCAAGGAAGGCAAGGCCACCCAGCGTTGACAATGCGCTTGCGAGACCAGCCCCGGCGAGTTGCATGCCAGGGAAAGGCCCAAGTCCAAATATTAGCACGTAGGATAGCGAAATGTTGAGCACACCACTTGTCAACACCGCATACATTCCCCACTTCGTTTCACCGTAGGTGTTGAAGGTGGTTTGCAGGAGCAAAAAGCCTGCAAAGAAAACAAGTTCTGGGCTCCGGAATTGGAGGTAGTGGAGAGCCCCGTCCACGACAGTCGGGTCCCTCGAAATAAGGACAAGCAGTGGCCGTGCGAACCACAAGCAAAGCGCTTCACCGAGCGTGATAAGAACAAGTATTGGGAACATCGTCTCGAGGGCGGCTTTTACACCCGCGCGATCGCCGGGCCCAAAGCGTCGTGCTGACACTATTCGATACCCGACGGCAGTTGCTGCAGCTGTTTGCGAGAATATCGAGAACACTGCTAAGGCCACTGCGACCGAAGCAAGGTTCACAGCTCCTAACACGCCAATGAATGCGGTGCCTATCAGATTCACAAATAGCTGCCACGTGGAACTCACTATCATTGGCGAGGTGAGCTTTCCGAGCCTCTTCCATTCTTGATTATGTGAGAACGACTTTGGCACTTTTTCGCCTCTTCGTCGCAATTCCTGCTACCGGCGGTCCGCAATGCCGACAGTGCACATTTCGAGCTAACTTCAACAACGAGTGTTTGGTGTAATGCTGGAGGTCTAACGAGATTATGCCGTCCATTGTCGCGGGCCTGCTTATTCCTGAAAGATAGCGAGCGGCTTCCCAAACAGCCACGCTAGTCGTGATTCCTATCCGAGGAGCGAATGCTGCCTGAAAGCTACCCGGCCGAGCGGGCGACCGGAGGATGGTGTCATTGATTCGTTTGTCGGAGACCGCGCACCAGTAGCAAGCAGTCTTCCCAGGAACGGTGAGCGGTCCGACCCATGATGCAGTCATGATGAGCGAGGGGACTTTCGCTTCTAACGCGGCAAGGGCAACAGACTCAAATGGGGTATCGTGACTCTGATCCAAGGGAAGTAGTCCAAAAGTGTTGAATACTAAGCTCACACCATCGAGGAAGGGTTCCAGGTCGTCAGGTGACCGCACTGCAACCTGGTGCCCATCAACCTGTAGCGAAGGGTCAACTCTCGACAAATTCCGTACGGCGGCCTTGACCTTTGGTTTCCCGATATCCTCGTTTGTGTACAGTATTTGGCGACTGAGGTTACTCAGCTCGACTCGGTCGGGATCTAATAGGACGATACCCTTGATTCCAATCCGCGCACACAGTAGTGCGATCCAAGATCCAACACCTCCGACCCCGACCACTAAAATCTTTCTATTCTGCAATCGCCTGTTGAGCGCTTGTCCAGTAGTCCCTTGAGATTCGAATGTGCTGAGAAAGCGGATTTGCCGATCGTACAAGGAATCGCCTTCAGCCCTGTCCTGGCTTTTACGACGCGTGACTAGAGCATCGGAGCTTCTCAGGAAGTCAAGAGCTTCCCTCACGATCCCAGCAGAGAGCCCCGAGTAGCGCGCCAGCAGCGCTTCTGCACGCGACGCCTGCACTCCTCTGGTGAGGGCGAAAAAGAGCGTCTCTAGCCGCTCCGGGCGGGGAGACTTCATCACGAATGGCCGCTGTTCGACGACAGACCAGACCACAACTCCAGCAGACGACGGTGAGAATCTCCAACTTCGTTGGAGAGTGAGAACTTCGGTCCGGCTCAACGGTTACCCCCGAGGGCGAGCCGTCGCGGGTCCATTCCCATCGTAATCGTGTACATGGGGGCTTGCCAAACAGCATCCAATGACAAAAGGCTCGCTACTTCTCGATCCTTAATCGCCGGTGTTACGAGCGTCGCCAAACCGTAGGCGGCGCCGGTCAGGATGAATCTTTGTCCGAGGTAGCCGGCCTCAATGTACAGGTTCCGGAGTTCGCGGTCGTGGCGATAGCGCCAGCTTGCTTGATTGAAGTCCGCACAAAGGATTACGGTAAAGTTCGCGGTTCTCGCCGCAGGAATGCCAAACATCGCCTTGCTTAAGGTATCTCGCACGGGACCGGAGCGAATCTGAGTCATCTCGTGCTGTCGAGGATCATAGTAGTGGATTCCCGTGGCCACTCCATCTACCGAGTAGACTGCGACATAGAAGTCGAAAGCGGTGCCGAAGCTAGAGAGATAGTCAACGGGGTCCAGGTATGCCATGTTCCGAATGCGCCGAACTGGGGTCAGAGTCCACCAGAGAACGGAGGAAAGGAGCCCCTCTTCGATCGGTCGGTGCGAGTAGCCGCGAATGGTTCTGCGACTCATGAGTAACGACCCCAACGTCGCGTCGTGCGTGGGGAGTCCGGGTGCGCTGAGACCTACAGTTGTCCCACCTGGAACGCGACGTTGTGGGGGGCCGTCTTCTCGGAGGAATCGAGCCACCGCTTCCCGGCGAAGATTGGCGTCAGGATCTTGCTCGTCAAAGTACTTACATCGCCGCGACCAGAGATAATATTCCAAGGAACCGTGCCATCCACGCTCCAACCAATGCCGCGCCCTAGCAATCTCCACGGGATCGACTCTACTATTATCCGCCCTCCACATAGCAGAAAGCCTCGACTCAAATTCCATAGCCAAAGGTGACGGCGTACGTTCTACAATCTTAGAGGTGACGTACTCTAACATCGCGACACGGCTTATTCGCGCCGTCCGCCCATTCCAGGCATCTGAAAGCATCACGATATCGTCATGTTCATCAATTGGCGGCCGCAGGACTGTTAGCGGTGGGTAGATGCTCATTGTTGCGACTCCGCATTCAAATCGGGTAAACTACTCACGTCTGCTTCGCCAAGCGCCATGGAAACAAGGTAGCCCTCTTCCAATCTCGAGATTCCCAGCTCGCGTTCGACCTCATCTTCGTTGGCCGGGTAGTCCATGAAGTAGCGGAGGCCAAAGGCTTCC
The DNA here is from genome assembly GCA_035636315.1 of Thermoplasmata archaeon. Taxonomy (GTDB): domain Archaea; phylum Thermoplasmatota; class Thermoplasmata; order RBG-16-68-12; family RBG-16-68-12; genus RBG-16-68-12. The sequence goes on from DASPZJ010000084.1 coordinate 79,330, forward strand.
GCAGCAAGGCAAACGCTGGCAGCTAAGTGACCTGCATCCATGTGCACTGTGCGAAACGTCCGGGGTTCCCGGTAACGATACATGTTTCTTTCAAACCGCGAAGTGAGTATGATAATTGCGCCGACCTTGAACCCAGCTCGGACATATGTTGCCGGGAACAACCGTCTCAACTCCGCATCCTCTATACGCGTACCCCTGAGAAGTTCGAGCGTCACCGGGTTGATCGCCAAATGGTACCACCCCGGTTGTAGTCCGTGAATATCTATGCTGGCAATGTACACCTCCGTGGGGTGACGGGAGCCTCCGGATGGGCTTGTCCGGTGGAGTAGGGGTTCTCCGGCCCAACGCGTTCTCATGGAGCCGGTCTGGCCAAAAGCTATCGACACGATGGATGCAAGACACTCGCTGTCCAGGCGTCGCGATTTGGGGTGGCCCAGGAACAACGCAGACGCAGGTACGGGAACGAGACCAGGGGATGGTTCGGGCAAGGACATTCGGGACATGGCCGACGGATATTCCTTACGACGATCTCGGTCGGGTTCTGCCGATGCATATTCCGCCATACGCTTGGAAGCAAATCTGCTTCCTTCCCTGTCCGCTTCAACGAATTGGTATCCATACGTTAGGATGTGGTATTCGGCCGCCTCTGCCCAGCCTCTAGAGGCCCAGCTGAGGCGAAGTCTACTGCACCATTGAAGCGCCGTGTCCTTTGCGACGTCGCTGGCACGGCGAAGTAAACCTGCACGCAGGAGCGATGTCACCGCTCGCTCGACGCGTTTCTTGGGCAGGTTCAAGCTGTAAGATGTCGACCGCACGACAGAGGCTCTCCTCTGTTTGCGCATGCATGCCACAAGTAACGTGACAAGGTCAGATGTGAGCGCGTATCTCTTTCGGCTCAACAGGTCCTCCGCAACCCACAGCTCCTGGGTTAGGACAGATGGAGGGAGCAGGCGGACTGCTGGACTCGTGCAAATTAACTGCGATTGGGACCAATGTGCAGCTGTCGTCGGCTCCCTCCGGACAAAGGATGCGCACGGACCTTTGAGAATCGTCAAAGGCCGCGCGCTATCATTCAGGGCACAGGTTCACAGGTTACGAAGAGATGGCGGATCGACAGTCGTGGGCTGGCCATTTACCTAGCGGCGGCCTCTCACGATTACGTTGGGTCCCCGCAACCGCCTTCCTGCATGAGGGCAAGGCTAAAGGGCGGCAGCTCTTCGATTACCAGCACACTCTTCTCGTTCTTCGCTCGCTTTTCTGTTTCCTTTGTACGCTTTCGGGCCATTCGTGTCACCTGGGTCTGAAACGGTAAGCGGACGATAAACAACCGCGAATCTGAAATACAGATTTACGATTCGTATTTTGGCTACCCTGCTTGACGGATTACCGTGGGAGGGAAAGCTGAGTTCACGAAGGATTGATTCAACGTCGCCCGAGTAGATTCGCAGAACCTAGTCCGAGAGCGGAGTCAGCTATAGCTAGACCCCTCCAACTCAAGAAGAGAAAATAAGCTCAAAGCGCGAGCTAACTTGGGTCGACGCAGGTCCGTAGTTCCCCTCTTGCTCGGACCGATGAACAGCATGTAAACCACGGCCATGAGTTCCGGGGAATCTGATCGTTTTCCAAGGGCGATTTCTTGACTTTTCATTCGTGGCATGACACAAACGGCGCACCCCTCTAGCGGGCAAACGCAAGTACCAGGGGCCCGCACCGATTCGCCAATATGTACAGGGTCTGGCAACTCAAGCCTAGCGTCAATCGTCTTCACTGATTCGCGGCCTGGGTCTCTATCGTTCATTCGCCGATGATCCTTTTGTCAGGAGTCCACGCGGCAACGAGGCACCCCTCTAGAACCCGTAACCTTGCAGGAGTTGCTTGACATCCGCATTGTATTCGTCTAGGAACTTATGACCTCGTTCCGTCAAGCGTGGCCCGGTCTGAACCACGAGCCCTCTCATCTCAAGTTGCTCAAGGTATCGTTTGAACGCTTTCCAATTGACGTAGGACCGCGCTTGAATCCTGGTTTTCCTGGGTTTCTCAGGATTGTTCTCTTCCTCCTCCAGGACCGCCGACATAATGGCGACGGCGACTTCAATCTCGGACCGTCGCTTGTGCGTCGATTCTCCCCCGGGGTGGAACTGCAGCGAGACATATTTAGTCATGTGCGGAATGTTCCCAAATTTAGGATCGCCGTCGTGGCGGTGAGTACTTCACCGGTGGATAGCGGCGGGCGAAGCGAGTTAGTTGGCGCTTGACTGAAAGGTCCCGTAATACCTCCCGTTCTCGCTTAGCTTCGACATCGCGACAGGCATAGTCTCAGTCAAGACCCAGAAGGAAGAAATCAAGTCTTCGCAGGGATGCAACTGTCACCGGAGCGGGACGACCTTCTGCTCTCGGCGTACCTCGCTTTGCCCGCCGTTTGTCGGACCTTGACGTCCCCACATGGAGAAACAGCGAATCCCTCCGGTCCGGCAAGTTCCTACGACGATCGAAGGGGAAAGGAGAGACTGGAATTCTTGGGCCCAGTCTTGTGCTGGGACAGAGAACGGTCTGGGCGGGCAAGTCCTTTTCTGTATTCGGACACATTCGTTTGTCCCGTGGCGTGGCCCAAGGAACTTCCCGCAATCCCCGCGCGCTGGGAGCATCCGCGGAAGCCCCTCAAAGCAGAGCGCCCCTTCCGGCTGCACACGGCCCGCAAGGACCTGTATGCCTTCTACTTCCGCAAGCTTGGGTTCGGATTCGGGCAGGTGATCGAAGTCAATACGTACACGCACGGACCGAGCCGACTCCAGGTCGTCGGCATAAAGTGGCTGTCCGGGAACGTTAAAGGCCCCACGGCGGATGGCTCCGTCCGGTCCGGAGCATACGTGCGGACGGTACAAACCCATCCCGTCCGCCATTCCTTGATTCGATAATGAGGAACGTTTCCGGGTCAGGAACCGACAGTTCAAACCCACTGGGTTTGTTATTCTCAATACCGGTTTTATCGACAGTACCATACGAGGATCGAATGCAAACCCCAACACGGGCGGAACGCGAGGTCAGGCGCCAAGCCCTCATGGACGACGAGGACGTTCGGCTGTGGAAACAGAACGTCGGCTCGGCGGCCACGGGTGACAACTACTGGCGCATGCTGGCGTACTTCTGCGAGCAGAAGGGCTACACGCCGAAGAGCCTCCTCGAACTGACGGACAAGACGATCACCGATCTCGTGCAGGCATACATGCACGAGCACGGCAACCACGGGGCCGTGCAGGCCAAGAAGGCCGTGGCGTCGTGGCTCCTCCACAACGACAGGAAGTTCACCCGCGACATAAAGACCCCCGAGGAGGTCCGGCTCGCCCGCCCCCGCGTCGATGACATGTTCATCCCGACGCAGGGCCAGTTGCGGCAGGTCTTCGACGCAGCCGACGTGCGGGCGAAGGCGGCCATCAGCGTGATCGCGTTCGCGGGCCAGCGTCTACAGGTCCTCGGGACGTACAAGGGGACGGACGGCCTCGTGCTCGCGGACCTCAAGGACCTCGTGATTGATGGGGGCAACGTCGGGTTCAAGAACTCCCTCGCGGCCCAGATCGTGATCCGGCGCCCGCTCTCGAAGAAGCGCCACGAGTACTTCACGTTCGTAGGGCCCGAGGGGCAGGGCTACATCCTCGCCTACCTGCGGGAGCGGATCGAGAATGGCGAGACCCTGACGCCGCGCAGCCCGCTGATTGTCCCCCTCCAGCCGAACCACAAGAAGCTCCTCACCGCGCGGTCACGCGAGGACAAGTTGCGCGAACTCGGGAGGAAGGCGAACGTGGCGGCGAAGATCGACAACGACCGCCCGTTCATCCGCGCGAGCAACGTGAGCGGGATACTCCGCAAGCCAATGATTGCCGCGGGGCTCCACGTCCCGAAGGCCAAGGTGAACGGGGAGAAGTCCGACCCTTCCTACATCTGGCGGTCGTTCTTCGCCCACCAAGGCGAGATGGCGCAGGGACTTTCCGAGTCGTACCGGCATTTTTTCGAGGGTCGCAAGGGAACGGTGGCCGCCGACTACTCGCTGCACAAGGGCGTGTCCGCCGAGAAGCTTGAGGTGATGCGCAAGGCATACGCGAGCGTCCTCCCGTTCGTGGAGACCGAGCGGAGGCCGGTCGCGACCGAGACCCTCGCGCTGACGAAGATCGCGGAACTAGAGAAGCAACTCAAGGACCTCAAGGCGGCGCAGGCGAACCCGGAGCAGATCACGATGCGTGAGTTCCGGGAGCAGGCCCCGATACGGGACGAGTTGGTGAAGGCCCGCACGGACGCGATGTCCCCCGGCGAACTGGATGCGCGGGCCGAGGCGGACCGGCTGGGGCAGGTCCTCACCGACGCCATGGACGGCGAGGGCAACTTCACCGAGAAGGGCGTCGAGCAGAGCGGCGAGGAGCCGCCGATGACCCGTGCGGAGATCATCGAGATGGTGAGACTCGGGATTATGACGACGGGCGAGGCGCGCGACCGGATGGGGCTGAACGGGAAGGAGGCCGCGTGATTGGAACTCGTCTTCCCTCGTCAGTGGTTCAACGATCCGGATGACTTGGTCGTTGGCCACTACCTCAAGTTCGTCTCGGGACTCGGCGTGGTGAGAGCGAGGAAGATCATCGCCATCGACCGGGAGCGCAGCACCGTCACTGCGGAGGGCGAGTGATGGAGAAGAGGTGCCCCCGCTGCGGCGCGGTCTGGGAGCCGGACCTCGCGCCCGATGTCGAGACGGTGATCCTCGAAGAGGCCACGGGCGCGGTGTTCCTCGTCGTGGGGTCCGAGCACGAGTGCGACAAGATCACGGAGTGGTCCTGATGCTCGGGTGGAGATTCACGTTCGCGATCCCCGGCGGGCAGGTCCTCTGGCCTCCCGTGTGGGGCGTAGAGGACCGTGACGAGGCCCTGAAGTACGCGGAGGCTCGCGCCCGAGCCGCCGGGTTCGAGATCACGGGGCTCGTTCAGGACAGGCGCGGCGAGAACTGTGGCACGCGGAGGTTCTGAATGTCGCGCGGCCTATCGGCGAATCAGCGTCTCGTGATCGAGCAGCATGGGATGATCAACGAAGACAACCTAATCACGGTAGCCGAGATGGCGGAGGTGAATGGGAAGACCCGGTACTTTCCACGGGGCGCGGAGTTCGGGTTTGCGAGTCACGGGACTTACGACTACGACCGTAGATCGATATTCAGAATGATGGCTTCCTTGAAGAGGCGCGGGCTGGTCAGGTGGTGCAAGCCATACTGGAGGAAGCGAAGGGGTTTGTATCTCCGCCCCCCGATCATCACGATCCGGAGGGGACGGCGATGAAGGCGACGAAGAGCGAGCCTGACGGCGACTTCTGGGTCACACCGCTGGAGTATTCATCCGACCAAGTGAAGGAGTACGTGCGCAACCGGCTAACGAACGGGCACGGCTTCGCGATGGTGCTGTCACGTGAAGCGATACGTTCCTCGGAGACGGAGATGAAGATGTATCAGGAGTACTCCGCGGCAAGAGATCGCGGGGCCACAAGCGCCGAGATCGATACCATCGTCGGTAGCTACCCTCCGGACGCGGAGGAGTGGTCCGTCGAGTATTGGCTGGACTCTCCCTTACCCGAGGGGCACGAGCCGGGCAAACTCTCATTGGAAGGTAAGATTTCCAACCTCTGGAGGAACTTCTCCACCGACAAGAAGTCCCTCGTTGAGTGGACCGATACCGGTATGGTGGCCACCTTCTACGCCGAAGAGGGTGCACTCAAGTTCGCGCGGGACGTGTCCCAACTTCTCAAGGCGGCGCTGAACCGGAACGTGAAGGAGAAGGCGGTCTATCCCGTGGATTCTGGCACGATGACCGGGACCTTCACCGGGTGGCTCCGCGAGAAGGTCAAGAAGCCGTCGGACTTGTGGGACCCTGCTCCCAAGGCCGATGGAATCTGGGTCTACGGATCGACGGTGACCAAGTACAACGAGGAGACAGGATCGTCGCTCTCGTTCAGTGGGCTCTGTGCGGCTCTCGACCGGAAGCCACAGGTAAAGGACGGTAGGAAGCGGGTGCTGGTCACGCGGGTTGCATGATGGACGAGAAGCCGAAGATGACCGAGGAAGAACTTCGGCGTCTGTCAGGACGCGCCGTGCGGCGTGTGGAACGGGAGAGTGCGAAGCCGGACCAGTTCGACCTTCTTGCACTGTACGTGGATCAGGATTTAGACCTCCGGCAGATCGGCACAGAGTTCGGAGTCTCGAAGGACACTGCACGAACGTGGCTTCTTCAAGCCGAGATTCCACTCCGGTCACGTGGTCCAAGATCGAGTGGAAGCGGCGGACTGGCGTCGAACGACTTCTGGTTCCGCTTGGCGGACCGGCACGTCACGTTCCGGAACATGAGCAGCACCCGACTCCCGGTGGTGGTCCAAGCTCGGATTGTCGCGTTGAAGGAAAAGGTCGCGGAACTCGTGGAGCGTCAAGATCGGGATGACAGCATCGGTCTCATCCGAAAGATTCTCGACGAAGCCGATCTTCTGGAGCGGTTGCTCAGCAAGTTCCTCGCTGCCCTTCACGAAGAGGAAGCGATCCGCGCGGAGTACAACCGCCGAGCGTTGGAGTCCGCGCTTCGTCACGCGATGGGGCTTCCGCCGAGCGTCGAGCAGACTGGTAAACAGTAAACAGTACGTTGGAGGGTTTTCCGGAGAGTTCCCCTATTGCTATAGTATAGACAATTCTATTCTGGCAAGATTGGAATAAACCTTCCGGACACCTGTTTACTGTTTACCTGCTCCTCAACCAGCGCGAGATCGCGGACGCCCTCCGCGTCAACCGGAACACGATCCGCCTCTGGTTCGACCCGGCGGCTCGGGAACGCAGGCGGCTCTCCCTGCCCATGTACAGGACGAAGCACCGGACCCGATGTGATCCACGTCGGCACCGTTGAGGAGTGCCCGAAGTGCGAGCGGCGCGGGTACGAGCGCTGTAAGCCCGAGTCAACCTGAAGACGCTTCACGTGTCGTACCAGTGGAACATTCGACACTACGACGGCGACCACCGGCAGAGCGCCCACAGCGTCTCGCTGCAATCGTGGCAACGCGCGGGGATCGTCTTCGCTTCGCGTGAAAGAGAGGACCAGTACGAGGCCGCGATGAGGGGGGACAGGACCCGCCGTAGAACTCCGGCATAGGACTACGCACGATCCACGCGTGGGAATCCTGCGTTTCCGTCGATAGGACTCCGGCATAGAACTCAGTAGGACTGGGCCGCAGGGCGGGACTTTCGGAGGGGCGCCAGCGGTTTCGGAACAGCCTTCCGACGGGCCTAAATCATTGAGGAAACCCACGCGTGGCCACGCGTGAATTTTTCAGGCAAAAATGCCCTCACATGGAAAGGCGAAAGAAACGTTGGTAGTCCAGGGCGACCCGCGCCAGGCACGAGCCGAGTACTATAGGGGGGATAGGACCGGAATCGACGTTCGCGGAATCGTGCGTGCGTCTGTAGACCCCCCTTTGCCGAGCAGGAAGGCCCGAAAAGTTCTATGGACGTGCCTCGCGGCGACTCCAAGTCCGCCGCAAAGCGACCGAATTGCGTAATCGTGCCTGACCTCGGACTGAAGCAGACTGAAGCAGGGACTGAAGCAGGCTGAAGGAGAGGCCCAAAAATGTGCAATCTAGGCGTGGCGCCTGGCTGGCGGGCCCGAAACTGCATGAAGCAGAGAAACACCGAAAAAACCCTCAAGAAGACTTCCTTCCCGTGCCCCCTCGCACAGCCCCCCCTCCGGTTCGCGATGCGTACCAGTCGCAATAGGTGGCGCCTACTACCCGCCCTCAAGGATTCGCCGTCATCGCTGCCGTCGGTTTCGGCGGATCGACGGACCAAGGGCGGATAGCCGGACTGAAGGAGAGGCGGGAAGGACGGGCGGCTGAGGGACCGTGACACATTGATATGCGCCTGCCACTTGTTTGGTTCGATAATCGAGCGCCCCGGTGATTTCCCCGAGATCGGTCATTTCAGACGCGCCGATCGACCCTGCGACGAACGTCGCCCATCCTACGGAAAGGAAGGCTCGACTCAATCGCCGTGGGTCCGTCGCAACGCATGTAACGATCCGGTCCCGGCGCGCTCCTGGTGAAGTCGGACCTCACTTCGCTCTCGACCGACACGGAACTGGACCGAGAGCGCCACCGACGCCGACAGCCCCGCGCCTGAGAACTGCGAACGTGGGCGACGATCGCGGACTTTGATTGAGGCGTATGCCCCCGGCCAAAGCCGCCGCTGATTCTCGCCTGTGATCGTGTTTTCAATACCGGTTTTTTGAGTTTGTATGGGTGAACAGGTCTGCAAACGGCGCAAACGCGAGGGGAGGTGATGGTCGTGTCTCTCCGAGGCGCCGACCGCGGTCCGTTCAAGGGGGAACACCCATGGAGCAAGATTTCCGTCAGCCCGAGGAAGCGACGCCCAAGGTCGAGACCGTCTATGTTGAGCCCCTCCGCGAGCGATTCCCATGCGGCACCGAGTTCGTCCGCGACTACTGGAACGCGGAGAAGACTAGCAGGCACCCGCGGACCTGCTTCGCGTGCCGCGTAATCCTCGGGACGAGCCGCGCATCGGTCATGCCGCAAGATTCGGTCGCCGCCGCGTTCGTCTCTGGCGTCACGCGACCGCTGCGATCTGGAACGAACAACTACCGCAGCGACCGCGATTCAGTCGTCCACTACAACACGCTGGAACTTCTGCGCCTCAGGGACGGGACGGTCGTGCGGTCATCCCAATGCTGGAGCGCGGGATTCGCCTCGTGCGGTCGCGCCCGCGTTGACGTGGCTCTGCCGCTAAGCACCATCGGCGAGATAATCGGATGGGGCGCGGGCGAATCGTGGGCCGGACGGGACATTGTGATCTTGGACCACACTGAGAGCGAGGTGCTGTTCGCGCATGGAGGCCGCACGTTCCTCTTCGGTCACGACAACGGGAGACCATACCTCGTCGAACTCAAGGATCGCGTCGGCACGGTCTACGAGGCACTAGTCTCAATGGCCCCGCGCGAGGTGATTGGGGCACTGGCAAACGACGTTCCCGTTCTCCGGCAAGGCGAGTGGTGGCTGATCCGGCAGGAGCCTACGGAGAAGGAGCGCGAGTTCGTCTCGATCCGCGCGAGGTTCAAGGAAAGCGCGACGACCGGCATGAAACGCCGGCTGATTCGTCCCGCCATCGAGAAGGGATCGGCGCACACCGCTGGCGAGGTGCTCGACGCGGAAGGACGCACGTTCGTGCGAGGGACGGTCCGGCACGCGCGGCGCGAGCACGAGCCCATCGCGCTGGGCAACGTGTGGCACCTCGCAGTCCGGAACGCGAACATCCTCACGGCATGGCAGGTGCCGCGGCGAGGACTTGGAGGAGGGATCGACTAATGCATTTCCTCCGGTCAGATGCGGAAGCCGAGTTCGCGCAGGATCGGACTCTTGAGCGCCGGAAGAGGGAATTGGCGGCGATCATCCGTCGCATCATGCCCCGGGAAACGCTTTGGGCCATCAAGACCGCGAGAAGGTTCGCGCCTTTCAGTCCGCTGGTTTTGGTTTACGTCCGTGCGATTGCTCTCGCGGTCGCCGAAGGCGCGGACGATAGCCACCTAATCGAACAGGCCGAGCAGGACGAGCGGCTCGAAGATTATGAGTGGGAGTTCGTGGAACAGGCCCGCTGCGAGACATACCTCAACGAACTGGAGCGGTTGCTGTGATTCCCGCCTTCCCTCACCGCTTGAAGGCCGCAGCGCCCAAGTACGGTGCAGATTGTTCGTGGTGCAGACAACCGCCGGAGGGGCACACGAGCAAGCGGTGGGATGCATGCCTGCGGGCATACGGTGTGTTCCGGCATTCCTTGGGCTGCCGCAGCGGCATCCCGTCCCTGCTGGACGAGCGCCGGAAGATATTCGCCGAAACGCAGATGCTCATCGAAATGGCCCGCGACCTGTTAATCAGACGCGAGCCCGAGGCCGTCGTCGTCAGGATCATCGCCTCCTTCATCCGGACCGACCCGATGGCTCCCGACACGGACGGGGCCGTGGGGCTCGCCGAGAGCACGGTCGAGATCGCACGGATGCGAGTGCGACATGTGCTCGACCACATGCGCGACGATGGCGCGTGGTAAGTCTGTTGAAGGGATGCAGTTTGGACCGCACGGAGCGATGCGCGGAATGCCACGGGACACTCTTCTTCGACGGATATGAGTTCACGTGTTCGCACTGCGGGCTCGTCGATCAGATTCAGACCCTCGATGAATGCCCGATCTTCCGAACGGACGACAAAGGGCGCACGCAGAATCCTGGACACGGGCCGGGGCTCGGCTCTACCTTCTGGCTCGGGTGGGACGCGAAGGGCAAGCGGATCGCTGACCCACGCACACAGTTTCGTCTTTGTCGGATGCGGCGACAACAGAGGCGCGCAGTGCAGGAGAAGACACACTCCGCCGACGAAGTGAGGCGCGCCGTCCACGGCCTCGCGGCGCGGCTGGAGATGCCAAGGAACGTCACGGATCGAGCCCTGCACATCGCGCTGTCGGCCCGCAAGGAAGGCGTCGTGCGAGGCATCTCGTTCGTTGTCATTGCGGGCGCATCCCTCGGCTTGGCCTCGAAGATCATGGGGTTTCCGCGACCCGTGGACGAGATCATCGCCGCGATGCCAGCGACGAGCCACGTAAAGGCACGGACGATGACTGCGAGGCGCAAGATCGCCAGAGGGCTCGGGCTCGCGCTTCCGGTCATCGATCCTGCGGCGCTCATTCCCCGCTATCTCTCGAAACTCGGCCTGGACCCGGCGATGGGGATTGAGGTGCGCGAGGCCCTGGGTGAGATGGGACAGACCGCCGGATCGGCCTACGTGACGCTGGCTATCGCGATCTACGTGGCCTGCTGTCGCTTGGATGAGCGACGTAGCGAAGTCGAGGTGTCCTCGGCACTCGGCGTGTCCGAGGGTTCAATCCGTAGCCGTCTGAGGCATTACTTTCCGGCTCTCCCGTCGCACCGTGGGCGCATACGTGTTCGCCCGCAATTGGTCTTCGTGCCTCACCGACCACGATGAAGTCTGTCGTAGAGAAGTGCTCGAACCGCGCGGGGCCGCGAGCCTCGCGCACCTTTCATTTCTAGGGTGGCGTTTGCCCTTCCCGACTTGTCACTGGAGCAGTCGGGCCTTTACTCCACGTATCGCTCTCCGGGAGAAGCACTCTGAGGAGGCTTCGCCCCTCCTCGGACGCCTGTTCCAGGGCCTTGATGGCTGAGGTTGCCGCGGTGCGCGCGAACCCCGGTATCGCAAATTCGCGACTCAGTTCAACATAGTGGTTCGCTTCGTCGAGACGGTGGTAGAAAATCAGGACTTTCTGGAGCAAGTCCCGGTCCAGAAAGCGGAGGTCCGCCCGGAAAGCCTCGAACACTACTTTCGTCAGGGGGAGCGGTTCGATTCTGATTCGCAGGCTATCAAAGGCCCCCGACTCCACCTCCCTACTAAGTAACGGAACGAGCCTCATGCACTCAACCGTGTTAAGCTCGGCCTCAATCGCAAGCGTTCTCTTGAACTCAGTCTTGCGCTTGCGCTCGCGGAGCAAGTAAATGCCCCACGACGATAGGAACGTGACCGTACCCGTCGCGAGGATGGTCAAGACCGTAGCCCACGCCTGTTCGTTCATAGCTGCTCGAAAGACCCGTGCGTCCTATTAGGATTCTCTAGGCGACGCATGACTGTCTGGAGGAACTCTGTCCCCGCGCTCTTCCAGCACGGCCCGCAACCGGAGCAGTGCGCGATCACCTCGTTGCCCATCTTAATCACCGCGTCATGAAGGCCGGTCTCGCACCCGCACCCCGGACAGAACATGCAGGTAGTGCACGTAGCAGGAGGTGTTTTGTCCTTGCGGGAGGGCTGAGTGAAACTACAGGACCGCGCGCTTGTCATGCGCGGCCTGATTTTTTCTGACCTTTCACACCTGCGCTGAGATCAGAAGCACCACGCCCGTGAGGAACACGAACAGCCAGACTACGACTGTCCACCTTCCTCGTTTGAGTTGAGCCAGGCGATTTGCTTTCCAGTCCCGCGAGGGTTGGCCTGCGGGAACTTGGATGTAGATCAAACGGAACTCTGCGTCAACCCGATCACTCAAATCCCCGACGAGGATGCTCAGGGATTCTCCCCAGCCGAGGCCCAGCCCTCCGACCGTTGATAGGATCGTCCCGAGGATTTCGAGAGCAGCCACTCTTCAGCAACCTCCTTCACCGGATTCCAGATGAACGGCCTCCGTAAATCTCGTCGAACTCTACTCGTCCCATCAGACGGTCAGTGCCTGCTCGACGAATGAACCCCACGTGTCGAGTCTTGTGCATGTAGGGCCTGTTCTCTCCCTTCTGAATGGCCACGATGAGTATTTCCTTCCCTTCAATCGTGATTTGATCTATCCGCATTTTCGGAATCGGCTCAATCGTGTCGTTGACCATATCGATGGCCCGTTGCTTCTCCTTCTCCGGGCTGGTGATTCCGATAACGACCGCATTGTCGTCCACGCCGACGAGGATCGCGCCGTCGCCCGTATTTGCGAACGAGATCACTGACTCGATGAACTCCTCGCCCGATCCGAGGTTGCCCTTGAACTCGACGGTATCCGTCTCGCCGCCCTCGACGAGACGCATCACCTGTTGGCCAGGAATAGAAAATTCGACGTTCTTCGGAAACTCCGTCCAACGCGTGTAGACCTCCTGCCAGTCAAGCACCTCGCCGCTCTGCTCGTGGAGGACGAACAGGTCGAACGTCGATGGAATGCCACGTGGTAGATCAACCACTGCTTCGCTGCGTTTCCGGCGGATGGCGGGGACGATGTAATCATTGCCGTATCCGAGGCCTGCCTTGAACACCGTCTTCGCAAGGACATCTTTGTCGCCTTCGAGGCTCACCACAGCGGAACCTTCGGAGAGCAGCGTCCGCTTGATCCGAAGGCGGAAGTCCGGTAGGAAGACGGCAAGCCCGTTGCTCAGTTGGCTGACTCCCAGGGCGTCCAACCCGATCCATTCCTTGATCGCCCTCCTCGCGTCCGTGTAGAGCGGATGTTCAAGCGACACGAGAGGACCTTCAGGCTCTGTGACACGCTGGGAGGGGCTCGTCACGTAGGCCACGGTTGCGGGCCACTCGATACCGATGTACCTGTCGTATGAATGGACCGGAAGCCGTTGTGCGTGAGAATCGTGCATCCTGAACTCGTACTTGCCAGGATAGACGAGATCGAGTTCCTTGACCACGCTGTGAGAGAGGAGCGATTCGATCATGGAGAAGGCCTCGTGTGGCTTCATGACCGTTTCCCCCAGTATGAGCCGCCCGTAGTCCATCGTCTTCTTCGGCTGCTGTTGCGTCCTCTCGAATCGCATGATCCCTCGAAGGAATTCCGGGTCGGGTCGCCGAACGACCGCATACCGGAAGCTCGCGCAGGAATACTGTGACTTGCGCGACTCGTATGCCCGTCGCACCGGGTCGATAACGCTCTCCAGGCGTTACGCCTCCAAGACTTCCTTCACGTCGGTGTGTGTACGTACAATGGGACTCTTATCCGTTACCGTAGGGCGAGCGGAACTGTACATATGTCAGTCCGTCGATTAGCCTGGCGACAAGCGTCCCTCCACAGGCCGCGCGCTTGTCTCGAAGCGTGGCCCGATATTCTTCTCGAAACGGGGGCGATTGGAATCGGACAGACAGACCCCTCACGGTCCGGTGCGTCGGTCATTGTCTCAACGATTGCTTCGACTTTGCGCGCGGGCTAGGGTCTCCGTTCAAGTGAGGTCTGACATTTTTCGAGACGCTTGATCCAATTCCGTTCGCCAACCGCGTGCTCCCACACTCGAACAACGCGGTAACCCATCCCACGCAGCCGGCGTCTTGTTGTTTCGTCGCGCCGCCGGTTTCCTTCAATCTTTTGCCTCCAGAATCTGGTGCGAGACTTCGGAATTCTCCCGCAGCGAGGGCAGGCATGCCAGAAACAACCGTCGACAAACAGCAGGAGCTGACGGTCGGGAAAGTAGAAGTCCGGGCACCCTAAGATTCCCTTAGGGTGCTTGACCCATCCGAAAATGCCTTCGTCCGTCAAAATCGCTTCCACCGCCTGCTCCGTCGACCGATTTCCTTTGCTCCTGACTCTGCCCATGAGAGCCGATCGCCCAATCCTGGTGAGGGGATCGCGCATGCGGTTGTAAACCCGAGGTGACGATGGCGCGTCCCGTAATTCTGTCTTGCTGTCGGGCTACTCTACGTCGCCCGGTTGGGGTGGTTCTGGGAACTCGAACCTGGGCACGTCCAAGTCGGGATCACCTTCACGCAGGATCAGAGATGCCTGGTCAAGCATCCATTCACGAAGGAAGCCTCCGGCAGAAGCGTCTCTGAACTCGACGAGCCGAGGGCCCAGGCCCAGATGCTCGACTGCACGACCACGCACGGCCCGATCCAGTTCAATTACCTCGGCGACTCGCCTCAAGTCGGACACGAAGTCCAGGACGACAACCTTGTCTTTGCCTGGCGAGATCCTCAGGCCGCGGCCCAGCTGTTGCACGAATATACGTCGGCTATGGGTGGCGCGCATGAACACCACGATGTCCACGTCCGGCACGTCGACGCCCTCGTTGAAGAGATCGACCGTCACAACGATGTCCATTCGCCCCGCCCGGAAGCGCGACATCATGAGGTCTCGCTCTCGCGGTAGCATGTCGGAGGTAACGGCCTCGGCCCTCAAGGCATGCGCCCTCAGGGTCCCTGCGAACTGCTGTGCATGGAGGATTGTGGGACTGAACGCGATGCCCCCCCGACGTCCTTCGACATGGAAGACCTCAGAGACGATCTTCGCCGCTTCGTCGTCCCGCGTCGGTATGAGTAGCTTCCGGTTGAGCTGCCTAAGGGAGTACTTGTGCCTCGACGCTTCCTGCACGAACTTCCAATCCAGGTTGTCCGCGAGGAGCCGATAATCCGCCTCCGTCAGAAAGCCCCGCTGTAGCCCTTCCGCGATTCCAATTCTCAAGAGAGGTGCGCCGAGGATCTGATCGATATCGAACTCGTCCCCCCGCCACGGGGTTGCGGTGACGCCTCCGAGCATCGGCGGATCCAGCCGGTCGAGGGTCTCCTGGAAGATTTGGGCCCCTACATGGTGGGCTTCATCTACGAGCACTAGGCCGAATCTGGGGAGATCATCGACTCGCGAGCTTGCGCTCTGGATTGTCGCAAAGGTAATGCCCTCCCAATACGCCGGGATCTCCCCTTCCGTCATCTGGTGGGTGGGCACCCACTTTGGCAACTGGTACCAAAACTGGCGGTGGAGTTGACCGACGATTTCTCGCGTGTGTGCCAGCACAAGCGCCGCACCATTCTCCACAAGATCATCCCGCAGGAGATCGGCAACCGTTTCCGCCATCACGATTGTCTTGCCCAGGCCAGTGGCCATGACGAGTTGTCCCTTGCCCGCGTCCACGAAGGCATCGCGCAGGCGTACGAAGGCGTCTTCCTGGTAGTCCCTTAGTTTCCGCCGGGATGGGGGGTACTCCGGGGCCTCGCGCACCTCGCGGTAGAGATACGCCGGGTCCGCCACGCCGATTGTGAGCCCCATCCGGGAATAGTGACTTCGCTCCTCCAGGAACGCGTCGTTGGGCGGTCGCGACATCGCCACGGCCAGCCTTTGTGCTCCGTAGTACTTCCCTGCCTCCACGATTTCCCGGATCGCGCTTCGCGGAGGCGGGGATGATGTGGTGTGCTTGCATTGAAAGACCCACAGCTCACCACGTTTCGATCCTAGGACATCGCCGCCCCTGTCCCCGGTTCCGCCGACCAACCGTACATCATCGAAGCCGTGGAAGAGCAGAAGGCGGGCGACATCACGCTCAAAAGCCTGCCAGGGGCCTAGGAGAAACCGACGTTCGTCGAGAAAAAGCGATTCCGCCTTCACGTTTCTCCCTCGGGCCGAACCACGTTCTGTCCCAGCAGCTCTAGAGCCACAGCGGCACGCAGAAGACGGGGGCGACTCGTCCTGGCCAAGTCGGTGGGATCCTCTTCGGCGAGCCAAATTGCATCGGTGAGCAGACTGGCGTAGTATCGAATCAACTGGGCCCTGGCCTCCTCGGTGGAGGCGGGGCTGCCGTAGTCCAACGTGCCGTATTCGACATCCCACACGTTCCCGTCGAAGAACAGTTCTGGATTCGATTCGAACAGCCGCAACATCGTTCGGCGGGGTGCGAACTCCAGGAAGCGTCCTGTCGATATTGCCTCCCGCGGGTTGGGTGTGCGACGCGTTGCCATGCGTTGCTGCGTTGCCTCTTGCTCAGCCGCCGAGAGGCCCTCGAAAAGCCTCCGACTGGTCTCCCCGTCGAAACCCCGCGCCACGGCACGGGCAATTGCGGTGAGGGTCAGCGCACTCTCGCCCTGTAGTTCGATCGGATCGAGTCTCGTGCCAACCGCGTACTTCTCACGCAGATTCGAGAGGACAAGCGCATGTGGTACCGGATTGTCGCTGCCCCGCTGAAAGTCCATCGCGAGAACGGCGAGTTCTGTGATCAGGGCATCAAGCGGTGTCAGGGTCACGGATCGAAAAATCTCGTGTCCCGGGTTCAGGTAGAAATCTACGCTCCCGTCAGGGAGTACTCGGCTCGCCCATGGCTGGCCGTCCGAGAGCACCGGGTCGGCCGCAGCAACCTCGAAGGCGCGCACGTTCCAGTGCAACCCTGTCGTCTCTTCCCTGTATTCGCGTGTAAGGGTGGGGTTCGGGGTGCGTGGAATCGTCACGACGCCGACTGACCCCACGGTGGTCCCTGCTTGCCCGCCGGAGCCGGATTCCTCACCGAGGCCACTCAGCCCCTCAGGTTGTGCTGCGCCGCCCCCCGGCGTTGTCTCCGCAAGGACCAACCGTCGGTCCTCGTCCGCCGCTAGCTGGTACCACTTCTCGTCCGTCTGGTACGCAGGATCTCCCGCGTAGAATCTTCTGGCCATCTGCTCCGCGAGATCGTTGTTGGGCACGACGAGCAGCTTCTGATAGTTCGGGGCGGTCCTGGGCTTGGGCATCGGCCTCCGGAACAACTGGTACAAGATGTAAAGCGGTGACCGATTTTCCGGCGACCCAACTTCCTGGGCCCGCTCGGGTCGGAGCGGTCCGGGCCCGCGGACAAGCTTGACCATCTCCTCCCACGCCGGGTCATTCCGATCGAAGCGATCCTTGGTGTACGCAACCCTGCAGTGGTCAAGGTGAATCTCACCAACAATTCGTCCTTTGTGTCTCGGATCGTCAATCGGGTACTCCTCCTCCTGGGCTTCGCCCTCGGGGGACCAATAGAACAGCTCCTTGTTTCCCATCTCAATCTTTCGGCCGTGGCGCACAAAGTCGATTCCATACTCCGTCTCGCTCTGATAGCGCTGGATCCCCAGCCATCCGTAAACGCGGCGTTCGCGCGGTACGACGTTGCGCGCCTCGCCGCAAGCGGGACAAATCCCCTCGTTCGGAGGCAACCACTGCCAGCAGTTGGTGCAAAAGCGACGCTCTGGCAGCTGAACGTTAATCTGTTGGTATGGATTGACCGGCCCCCACCTTGTGGTCGGGACAATGCGTGGCGGCGAACCTTCGCTCCCCCAGATGCAATGACGCAGCGGGTCCACCCTTTCAGGGCCGATGTAAAGTTGAAAAGAAATCGGGTAGCCCCCGGTACCGAGCATTGAAGTGTAGGCCTTGGAGAGTTCTTTCCCCACCTTCGAGCGGTTCGCCGCCTTCGCGAACCATTGTCGCTGCTCGGGCTTGAGCCTCTCTATGGCCACCTCCGTCCCGTGCTCATGGCGATCGCGTTTGGCTTCCGCTAGTCTCGGCGTCCGAAAGTGCCGCTGACGAACGAGTTGATCGAAATCGATGACGAGGCCAGATCGTTCGGCTGCGTCCCTTGTGGACGTCCAGACCCTGGTGACCGTTCCGAGGCGGGCGGTCGCGATGTTGAATCCCATGCCGAACATCCCGAGGTAGTTGATTGGGTCGTTCGCTGTCCATCCGGCGCGAACCGCCTTTTCGAGCATCGCGGGGTCCATGCCGGGCCCATTGTCCTTTACGACCACAGTAGCCTGTGGTTGATCCGACGTCGGTAGTGTCACGTGCACTTTCGGAG
Organism: Thermoplasmata archaeon; assembly: GCA_035636315.1. Lineage (GTDB taxonomy): Archaea > Thermoplasmatota > Thermoplasmata > RBG-16-68-12 > RBG-16-68-12 > RBG-16-68-12. The sequence continues at coordinate 97,437 of DASPZJ010000084.1, forward strand.
ATGTGATCGGGTGACCTTCTCGCACCGCGCGAAGGAAGCCATCGACGGAGTTGTCGACGAGTTCAGCCACGCACCGCCACTGGGCGAGATTGATCTCGCCGAGCATCATCAGGATCCGAGGATCGGGCTCCAGGTCGAAAAGAGTCGCTGGCCTCTGTCTGGTTGGCACGTCAATCACCGTCCCGGAGGATTCGCAAAAGAGGTCGCGCCACGATCCGAGCGAGGTCGACGGGCACGGCGTTTCCGATCTGACTCGTAACGCGATTTCGTGTTCCGAGGAACGTGTGGTTGTCGGGGAATGTCTGCAACCTCGCGGTCTCCCGGAACGTGAAGTATCTGATTCTCCCGTTGGCCTGCACGAGGGCATTCTCACCCCCAGGCACTCCGTGGACCCCAGCCTTAAGCGTCTTCGAGGGCCAGTCGAGGCGGCTCCCCGTATGGCGTTGGTACCCTCGGGCACCCGGGATTCGCCAGTGGTTCATTCCATCGCCGGAAGCGGTCCGCGCCATCTGCGGTAGGCCGACAAGCGCATCGCGCACTGTCCTCCATGGCAAGTGTCCATCGTTCTCGGTAACGCCGCCGTTCAAGTGCGAACGACGCGGGCGCACGTGATGCGTTCTCCAATACGCTCCTGACGCCAGCGCGTTAAGCAGTGCACCCCGGCTGTGTGTGATCTCTGGGAATGTGTACTTCGGGAAGTGGTCTCTAGTCGCCACAATGAATACCCGCCAGCGGACTTGGGGGACTCCGAAATCGGCAGCGTTCAGGAGCTTCCAGATGACGTTGTATTCAGGACGCGTACCATGCGAGCGTTCATGGCGCGCGATGCGTCGATCGTGCTCCAGCCAGGTCTCACCCTTTTCCGGGGCGAGCGAAGGGTGACGGAGCTGTCGAATGACGTAGTCGAAATACCGCCGCAAGTCATCGTAGAACACGAGCCCACTAACGTTCTCGAAGAGAGCAGCCTCGGGGGCAAGTTCGCGAACCGCACGAATCGCTTCCGGAAACAGGTTTCTTGTGTCGGAGTCTCCCCGGCCGTTGCCCGCGACGCTGAACGGCTGGCAAGGAACGCCGGCCGTGAGGAGGCGCGTTTTCCAGTCGAACGTTGACCAATCGACGCGCCGAACGTCGCCGGGTCGCACGAGTCCTGTTAATGTCGGGTTTTGGGACACGATATTCCATTGAAGGGTCTGACAGGCTTGAGCGTCGATTTCGAAAAGTTGCAGGTTGCCAAAACCCGCACTTTCGACCCCGAGCGCAAGGCCCCCCGCGCCCGCGAAGAGGTTGACGTTGGTCCAGCCGCTCTTCCGCGACGTGTCGCGCCCTCCAACCTGGCTCTAATCAAGGACCGTCATCCGAAACCGGCTTCAAAGCACTTGCTGTCTTGCGTCGTCCCGCCTCTCTTCAGCGGTCGGGGGCCTTCCCGCGGGAGAGAAGCGTTTCGATGTTAAGCGCTCACCGAAATCTTCAACACTTCCCTGCGGTTCGTCGTCGTCGTGGCGAGCGACTGGTCTAGTGTTCCCATTACGCGGCGTGCCCGAGGTTTCGAGAGCCTTTCCACCTTCGCGGATCGCTTCGCGACCTCGATTAGGACGGCGAAGTCGGGGGATGTCCTCACAATCGCGGGGGAACAGACGAAGCTCCTGGCGCAGTATCACGAGGAAGCGCTTGGTGAGGCAAAACGAGCTTTTTGGTTGGCGGCGATTACCGGAACAATAGGGATCGTGTTCTTTGTTGGAGCAGTTCTGCTCCTCCTGTTCGGGATTGGCAGCGGGGTCACAACGGTGAGCGTATTGGCGGGGGCCATCGTCGAGGTGATTTCGGGCGTCAGTCTGTCGGTCTACGCCGGCGCGAGACGACAACTTTTCGCGTTTCTGCAGGTACTAGAGCGAATGCAGCGCTTCCTCCTCGCCTATGAGATGTGCGACTCGCTCACGGGTAAAGCCCAGGAGGAGGCGAGGCTGACGGTGATCAGCACGGTCGTTGGGGCCTCCGTGGGCACGACGAATCCCGGATCGACTTCCTAGGGCCACGGAAAGCCGAGCAACATCGCAAGGACGAGTGGTGACAGCGAAAGCGCCAGGTAGGCCGTTGCTCGCGGTAAGTCGAAGAAAGTGACCAGTCCGATTGACGGCGAGGGCCTGGATAGCCATCCCGCGATTCGCTTCGCGGCGCGCGCCACCACTCGATGGTCGTACCCCCTCTCGTATGCGTCCGGGAGCCCCTCAACGAAGGTGACGCGACCCGCGAGCCAAACCTGGATCGCCCCGACACGGTCCTTGTAGACCTGCATGTATCGGGCGTAGATGTACTCCCAGTACCAAGCGGCCAGAAAGATCAGAGCACCGAGGGCGATCACAGACTGCTTGTAGAAGAGAGTCGCCGAGAGGATCGCGGCGAAGGCGACCGCGATCATCGCTCGGATCTTAAGAATCTGGTCGAGCGAGGAATGTACCTGGCGCACCTCGATGTCGTACAGCCTGAGAAGTTGGTCGGTGCTTAGTTGCTCCGAGACAGCCACGGACTCCCCTTCAGTCCGCAATGTCCGAGCACAGATATCTCTTTCACCGGGTTAGCCAAGTCGCACCGCGAACGCGCGGACACGGGTAGTTTCGCGGTTCTTCATACCTCCTGGGGCAGGGTCCAAATACCCGGAGCGTACCTGGAGAGGAGCGGGAAAATGCCGAGCCGAAGTCAACACGCACACCGCGGTGCGATGATCGGGTACGAGGAGTACGTCGCGTACAAGCGGCGGCGGGGCGAGGAGCCAAATCTGATCGAGGCGCTTTTCTGGTCGGGAGTGGGCTCCTTCGCGGCGAACGTCGCCGACGACCTTGAACCGCCCACCGGCCCAAGCCATCGGAGCTACCTCCACAGCCACGAGGCTCTCCTCCTGGCGAACCAGCAGTACGATGCTCGGGACGATCTGTTCTCCAAGGTCCTTCTTCGGGCCTTCGCGTCCCACCTGGTGGACGACTCACGGACAACTGCCGGGTTGCCGCTTGCGACCGTCAAACTCATCCGCGCTCTCCGGCGAAAATTCCGGATTTGACCTGCGACAGAAGAAAAACAGGGCGGCTGATTTTGCCGCCCCTTGTGCGCTTCCGCGCACGCCCACGTGGGGCTCAGAAGTCCTTGCGGACTAGTCGGACCAAGCGGGCGTTGGCAGGGGGCGACGATAATCACTCGTCGTCTTGGTCCTTGTCATCCTCGGCGACCTGGTCTTCCCAGTCGTCGGGGCGCTCGTCGTAACCGCGGCTCTCCCAGTACGCGTCGTTGTTTGGGATTGCCCTGGTTGCTGTGGTTGTCGCTGTCGGCTTTGTCCGACATGTTTGGACTCAGGAGTAGGCGATGATATAGTCTTTTCGACCCATGGGGCGCAAGTCAGCGGGAAGTTGGTCGTACATGGACGCTCGCCTGTTCTCTGCGGCGATTGGCGTGGCCGTCACGTTGGGCGGCGGCGTCTGCCTTGCCTATCCGTTGCTCCGTCCGGAGGTCCGCCGAAGGGAGGGCCTCATTACTGCTTGGGTCAACGAGAAGGGCACGGGGCTTGGGCTCAGAGGCCGCTACATCTTCGGTTTCGACAAGTGGTCGCCTCGTGGTAGCGTGGGGAGCGGTTCCTACACGCCCGCGGACGATGCTGATAGGCTGCTGTGGGACCGGATAGGGGGTGGGCTCAGCGGCGAGGCCATAGGGCGCGCGAACTCCATGTTGTTGACCGACCGAATGCTGGCGGCGGTCGGAATCGTGCTTCTGGTCATCGGGGCGTCCGTGGCAATAGGCACGGCGTTCGTGTGAAGCCGATCCGCGCGGCTCCCTCCGATCCGCCGTCTCGGGGCTTGCTTCTGTGGGGCCGCGTTGGCCATACTTTCGCCCTCCTCCCCGGAGCGGTCCTTTATGTCCGGTTCAGCATCGTCCTCGCGTCATGGCCAAGACGGCTCCGAGCGAGGAGGAACTCGAACGGGAATGGATTGAGGACTCCTTCCGAGCATACATGCGGGCGAAGCGGGGCTGCACAGAGAACTGGGTCCAGGGGATCATGCGCTCAGCGGAGCCCCAGACTGTGGACCTGGTTTTCCGGGAGCACGGGCAAGGGTTCCAGGCTCTCAACCCGGAACGATACCTTCGGATGACCGTGATCTGGAACAAGGTGCGGTCGGGCGACGATTGACATACGAGACGGTCGGGTTGTTGTCACCGCATCTGTGCGATCCGCAGGCGTATCCCGGCGATCAGCGCTGCGACTTGCGGGTGCCATCGGGAGAGGAGGAGGACATCGAGACACACGATGAACGCCAGGGCCCCGAGGTAAACGACATTTCGGGCGAAACCCTGGGGCAAGACCTCGACTATGAAGTTCGCCAGCGAGTGAAACCCCCACCCGAGCCCGACGAACATCAAGGCGCGCGGCCGCGCTTCCAGCCCGACCGATAGGGCGAGAACCGAGAAACCCGGATGACCGAGAATCTTCAGGGCAACCACCGGCAGTGTCGCGGGTTCGCCATCGACGCCCCCGCCGAGACTTTCGGAGACCACGAAGTAGACCGCCACGGTGAGGAACACGAGGGCACTCGCCCAGCGCGCCAATCCGATCCGGAGGCCCCGACCGGGATTCCCAACCTTTCGAGCGACCGATCCCGGAATAAGCACGAGCGCGCCAGCGACAATCCCCAGGCCCACTTTCACCGATTCCTCCCATACGGGAGCGAGGACGACGGCGATGATCAGCTTCGCCTCGGCGGAGTACGAGTTCTGGGCGAAGTAAACGGTCTCAAACTGGCTGACCTGCGAGGCGACGATGGTAAGAGCGAGCCCCAACGCGAACGGCCAACCGGCGCCCGAGAAGCCAGCGCCACTTCGGCCACAAAACTGTCTCCATCGCGATTCCCCGGATCAGGTGTCGGACTTGCTGAATCTCCGGAGGAAGACGTTGCCCTTGGTCCCGAGCCACGCGCAGCAGTACACGACCAGGTAATACGTGTCGTCGCGACGGATGCCCTCGTCCACGTTGTGGGCCCGGACCGCTTCCGCGTCCGGCTCCAGGGATTCTCTATTGTTCAGGTATTCGGCGTACCCCGCTTCGTCGAGAAAGTAGACGCTGAAGGTGTCCGTCCCAGAGATCAGGCCCTTGACCACGTCCCCCGCTCCGAGATCAGACTTCCAAACCGAGGAATCGTCCAAGGACATCGAGAACGGTTCGTCCACCAGGACCTCTTCGATAGTGGCCCCCCGCCGACGGACTTTCGACCGCAGGGCGGTCGCCACCAAGGCGTTGATGGCGTAGGGGACCTCGCGCCGGAGGTCTTCGACGGTCTTGAATTTCTTGTAGGTGTGGGATCGCTTCAGCCGGTTGAAGTGCTTCATGGCTGGGGCGGACAGTCGCGCGTCTTTCACGAACGCGAGAATCCGATCCGGGAGGAACTCCAGGGCGGTCTCGTACTCCTCCTCTACGACGGCCGAAATGTCCTCCCCGATCAGTTGCACGAAAATGTCCGCGTTCCGGACCTCGTCGAGCGACGCCTTTCCGGGGCTCGACGGTGAGGCGGGGAAGGCCTCGAAGTTGAGGGCTGCCATGCTCATGCCCTCAATCGCTCCCCGCGTCGCCTCGCGGAACGGCTCCATCCCCCTCATGACGGAACTGATGAACACCTTGACGACCGGCAAAGGTCACCGATCCGTCTTCAACAGCCCCGCGGAAGTTGGAGCAGATTGTCCTCGCGTGTGTCGTTCGGGGCGGTCCTCACATACAGCGTCCCTTCGCGTTCGGCGTGGATCAGGCGCGGCCCTCCCTCGAACCCGCTGTGGATCAGCGACCCAGCTCTCACCCGCGCATAGGCTTGCTCCCGCGTGAGGCGTTCTCCGTTGCTCAGGCACAGGCGCTGGATTGCGGTGCAATCCCAGCACTGGTATGGCGGCGGTGCGTCGATCCTCAACACGTAGACCGAGGCGATCCCTCTGACCCCAGTCTGTGGTTCGTCTATATGAGGGTTCGGCGGGGTCGGTGAAAGTGTCCGTTCTTAGTGCGAGTGAGACTCCAACTCTCGGATTTTTCGCTTGGTCAGTTGGTCGCCGACACTAAGGCCGTGTGGGCAGGGGGACTTTACCTTGGTAACCGCCAAGTCCCCTCCGCGCTGTCCCGGAGCGAGCACACATCCGCATTTCATCATGAACTCGTGCATGGGTCACCTACTGTCCTTGGACGAGCCGCAGCCCGTGCTTCGACAGGGCGTTCGCAACGGGCCCCGCCGGCAGGTCCTTGTTCACGCGAATGGTCACGGCGTTGCCGCTGACTGCATAGTTTCCGGAAATCTCTCCGATGAGGAATGCGGCCACGCCGGAGGGCGTCCCTCGAAACGTACCCCGCGTGGCGTTCCCTTGGACGGAATACCCGTTGTTCTCGGCCCACCGTTTCAGCCGAGGGAAGGCCTCGTCGGCGTTATCGACTTGGACGATGAATGTTCGCGGCACTGCCCCCACGCATCGCGTCTGGGTCTTAAGGATTCTCAGGGACTCCGCGAATGGCAGGCCTGACGGGCCTCCGTGCGTGTGGTCCGGGGCCGTAGCGTACGGGCGTGCGTCTTGGGCCCTATTCCGAGAGGTCAATAGAGTTGTAACCGGGTTCTTGTGGGAGGGCGCCTTCGCTGCGGCCCGTGTGCCAGGCCGCGCTGCCGCAACATTGGATCGACTCCGCTCCCACGCCCGCAGAGCGCGCCCGCCGCAAGGCCGCACTGGACCGCCTCGCGGTCGTCCGGGACGGCTACAAGGTCATGGACGGCCCAGCGGTCCTGTTCCTAATCGAGACCTGGGGTCGGCGGTTCGATTGGGTTCCGTGCGAAAGGGGAGCTCGCGGGGTGCTAGTACACGATCCGAGGGGCAAGCTCGTGGAAGAGTCCGAGGCCGTCCGGTGGCTATTGATCCCGTAGGTCACCGAGCCTGGCCCGACCGGGCGTAATTCGGTGGTCGGGTAGTACGCTCATCCCCCTCAGCATCCTTCCCGAACATCGATCTACCGGCGCAGGCCTTCCCGGAACGTTTTCATTACGAGTCGCCTGGAGAAGCCAGGTTCATCGATACCAACTCGTTGCTACCTGGATCCGAAGTCCAATTCGATGGAGAACGAGGCTCGAAGCTCGCGAATGGGGACGTGAGCCCGGGCGTCTCGTCATCCCGGAAGCTTATCTGCCGGAGATCTCTGGATACCGTATGCCCGTTTCTGAGGATTCCATCCGACGGGTCTGGTCCGACCCGCATGAATCGCACAAGCTGTACACGTCGAAATACATCTTGGACAAACTCTACCTTGACTCGTGCACAGTTATTGACGCGCTCCTCGGTCCAACGATTCAGGCAACGGGGGCAGAGGCACTATCCCGTGCCCGTGAGGCAACGCTGGCGAAGAGAATTGTCCAAGAATGGCTGCCCTCCCATCTGATCATCTCTCCCTATGTGATTGGCGAATTCCTCGAGGTTGCGATTCACAAGTATTCGAAGACCGAGGCTGATGCCCAGAAAATGCTGGCCGACTTCATCCGCCCGGGCGCCGATGTGAAGTACGCAGAACTCGACCTGGGTTTGGCGAACATCTACGACGCAATCGGGGCAGACCCGAGCGTCCTCCTCTCCGTCGAGCTCAAGGGACCGGCAACAGGTGAAGATGGCCACCGCTATTCGACGGCAGAAGGAGGATTTCGCCTATATCGTTCAGGACACGTCGTGAAGTTCGCCAATGTAAGCGGTCCGGTAGGGGCGTCACTCCCGGAACTCCAGTTCGATGCCAGTGCAACTCAGACTGTTTCGGCTCCGGCGTATGAGTTGGCGCTCTTCCACAAAGTCGCAAACCTCAGAGTGGATACCGGCGTCAACTGGAAGGACGCGTTTCACTATTTGTATGCGAATTGGGGGAATGCTCAGGTAATCCTCACGACCAACAAGAGGGACTTTGAGAAGGTTGAAGGATATCAGTTCCCCCGAGTCCTAACACCTTCCGAATACGAGGCGGAACTGAAGTCGCGGCATCTCGAACTTCATAATCGCATCTTCGGAGACGAGGGTTGACTGGGACCTCGAGGTCCTGGTTTACGAAGGCGGGCAGGTCGTGGAGGACAGCGCTGATCGGGCGAGTGCTGACGCCCTGAGAGCCGCTCCCCGATGATCTTTTGTATCCAACCTGCGTGTTGAACCGTCGAATGAACGCCGTTCCCGGGAGGGCGAAGGGGGGTGCTGTAATCATTGTGGTCGCGGCGGCTTTCGTCTATGCTGCAGGGCTTGTTGGGGAGGGACAGCCGGGGGCCGCTCCTTTGTGGTACTGGAAAGCGATACAATTCGGAGCCGTGTGGACCATGAGCCAAACGGCGCCGCTCATCATAGGGATAAGGGAGTACTCCGTCCGGATGTTCAGCGGGCGGACCTTCCGGATGATGGTTGTGGCGGCCATTCTTCTCTTTGCCAGCCCGTTTGTTTTTCTCCTGACACAGAACCTCATAGTGGCACTCGCCTGTTTTGTGGCGTCCGTCGGTCTGTGGCTTGTGGGGGCTGTGGCCTGGACCGTGCCGGTGGTCAGACGGCGGCTGCTCGTCAAGTAGGATTCAGGTCACTTTCGGTTGGCTCCCCGTCGGTACCTGGCCTGCGCTCGCTCGTCTCAGGATACGCCACCCATTTCCTGCCACCGATTGCTGGGGCTGGACCGTCGCTTGGTGCGCTTGAGCGGAACATGGTGCCGTGGAGCCAACTGTACGCCCGTCCGCTTTGTCTGTCACGTGACCCCTGTCGCGTGACAAATCATAGCAAGGCTTATTTATGCCCAGCCTGAATCGGGGCGAATAGGGGGAGCGATCTATTGGGCCACGCCGGACCGACCTCAAGGGACCGTCGGGTTCCTGAAACGGGTGAGCGTTTTGGATGGGTTGCCGGGGCCATGACCAGCGCCCTCGGGGGAATATCCCCCTTCGTTGCCAGTGGGACTCGGGATGCGGCCGGGGTAGGCCGTCTGATTGTCGCGGGGTTGGTGGGACTCTCTGCGATCGCTACTTTTCTACCGGATAAACTGAATGAGACGTATCGAAAGCGGATGACAAGGCTGGAGCACGCGGGTGGCGGCTAGCACGACCGAGGTCAAGGACGTTGGCCGAACAGCAGTCTACGCGATCGCGGACACGCACCTCGGGCTGAGGGAAAAGGGCTGGATGCGCCTTGCGAAGACGAAATGGGTGGACCGCCGTAGCGACCAACCCGGACGGGTCGTCGAATTTCTGCGCTGGTTGGCTGAGATTCCACCCCAGGGTTGGGACCTCTCCGTTTTGGACGAGACGCGAGTAATCCGCCGGACACTGCAGCGTCCCAGCCATCTGATTCTCCTCGGGGACGTGCTCGAGCTGTGGGACGGGGAGAACGAAGCGATCCTCTTGTCGTCGGTTCCGGTGCAGCGGGCTCTATCCGCTCTCGGGGCCGACAAGGTCTACGTCCTCGGCAATCACGACGCAGTGCTCGAACCGTACCAGGCGTTCTATCCCTTCGGGGTCCCCGGGCTGACAATCGTCCCCGATTCATATCCGGACGTCGACGATGATCCGGTGCGCCCTCGGGTTCACCCGCTAAGAATCGGCGATCGCGATTTCCTTTTTGTCCACGGGCATCAGCTCGATCTCAGCTTCCGGATTGCCGTGAAACTGCACCTGTTGGGGGTGCTCGGACATCTCCGACGGTTTGGCTCGGCCACGGGGCCGTATGCCCTCTTCATCTTCGGGCTCATGTTCGTGATCGCCCTCCCGTTCGTCGTCTTGGCGCCCACGATTCCCGGTTGGATCCTACTGGCCAGCCTGTTTCTGCTGGCCTTCCCCCGGTTGTACATGAAAGTGGCCCGTCCGCTGTACGACAAGCTGGCGGGAAAGAAGTATCGACGAAGCAGGACCCTGCGCGGGTTTTCGTCCTGGTGGAAACAGTTCCGACAAACCCTCGAGCTGACAAACGACCTAGGCATCGTGTTCGGCCACACCCACTACCTCGACTGGATCGAGATTCCGCACGAGACTGCGACGCGTCGCGCGGCGCAAAGGGCGGAGCGAAAGCTGACCGCCCTCCTGCGCACCGAGAACAGGAAGCGTCAGTCGCTGTACAACATCTCGTCCTGGGTTTCCGTGAGGGGACGTCACGAGGAGATCGTCGGCGCGACCATTTTCTATGCGGACGACCGAGGACCCCTGATCCTCGGATGGGATTGGCACTCGAACAAGCCATTCCACATTCCATTTACCTTCATCGAAAAGAAGCGGGCTCCAGGAGTGGTCGAGGCGCTGACTAGTGGTGAGCTAGCCACCGCCAGACAGTTGGGGTGGCCCTCGCGGCTGATCGAACGCTGGCAGCGGGAGCGGATAAAGTTGTGACCGGAGCTACCCCCAAGGCATGCGGTCACCGGGGGATTCCGCTCGCACCCTGGCACTGAGGAGGCTAACGACATGAACCCATCAGAGAAGCCGTACGCGGCGCTGGTCATCGGCTCGGGCTTCGGAGGAACGATCATGGCTCTTACGCTAGCCAACTTCTTTGAGTCCCGCAACAAGGGTCGCTCGCGTGCGAATCTGGAAGAGGTGTGTGTGCTCGAGCGGGGGCAGTGGTGGATCAGCCACGAAATCCTCGCCCGCCCAGCCGACAAACGTCAAGGCGAGCCCCCCGACAAGCGCAACATGCGCGAGTACCTCGATGACGCGGGGCAGCAATACGCGTTCTGGGCGCATCCCGACAACGTGGAAGGGATTGTGCGACTCGCTTCGATGGCCCGCCAGGCGAGCAAGCGGGGGCTCTACGACTACCGTGTGCTGTCACCGAATGTCCACGCCCTTACGGCCAGTGGGGTCGGCGGCGGTTCGCTCGTGTACGCGAACGTCACGCTCAAGCCGCCTGCCGAGGTCTACGAGAAATGGCCCACGGAAGGTCGCGGCGACGGGCTCGACAACTACTTCCCGCGAGCCGAGGAGTTCATTGGGGTCAACAAGATCACGACGGTTGCGGGGCTCAGCGGTCAGAAGCTCGCGAGGTCCAAGGCGTTTCAGGACGCAGCGAGGGCTGCGAGGGAGCGGCTCGCCACCCAGAAGCGCGCGGATGGTCTGGAAATCGCCGAGCCGATGGACGGTTACGACCTCAACCTGTCGATTACGGACCTTCCGGCGAACCTCTTCGATGGGTTCCCGCTGAACCCCGGGAGTTTGACGCCCCAGCAGTTGGAGTCGTACCAGGAGGTCGTCACGAAGTACCAAAGCAAGATCCAGACGAACGTTTGCCAGCGGCAGGGGAGGTGTAATCTGGGCTGTGTCCCAGGAGCCCGTCACACGCTCAATAAGCGCTTCTACCTCGCGCTCTTGAAAAACAAACCGTTGGTCGTCAAGGCGCTCCACGAGGCCGTGACAATCACATACATTCCCGGTTCGGAATTCCCCTACAGGGTCGACTGCTGGGACTATAGCGGAGGGGAGGACTCCCCGGTCTTGAAGAGCATCTGGACCAAGCGCCTTGTTGTGAGCGCAGGAACTTTGGGAACGGTCGAGCTCCTCAAAAAGAGCGTCGCCCGGAAAGGCCTCTCCCTCAGCGATCGGCTAGGCCAGCACTTCTCGACAGACGGGGACCTGTTGGGGTTCATGACGGTCTTGGACGACAAGCACCAGGTAGACAACACGAGAGGCCCCATCAACACGTCGCATGTCATGTTCAACGAGGGCGGCAAGTTTGCCTTCAGCATCGAAGACACCGGGATTTCGAACATGGTCGCCGATCTCTTCGCGACAAGTTTCGAATTCCAAGCCGCGAAGAAGGCGAACGTGCCGTTCACGCAGCGCCTCAAGCTCTTCCTGAGGTTCCCGGGGATGGCACCCCTGACCCTACTCCTCGGCCTCACACCTTCCCGCCTCATCGGAGTTCTCTCCAAGGTGTGGACAAACGACTTGGTGAGAAGTTTCCGGCTCGGGATGGTGCAGCCGGAGAGCCTCAAGGCGCAGGGGACGAACCCAGACCCCAAGACGCAACGCTTCCTCCGCGACCTTTTCGATTTGCTTTTCACGGACGCAGATCAGCCGCTTGCTTCACCGGCGGAGCGGCTGAAGAAATTCTTCGTCTTCTCTTGCATGGGGCGAGACAACGCAGACGGAACACTGGACCTCTCTCCCGGCTGGGAAAAAATCGAGGAGAAGAGTACCGTCGTCGGAGAGCGGCTCCGGCTCGACTATTCTTTGGAGAAGAACAAGGCAATCTTCGACAAGATCATCGAAGGCATGCGAGCCCTAGCCGAGGCCGTCGAGCCGGGCGGTGGCCAGCGCGTCGTCACGCCGACCTGGGACGAAACGAAACCGCCTCATTGGCTCGGCCTCTATCCCTCTTGGTCCCCGTTCTTTCTAAGCCAAGTTCCCGAGGAGGAACCGGACGACCCGAGGAAGTTGGTCGTGCTGCATCCCCTTGGAGGCTGCAAAATGGCGGAAAGCCGGGACCGCGGAGTCGTCGACAGCTATGGCCGGGTCTTCACGAATGACGGCTCGAGCGATGCGGACCTCTATCCCGATTTCTACGTCGTCGACGGGTCCATCGTCCCGGATTCACTGGGGGTGAACTCGTCGCTCACCATCTCGGCGATAGCTTTCCGCTCCGCGGAGAAGATGGTCGGAAGCCAAGACTTCTGGCCGAGATCATAGGCAGGTGAAGAGCGCTCGTGCTTCAATCATCCGAGTCCTCTATGAGATCGTGGCGCCTCGGGTACCCGTGCGACCGACAAGCAAGGATTCCCGATCGCCACACGGTGGAGGGCGTGCCGTGCCAGTCAATTCGATCTTAGTCGCGCATACAAGTCTGGACGCAAAAGCCCTCAACGGAGGACGCAAGCCCAAGCTCTCTGGCGATGTGCTCGATGTGACGTTGTTTGACGTCGCAGACGGAGAAGCGATCGTTGTCCGCAAGGAGACACGTGGCCTCCTGATCGACGGAGGGTCTGGGTCAAAGACGAACGACAATGGGCAAGAAGCCCAGCGCCTTGTCGCCCGCCTCCCTAGAGGCCTAAAGCTGGACGCGATCATCGCATCGCACCCCCACCGGGATCACACAAACTTTTACCCGTACATCGCCAGGGATGCTCCGGAGCTGCTGCGCCAAGGCGCAGTGTATTACGACAACGGGACCGCCCCGGCGAACAATCACTGGGCGACTATCGAACGCGAGAAGTCCCGTAAGCTTCGTCTCTCCTGCCAAAGCGTCACGGCTCGCGCCTCACTTGAGACGCCGTGGGCCGGCACGCTGCTGAGGACTCGGAAGGGTAAGGATGTCGCGTATTGGTCCGTCTTTCTCGCCCTGCAGCATAGGCAGGCATGGCTCCTCTTCACTGGCGACGCGAAGAAATCCTATGAGGAGGATCTCCTTCCCGATTTGGTGTCCATCACTCCGCGGATTCACGTCCTGAAGATTACCCACCACGGGTCGAGCACCGGAACTTCCGCGAAACTCGTAGCGCGGCTGAATCCCTCGATTGCCGTTGCCTCCTGCGCGAAGGATTCCGGCCACCGTCTTGAGGACGACGTCCGAACCGTTCGGCTGCATGCTGCGAAGGTCTACGCCACCTACGAACAATGGAAGGAGGAGGGCAGGCCGCCCCCACCGCGACGAGGCGATTTGATTGTTCGCACCGACGGTCGGGCACGGAAAATCGGCGGCATGCGCGGTGTTCTTTTCGAGGTTGAAACGTCATGGTAAGCTCGCTGGGGCGTGTCGATTGAAGCTTGGCAAGATGAGGATCGGGTTCGCACAGGAAAAGTCCAAGGTGGCCCCGAAAGACTACCCGGCTTGGCTTCAGCAATTTCAGCTGGACGCTAACATCGACTCACTGGACTGGATCAAAAGTCTGAGCGAGCAGCGAGTGAAGTGGGCCCAAACATTGGAGGACCACCTTCACCGCACTTTCCATTCTATCAAGGACCTGAGCCTGATTGCTTTCGGAATCGGTGCATTCCTAATCTTGGTCCCCTTCTCGCTTTACTTCTTCTCGCCACCCCGGGACGCGAACCTGCTATGGTTCAGCGGCCTAGGCATCGGCGAGACCGTGGCCGTCCTGCTGTACCGGCCGATGCAAAGAATGCAAAACGCCATATCTGACATGGCTCAGGCGATCATGATTCTCAATTCGTGGGCGACCGAGCTGAGTATGGCCCTGGTTGATATGAAGGTCGACAAGGACGGCGAGATGGAACGCGTCAGCAAGTGGATGAGCAAGATTACGGAGCGACACCTTCAGTGGTTTCAGTCGTTCACAGAAAGCAAAGTGCGCGAGGGGTCCGAACGCGTGGAAGGAGGCGGAGAGGCAGGCAAGATCGAAAATGCCGCCGGCCTTGCGAAGAAACAGTAGTTGGCATTCAGAAGCCATCGGGCACACGCGGAGCATGTTGGATCAGAACCTACGGTTAGTTTGCACCCCGCCGAGATCATCTGGACCGCCCCGCCAGCGGGCGGTCAGGCGTTTACCAGGCCTCTAAGCCGGCGGGTGAGCTTTTCGGTATCTTGGCTATGGAGTAGGATGGAGTTGACCGTGGGATCGTCTACTCTCTGTCGGGAGGACTCGATTTTTGCCCGAAACGTCCCGTTAGGAGGCCTGATCCGCTGCCCTTCTCGACCCCCGCAACTTCGCGAAGCGAAGAAACGTTTATCGTTCCTTCAAATCTTCTGAGAACGTGAATTCTCTCGCGCAGTCGGCATTGTCCTATCCGCACATCGAGTTCCCGAGTACGCTTCCTCTCCGAGCTGGGCTCCTTTTGTGGGACCACATCCACAGGATTGTGCCCCCGGATTACGAGCCGGCCGACAGCGACGAGGTGAAGGTGCTTTGCAACACCACAGACTTTCTTCGATCCATTGACCCCAAGCCATATCGCCAAGAAACCTTCCAACGTTTCAAGGAAAAACTGCCAGAGTGGTCAGCTGCTGCCGCCGCCTTTCACCCCGTTGGCAGGGATGCACGCGATCTGACGAGGATTAGCGAGGCGAAGGTGTACCACGAGCTACTCGACGAACTCACGCAACGAGGGATCTTCACTGAGGGCAGCGGCGGATGGTACGAGGGCCCCGCCGATCTGATCGGCCAGTACATGGTGTACCTGGCCACATCGATTGCCGAAGGCAGCGGTCTCTCCCTATTCACGAATTCTCCAGCCGCTTGGACCAGCCAATGTTTCTTCGGGGTTGATGGAAACGTCGCTCAAGATGCTGAGCCTCGACCCACTGGCGCGGTTGCATACCTCGCTATCAAGGATTTCCTACCTGAAAATCTGCTGAGTATTCCCCTTAAAGATCTTCTCGAATTCAGGGACGAGACAACCGATGCGCGTCGAAGGCTTGTGGGTACAGCTACTCGCGCGGCGCTTGAGATTTCGGCAACGAGAGATCCAATAGTCTTCGAGGACAAGTTGAACGGTATCAGGCATGAGCTAAAGACTGCAATGGACGACTACAGGGCGGCTCAACGCGAAAACTGGCACAGTGAGCTCGTCGGTGCGAGCATTGTGTGTACCACAATATCTGGCGAGCTCCTGGCGGATTTCTTCGATCCGGGGCACTTGGTGCAAGGGATGATTGCGATTGGGGGACTGTCGATAGGTCTCCTGTGGGGACTCCAGTCACTGAGGCAAGGGCAACGCGACCTTTCCAAAAGCAACACAGCCTCCTATTTAGTCGATCTCGAGAAGCGATGGGGTCCGCGGGAGTTTGTTGAGGACAACGAGAAGCTCTGGAAAAAGATGAAAGAGTTCGTGCTAGACTAGCCGGAGGCAATGTTTGGCGTGGTTTCTGGCTGACGATAGTCCATCAGCCCACCTCCTTCGGCGGTCGATCTCGGATTCCTCCTCGTCTCGGCCCGTGGATTGGGGGCCGACGGCGCGGTCCACGATCTTGGAGCGTGGGGTCGCCCCGCCGACTTTACGTGCAGGGTTTGTCGGTCACCTCCTGCTCGACTTCAAATACACCCGCCGCATCGCGATCTTCGTGTCCTGTATCGAGGGACTCGTGCGAGAGCGGGCCGCAGAGGGCGAGGCTCGACTCAAGCAGGCGCTCGGTGGATTCCTCGTCGGAGGAATTGTGCGCGCGTATCTCCCACAGACGTGGACGATCCTTACGGAGCAGGAGAGCATCACGATCCACGCGGATACTCAGGGCAACATCAGGGTGCTGGAGGGGATCGTGCCCACGAGGGACGGCGACATCAAGATCGGACACGACCTTCTGGCAGACGGAATCCAGAAGGGCAGATCGCCGCCGCCGGGTTCTTACCAGGTCGGGTTCTATACGCAGAAAGGCCGGACCGCCTTCGGCCAGTTGAAGAGTTCGTTCGGGCTTTAGGTCCGCTTCGGCCCAAACCCTTCTCACACGAAGGCGCCGATAAATTCCAGCGAGGTTCCGAGTACAAGCAACAGAACGCCCAGACCGGCGAACCTTCTTTGCTTCATCAACTCGTCTTCGAGCACGAGGGCCATGTGCAGGGGGTCCACTTTCATTTTTGCAACTTCGGATTTCCTTAGCCATAGAATGGGCCACACAATCGTAACGGCTCCAAAGAGCGAACTGCCGAGTCCGATCAGGACGAGTTCGAGCCCGAACGAGAAACCCAAGGACAGTCCTCCCAGTGCTACCCACAAGGAACCGAAGAATAGGATTAAAAGATACTCGGCGAACTTGCCGGGTATTCCAGGGAGTCCTTTCCTATCCCATACCCGAAACTTCTGAGGAATATCCATCTCGTCTTCCAGGTCTTGGGCCTTCCGCACCCAATGTCCCTCATACTGATGAGCGCGGATCGAAATCAGCATCCACACAACTGCCAGGACAAACCCGGCCAACGGAACGACCACCTTGGGTAGGGTTGGGTCCGTCATGCTGAACCAGGCTACCAGAAGTACGCTGCTGGCGGTCGCAAAAATTGCGCTCGATGTCCACAGATTTACATCCTGTTGGCGTTCCATCGAGTTCAGTTGCTCTAATTGATTAGCGCCTTTCTCCGCAGGTTCCCATTTTGCGGCCATCCGTACTCAGAGAGGCTGTTCGAGCTTAGCCTTTGCCAAGGGGTAGTCGTGATGGGGTTTACAGGGTCCGACGCAGCCACGGGCCAGAGGACACGCGGAGCGCGATCCTGGCGGCATTTCTGCGGCAATAGGAGTCAAGTACCGATCCCGTCCTGCCGCGTGCCCGTTCACGATCCCAGCCGCGGGCCGTGGAAAGGCTTTGGAGCCATCGCGGGGATGGCCCACCAACACAACGGCCACCGGGGGACCTTCCCCTGCCCTCGGTGCGCGGGGTTCCAGTGGTCACCTGAGGCCGACGTGGGGGTCCTGGTATACGAGGGCGGGCGGCTCGTGGAGGAGAGTGCCCTGATTCAGCGGCTGCTGGTGCAGTAGGCTTCATTTCCGATCTACTGCGGACGACATGGCCACTTCCCCGCGCGACACCCACCCTGGCGGCCATATCCTTTTCTTGTCACCTTGCGCTATTCGGTATTCGGTGGACCGACCCGACGAAATACGGCACCTCCGGGACGGCCCGAAGGCGAATCAGCAGCGTCCCATGATCGACCATATCATTGCTCGCTGTCCGGGCAACGCTGAGGTCGTCCTTCGCCGGTGCAAGCAGGTGCTCGACACTATACTTGCTCAGGACCCGACAAACTGGCCCTCCAATGAAGTTTGGCATTCCGTGCTCCCGAAATGGTTCGTGGCTAAATGCGCCCCTGAGATGACGAGGGAGGCGGCGGAAAACCACTTGAGACAGAGGCAAGGCCTTTCACCCGACGAAAGGCAACGGATCGCTCGCGAGGAAGACTCCCGCTGGAGGTGGTCAGTCCTCAACACGGTCTTCTGGTTCAGGCCGGAGGAGCGCTCATGGTGGTGGTGGGACGGCGTCGCCGAAAATGAGAACACAATTCGAGTGGCGGTCGCGATAGGGGGCTGGCCCTACGCGAGTGGTGCCCTACGTTGGATTTTGCGTGCCTCGGGAGCGACCAGCGCCGAGAACGAGGTCTGAGCAAGTTGGATTGACCAAGCGCGGGTGGCTTGCGACACCAAACACCAATGGAGTTCGGTGAACATATGCCGTGGCATGCGCTTCTTCGCCTTGTAGACTTTCCAGCAATCTTCACGCATTGGGCCGCTGCAGACCTCTTGTCGGGAGGTCCCGGACCGGACGAAGAGACCATAGATGAACCCCCAGCAGCGGAGGTTGGTCGCAAAGCGATCATCCGTGCCCTATCCACCGGTCGAGCGACTATCCCCGATGTCCATGACCTTGCCTGGTACGCCCACGCGACGGGCTCCCACGAAACCGGAAAGGCGTGGGAAGGGGAGGCCGACAGGAAGTTCTTGGAGGCCCTCCGGGTGACGGCGATGCCGAACAGCCCGATGCGAAGGTTGTTCCCGCACCTCGGAGAAAGCGACTGGATCGACATCGGATTGATTCTCCCGGGGAAAGGGCGGGTCCGGCTGGAGAGAGGAGCTTATGGACCTTGCTCGGTGGGGCTTGTGACGCTTCCTGAGGTTCCGCACCTCCTGCGCTATATCACGTTCTACTCCACAGGCATCTACTCCCAGAACGTCGGGCCCAACCTACTGGCGGCTGGCGCGAAACCCATTCTTGAGCGCGTAACAACTATTCGGAAGCCGGGCCTTTTCGTGGCCTTCGTCGCTTCGTCAGAACCCCAATAGAGCGGGCACCCCGTCAACTTCAATACCGTGTTAAGCGGGATGGGAAGACGGTTCAATTTCTGAAACGGCTACGCGATCAGGGGCAACGCCGTTAGGGGCGCGTTCCGGGGAACGCCTTCAGGGGTCGCAAGACTCCTGATCGGCGAAATCTCCGAGGCCTGTAGGATTCATTCCGATTCTCGGTTGGCTCCCCGCCGGGAGTCATCACTATAATCGCCAGGGAGGCGGCTGGGTTTGAACCGTGTACACATTCGTTCCCCGTCGGGAGCATGCCAATTTCCCAGGAACGCGTATCGCAAAATCAATGCGAGGCGGATCCGAGATAAGACTCGCCATGCCTCGGGATTCAGTCGGCCTCTGCACGAGACCCGGTACAACAATCCGAAGATCGCAGCCCACATCCGGACGCAGGAAAAGCTAGGCGTCGCGTAGGCAGGT
>DASPZJ010000085.1:0-48685 GCA_035636315.1 Thermoplasmata archaeon
CTTCTGGCCGTACAGCGGCATGGGGTACGACGGCCGGCAGCCGATGCCTTCATCGGTGAGCGCGCGGACGATCTCGTCGCGGTCGAGCGGGAAGGCGTCCTCCCGCCGGACGACGTACTGGTAGTACGCGTGGACCATCCAATTGCCTTCGGACGGCGGCACGAGGCCGTCGATGCCGTCGAGGCCTTTCGTCAGTGCACGCGCGTTCGCCCGGCGTGCCTTGACCCACCCGTCCAGCCGCTTCAGCTGCACGAGGCCGATCGCGGCCGCGATCTCCGTCATTCGGTAGTTGAAGCCGACGAGCACGTGTTCGTACTTCGACGCTTGCCCGTGATCCCGCAGGAGGCGGGCTCTCGCGGCGATGGCGTCGTCGTCCGTGACAATCATGCCTCCCTCGCCGGTCGTCATGTTCTTTGTCGCGTAGAAGGAGAAGCAGGCGGTGTCGCCGAGGTTGCCGGCCTTCTTGCCGTGGTACTCGGCGCCGTGGGCCTGGGCCGCGTCCTCGATGACCGCGATGCCGCGGTCCTTCGCCGCCTCGAGGATCGGCTCCATCTCCGCGGTCTGGCCATACAGGTGGACGGGCATCACCGCCGCGGTCCGGCGGGTGAACGCGGCCGCGGCCTTCGACGGGTCCATGTTATGGGACGTCCGGTCGACGTCGGCAAAGACCGGCTTCGCGCCGCACAGTAGGACCGTCGAGGCGGTCGCGAAAAACGTCAGCGGCGGGATGACGACTTCCTGACCGGCCTTGAGGCCGTGCGCGAGGAGTGCGACGTGCAGGGCGGCCGTGCCGTTCGCGACGGCAATCCCGTGCTTCCGCCCGACGTCCCGGGCGAACGCCTCCTCGAACGCTTTCACCTTCGCGCCCTGCGCGAGCATGCCGGACGCCAGGACCTCCTTGACTGCGGCGAGCTCGTCCTCCCCGAGGATAGGCCGGGCGATCGGGATCATCGGAGCGCGGAACCGCATCCGTCGTATGAAGGTTCGCCGCTCACTTCCGGCCGCGGGAACGAGCCTTGCGTTTCGGCATCAGGTCCGGATAAGTGCGGCCGTCGTGGGCGCAGCGCATGCGCGCGTCGAGTGGGCGCCCGCATTCGCAGACCCAGCCGATGCGTTTCGCCGGGACGCCGGCGACGAGAGCGTGCGGCGGGACGTCCTTCGTGACGACGGCGCCGGCGGCGACCATCGCATTTCGGCCGATCGTGATGCCGCAGAGAATGGTCGCGTTCGCACCAATCGAGGCGCCGTCTTGCACAACGGTCGGGACCACCTGCCAATCAGCTCCCGCCGCGCGAGGGTAGCGATCATTTGTGAAGCAGACGTGGGGCCCGATGAACACGCGGTCCGCCACTGCTAGGCCACGATACAAGCTCGCAAAGTTCTGGATTTTGCAGTCGTCTCCTATTGTTACTTCGACGTCGACATATACGTCCTTACCGATTCGACAGTTTCGGCCGATGCGAGCGCCTTCGCGGACCTGAGCCCAGTGCCAAATCGCGGTGTCGTCTCCGATCCTCGCGGAGGGGGAGACCTCCGCTGTCGGGTGAACTCGGGGGCCCATACGGCGGGCATCCCGGTTCGAAGGTCAAAAATCTTTGCCCTCACACGGAGGCCATTTCCGTGGCGCGGCTCAGAACGTCAAACCGACCAGGAATCCGAGCACGTATGCGACGACCCCGATGAGCGAGACGACGACCACCGCGTCCCTTGTTTCCAGCCGAAAGGCGGGGAGATCCGCAGTCCTGATTTTGTCGGCGATCATCGATGAGACGCCTTCCCGGCCGTGGTTATGAATCTTTCCGGGCACTTATCGGTGGTGATAGCCCCCAGCTCCCCGTATTCTCACCGGGCAGAATGTCGAAGCAAGGAAGAAATATCTCCAGCAGGGCTCGGAGCCTTGCGGGCGAGTGCCTACCATGGAACCGCTGAGCCTCCTAGCGTCAGCGATGATTTCGTTCGTGGCGGCATGCGTCTTTCTCCCGTGGCTTATTCGGTCGCTCCAAGGTACTACCCTCGTGGGTCGGGATCTCAACAAACCGAACCGTCCCGTTGTGCCTGAGATGGGCGGAGTAGGGGTAATCCTCGGCTTCTATGTCGGCGTGGCGATGCTAGCCCTCGTGGCATTCCAAGAAATCCCCGGGTCGACCTATTTCGCGGCGCTCAGCGCCTCGCTGGGCGCGGGGATCGTCGGTTTGCTCGACGACATGTTTCGACTTCGGAAGCGGTCCAAGGCCATCCTTCCATTCGTCCTCGCGCTCCCTCTCGGGGCTGTCGTGTACGCCTCCGGCAACCGAACCTTGTTCGGAGTGGACGTGGGTCTCCTGATGGCTTTGGCGGTGCCTCTCGGGGTGACGAGCGCAGGAAATGCCGCGAACATGCTTGAGGGTTTCAACGGGTTGGGCGCTGGTCTCGGAGTCATCATGACGGGTTCGCTCATCATCCTGTCCTTGCTCACGGGTGCGCAGGAGGGTCTCTTCCTGCTGTTTCCCTTGCTCGGGGCCCTGCTCGCGTTCCTATCGTTCAACCGATATCCGGCACGTGTCTTCCCGGGCGATTCGATGACTCTGTTCACCGGCTCAACGATCGCCTGCGCCGCGATTATCTCTTCGCCCCCGCTGAAAACCTACGGTGCCATCCTCTTCGCGCCTATGATTCTGGAATTCTTCCTGAAATCGCGTGGCCATTTCCAGGGGGAAAACTACGGCGAGCTCGGACCGGATGGTAGGCTGGGCTGGAGGGGGCGAGTGGAATCCCTGGTGCATCTGGTGATGCGTTGGAGACGGCTTCGCGAATGGGAGGTGGTGGCGGTCGTGTGGGCGATGGAGGCGGTGATATGTTCCATGGTCATTCTGGCGGTCGCTGCGGGATCATGAGGGCGTGCCATATTGTCTACGGCTACTTCCCTTTCGATCCGCGTGTCCGCAGGGAGGCGGAAGCACTCCAGCGGCAGGGCCACGAGATCGACGTGATCGCGCTCCGCGAAAACGGGGAACCTCTGGAAGAGAGCGTCCTCGGTTTCCGAGTCCATCGCATTCCCTTGTCCATCGTCCGAGGCGGCTTCGCTCGGTACGCCTATCAATACATCGTTTTCCTGCTCGCGTCGGCGGCTCTCCTGTTTCGTCTTCATCTGACACGACACTACGGCGTCGCCCACATTCATTCTCTGCCTGATTTCCAAGTTTTTTGTGCGGCGCCGTTGAGACTCCTCGGGGCGCGGGTTGTCTTGGACTTGCACGAAGCGATGCCTGAAATCTTTGCCGCCCGTTTCCGGCTCGATCTGCGCAGTTTTCCCGTGCGGGTGGCGAGGGCGCTCGAGTTGATTAGCTGTGCCTTTGCGAGCGCGGTTGTCACACAAAACGAAGTCATGCGGGACCTGGTGGCCGAGCGAAGTGTCGACCGGTCCAAGATAGTCGTCATAATGAACTCCCCCGATCCAGCGAAGCTCGTGCTTTCCGAACCCGACCGACTGCGGAGGGAATTGGGCATGACGGGACAGAGGCCTGTCGTCTACGTCGGCGGAATCAACGCGGAACGGGATCTCGGACTTCTCGTCGAGGCAGTAGCCCGTCTGCGGGAGCAGTATCCGATCCGACTCGCGATCTTTGGCTACGGAGACGAAGGCTACCGACGTCGTCTTCAGGAGATCGCGGATGGGTTGGGACTTCATCAGAATTTTCTCCTGGGCCCGCGGTTGCCGCAAGAACTGGTGTTCGAGTATCTCTCGCTCAGCGAGCTCGGCCTCATCACTTACGAGGAGAATCCGCTGACGCAGCTCACGATACCGAACAAGGTCTTCGAGTACGCCGCCGCACGAAAGCCGCTCGTTATCGCGGATCTCAGGACCCTTAGGCGGCTCTTCAACGGTGCCGCCTTGTTCTACCACCCGGGAGATGCTGAAGATTTGGCGAAACAAATGCAACGCCTGCTCGACGACGCCCAGCTCAGGAGCGACCTCGTAGCTCGTGCGGAGAGGGTTCTCGACAGTTGTAACTGGGGGATCATGACCGGTCGGCTTCACGACTTATACGACCGGCTGTCCGGGACCGGGTGACGCATTGAAGATTGCTATGGTCGCCGGTGTCACCCCTTCGGCCGCAAAGGCCGGCGGGATTCGGAGTTATGTATTGGGGCTGAGCGCGGCCATGTCAAGCCTGGGACACGATGTACTCATCATCGGGTCAGGCAACGAGAATGGGGCGCCGCTCGAAGGAGGAGTGAGGTACCGGAGTCTGGGATTGAAATCGGACTCATCCAGCTTCCGGTTTCTGTACGCTCTGTTTCGCCGAGCGAATGACCTGCCGATTGCGGATCATGTTCTTCACGTGCAGCGCCCTGATGATCTTGTGCCATTCATGGTCCGAGGGGACTTGGAGGGAAAATTCGTGACCGTCCACGGCCTGCCGCAACCGGGGATCAAGGAACGCCACGGATCGGCCGTTTCCACGGCCTACAAGTTCTTGGAAAGCATTGCTTTCAGGACCGTGGATCGGACCATTGTGCTCGACTCGGTCACCGAGCGGGAGTTGCGCACCGTGCACCCAAACGCTGCTTCACGCATCGTCCGCGGCACGGGCGGAGTGGACCTTCAGAAGTTCCAAATCCGGCCGAGGGAGGAGGCCCGGGAAGTTCTCGGGCTGAAGAATCTCCCCACGGTTGCCTACGTCGGTCGACTGGAGACTGAGAAGAACGTCGAACTCCTGATTCGCGCCCTTCGGCACATCTCGGGCGCGCAGCTCTTGATTGCTGGGGGCGGCAGTCGTCTTTCCGCCCTCCAGACCGAGGCTGCAGGTAATCCCGCCATCCATTTCTTGGGACCGGTCCCGTATGAAGTGATTCCGTTTGTGCTCAACGCAACCGACGTCGTTGCGCTCCCGTCTCTCCGGGAGTCAATGCCTGCCATTTGTCTGGAATCCCTGGCGTGCGGCACCCCGGTCGTCGCGACCCCGGTCGGTGCGGTTCCCGACGTCATTCAAGATGGCATCACCGGGTTCCTTTCCGATACCAATGAAGCGGCGTTCGCGTCCAAGCTGGCCCTCGCCCTCGGTTGTTCGGGCTCAGTGCGCACGGCATGTCGTGCGTCGGTCCTTCGCTTCGGTTGGGACCGAGTGGCCCAACAGGTCCTCGCAATCTATCGGGGGGTAGGCTGAAGGGATGCAGGGTCCAAATCTCCCGAGGAGACGGTATCGATCGGAAGCGACCTATCGGCGGCCCACGCGGAATGCATTGCCGGTTCTGATTGTTGTCGACGTCGATCCGGATTGGCGGATTCCGAGCGGCTCAGGACAGCCATTCAAAGGCGAGTTCGAATGGAGAGGTTTAACCGAGGGCGTCCCCAGAATGCTCGAGCTCGTCAGGGGCATCAGAGACAGTCTGGGACGACAACTTCGTTTCACGTGGTTGCTGCGATCCGACGATCAAGTGGCCTCGCTCCTAGGAGATGGCGCCTTCCTTGCGGATTCATTCGCCGAGTTCTGGCGGCAAAGACTCGCAAAAGGAGACGAGATCGGCTGGCATCCTCACACGTGGCGCTTCTCGGACCGTCATCGGGTTTGGTACCAGGAGCAGCGCGACGTCGATTGGGTCCGCGCCTGTTTCCGGGAGGGCCATCGAGCCTTGTCCCGACACTTCCGCATTCGGAGCGCTAAGCCGGGCTGGATGTACCATGACGCAACGACGATGCGAATGTTCGATGAGTTGGGAGTCGAGGTCGACTTGGCGGCGGTTCCGGGAGCCTCCTTTTCCGGGACGGTTCCCGGGACAGGTCTGCCTCTATGGGTATACGATTGGATGGACGCCCCTCAAGAACCGTACCATCCCAGTTCGCAATCATATCAACGGCCGGGCACCGGCAATGCTTTGCGCCTGCTGGAAGTCCCGAACTGGACCTTCCCGCTCGGGCGGACGAGGCGCGCGTATCATCGATTGCATGGGAGGGCAGATCGCGATTTTGCAAACCCTGCGAAGCATCCATTTCTGGTCCGGAACGGATTTGGAAGGCCGCCCGCAACAGTTCCCTTCGTCTGTTCCTTTCATCCTGAGGAGTTGCTCGGTCGCTCGCAATTGTTTGGCGGCGCGTACGTCTTGAAAAACCTCCGCTTACTCCTCCGAGCTTGCGCCGAGCGGGGGATATCGACACAAATGACTGTCGGAAGCGAGCTCACAGACCGTGCTTCGGGGTGAATCGATGAGACTTGGGAAGAGTTCAACGGTCGCCTTGTTGCTGTTCCTTGTTTCTCTCAATCTGCTCCTCCGCTATCCTCAGACACCCCACGAACTTGACTACGACGGATTCGTGTTTCACGGGATGACGATTTCCCTGGTTCAAGAGGGATATGCAGAGTGGATTATCCATCCGCTGAGTTACTTTGGGCTCTATCCTCTCAGCCACCCGAGCGGAGGACTCTTCGCGCTCGCCGGATGGTCCGAGGTCTCAGGCATGTCGCTCGAGGGCGCCATTCTGCTATTCGATCTAGCCGTCGTCATAGTCGGCCTTCTCGGTGCCTTTGTGCTTTCCATGGAAATCAGGAGGGATGAAGTCCTCGCGTTCGTCGTCAGTGCGGCCTTCAGTCTCGCCCCGAGGTTCGTTACAAGCTTGATGTGGTCGGTTCCTGCCAGAACGCTCTTCACCGCGCTCATTCCGCTCTTCATCTGGTTGGTTCTTCGGTGGCAACGGACGCATGATTCTCGCTACATGATACTCATACCCTTTGTCTTGTTGTTGATGATGTCTGCGCATCGGCTAACCGTCCTCATGGGGATTCTTTTGATCGCATTCATCCTGACGATGGTCCTCCTCGCTGCCGCTCGCACCCTCCGGATCAGGTTTGCTTCACGAGTTCTGAGTCCGTCCTTTCGACGCATCTCGAACGCGGCGGTCTTCGGTGCTTTCGCTGTCGTGCTGGTCGCCATACTTGTCGCCGGAGGTGTCCTGAGCCAATACAGTTCTGGTCAGCTCGGCGTCGGGTCAGGGGTTTTGAAGGAGCTTACAAATTTCGGCGTCAGCCTTACTCGCAGTATCGGATTCCTCTCGCCACTCGTGCCGCTTGGAATCGTCGTGACATATCGTCGACGGGCCAAGGAATTCAAAGAGCCGTTCCTCCTCATGATATTGGTCGTCATCGCTCCAACGCTCACACTACGTCAATATACCGGCTTCTACATCATTCCGTTCTCTGCCGTGTTCATCGGCGTCGGCCTCTTGTGGATCTTGGAGAAAATGAGATTCCGGGTCTTGAAGGTGGCAGCCCTCGCGGGGGCGGTCGTAATGATGTCGGCGTCCGCGGTTTACGTAGTCGGCTACGATCTGCAGTCGGCGCCCTATGTCGACGATCTAAGTTACACGCACGGTCTCTACGTCTTGTACAACGTGCACGACACCGTGATCTCAAACGACGGCGTCTTGGGGAGCAAAATCTTCTTGGTTTCGGGTCACGCCTACCTTCCGGTTGGCGGAGCGACCACTGCATTTCAGAGTCCGGAGCTGTTGATTTTCGGTTTTGTCGATCGGAGTAACCTTCGGATCTATCCCGTGCCACTGGCTGATCTTACCGTCGATTCCGATACACCGTTCAGCTTGGATGGCGTCCAGGCAGAGGCCGATTGGGTCCAGATTCTTGATCACACACCGAGCTCCGTCCCGACATCGTTGTGGACGACATATTCTCCAAGATATTTGGCCGAGAGTTGGGACACGTGGGGCGGCTATACAGCATACGGAAAGGTCTACGGATCCCGGTTCATTAGCGCGGTACACGCGGAGAATTACAAGATTTTTGAGATCCGGGGACAGACGCTCTGGTTCGTCGGGGGTGCCACGTGACCCGGGTCGCAATGCTCACCCCGTATTCAGATCCGGTTCCGGGGGGAATCTCGAGCGTCGTGTCTGGGTTGCAGGCTCTCCTCCGAAGCCATGGGAACGAGGTCTACACGCTTGCCGGCGAGGGGAATGGGGATATTGCAGAACACTCCGATCTGGGAAGCGGAGTTGATTATGTACGGCATGCTCTGAAGCGGTTGCGGCGCCTTTCTGTGGACATCGTTCACGCCCACGCCCATTGGTACACCCTAATGGCGGCGATCCGTTATCGCCGCATGAACCCTGACGCGCGGCTCGTGTTCTCGTTTCATACGAGTGACCTTTCTCGCTGGGCGCCTTTGTTCGCGTGGCTCCTCGGAAAGGCCGATGTCTTGACGTTCGTCAGCGCCTCACAACTAGCTCAACTACGCAACGTCCTTCGACTTGGTGGCGACCTGCGGATCCTTTATCCTGGTGTCTACCAGCGAACCTTGGAAGACGGTGCGAAGGAGGAATGGATTGCCCGCTATGGGCTGTCTCGGTCGTTCCCCCTGATCGTGTTCGTCGGGCCGCTCGACTACCCATTGAAAGTGCAGGGCGTCGTTGACCTCGTTGGAGTGACAAGACAGCTCCGTGGGACGTATCCAACGGCGAAACTGCTCGTCGTCGGAGATGGGAAGCTCAAACATCGTGTCTTAGAAGCAGCGCGCGGGTCGGAAGACTCCGTGACGGTAACAGGCTTTGTTCCGGACCCCTCCGCCGCGTTCGCCGTAGCAGACGTTTACTGTCACATGTCATATCGGGAGAGCTTTGGGATTGCGGTCCTCGAAGCGATGTCGATGGGTTCATGCGTCGTTGTATTGAGCAGTGCCGGGGTCTCAGAGCTTGTCGATGATTCTTCCGGGATGGTTGTAGATCCCGATCCAAACTCCGTGGCGGAAACACTCCGACGTTTGGCAGCCGATTCCGGTGCCCGTCGGATGCTCGGTTTGAAGGCACAGGAGACGGTAATTCGTCATCATACATGGGATGCCCGCTGGCCTATCCTCCGGTCGATTTACGGCTCCATCTAGGTTTTCGTGCTGGGTGTCCTGGATTTCCCGGGCTAGCCGCCTGAACCGCGGCAGAATCTCTGACCAGTCGCTCGTAGACAGATAAGTAGTGGCGGACCTCGTCGTCCAGATTGTGGTATCGCTCGACAGCCGCTCGTGCCTTGGCGGGGAAAGAAGCCGGCACGCCCTTCGTAACGATTTCATCCATCACGTTACTGAGATCCACCGCATCCCCTGAACGGAACGTCCAGCCACAGCCGCTGCGTTCGACGATCATCCGGTTGACCTCGATGTCGCTCACTAAGGCGGGCAGCCCTGTCGCCATCCCTTCGAGCAAACCGAGCGGCATCCCTTCGTGAAGCGAAGGGAGGACGAATACGTCCGCGGCACTGAGGATGTCTGGAAGCGATTCGGACACAGGACCGAGAATGCGCAGGTGCGATTGGGCCGCCAGCAAATCGGAAGTCCTGAGTGAGTCATCCACGTCCGTTGGATCCGCTTCCCCCGCTAACAGAAGGACGAAGTGTCGCGAGGCCAATTCCGGGGAGCGTACGGCCTCAAGGACCAAGTCGATCCCCTTCGACTTGGCCCAGCGCGCGGCGAATATGAAGGTGAGCTTTGTATCAAGGTTAAGGGAGGATCGAACTTGTGCGCGTTTGGTCGCGTTCGGCCTGAAAACTTTTGTGTCAACACCGTTTTCGATAACTTCGATATCACCACGATCCTTGGAGAATTGCTGGGCGACAAAGGTGCTGACCGCGACCACTTTGGTTGCTGTCTTGACGGAAAACTGTTCGGATAGTCCCTTCAGGGCTTTGCGGATCCGCCCCGAAGGGTCCGGAACTTGACCGTGGAGTGTGATCACGGATGGCTTCCCCAGGATTCTCGCCGCGAAGCAGGCGGCCAATGACTGAATCTGCGCGTGCTGGGCGTGAACAATCTGGAACTTGCGCCGTACGCGGAACAAGCGGACCGCGGTTAGCACAGCTAGCTGGAAATTGAGGACGAACGTTCCTAGCAATCTGAGGGACCCATCTTCGCTAGCCGTTCCCGAAGTCCACGGTGCAAGAATCATGGATTCGATGTGGGTATTCTCCAGCTTGCGAGCCAGATCGCCGACGAACCTTCCGATTCCTGTGATTTTTCTCCGGGAATACGGTAACGTAAAGCAAATCGTGAGTTTTGAGCGCATCGGCGTCCCTCGCGGCTCCATGGTCACCTCCTGTGCACATCCGACCATAGGCGCCTTGGATGCCCAAAACCGAGAATACACATCCAATCACAATCGAGGGTTCGGCATCCTAGTCGTCTCCCCGCGCAACGCGACCAGATTCCGAGATTAGCCGGGCTGGGACGCCGACTACTACCGTTCCGTCAGGTACACTTCGCGTGACGACGGAGCCCGCACCCACGATTGCACGTACACCTACCCTGACTCCAGGCATGATGACAGAGTGAACACCAACGAAGGCGCCTGCCTCGATTACGGTCTCGGAAATAAATTCCTCACCCCGGCCTGTGTACAACTTGGACTCGTCGTGGGCGAGGATCGTCGATCTAGCCGAGATGGTCGCACCGTCCTCGATCGAGACCTTCTCGGGGTAGAGATTATCGATGATGACGAAGTAGCCAATTTCGACGTGAGCACCGATTCTCGCCCCCCGAAGACGGTGAAAGGCCGACCTCAAAGAGCTGGAAGGACTGAACCAAGCTGGGAGCAGGAATAGCGTTGATCGAACGCGTTCGTGCAGGGGCCGTGTGGCTCTCCCGAGCATACATATCAGTCAATCGATGGCCCATATTAAACCACCTTTCGCGATTGTCACGGATGAGACAGAGCCGGGAACGGTTGCCAGTCTTGAGACACTAACGGGGGCGATCGGACGATTTCATGACCCATCGGAGAATCGACCTCCCACCGGATGCAATGAGAAGAACTGCCGAACCCACGCCCCATATCAGTCCAGCGACGACAAACGCCCAGGAGCCTGACTCAGGAGCTGCAACCGGGATTGCCACAAGAGAGAACATTATCGCTCCCGCTGCGACCGGGCCGAGTTTCCGATAGAACTGTGACCGACCCTCCCTCGGTAGGACATGTCTGTCCGTCGCCCATACGAGCGCAACGCTGACGCACAAGAAAGAAATGGAAACCGCGACCGCGGTGCCCGTGCTGCCAGCAATCGGGGTAATCACGAGGCACAAGATGGACGTGAGGATCGCGCCTAGTGCCGAAATCCGGACGGCTACGGCAGGGCGGCCGGCGCCGAGGATCGCCGGAGCTACGGAGCGAAGAATCCCGAGCGCTGCCGTTCCGGCCAAAAGCAGCAAGCAGAGTTCATACGCAGGCAATGCAGCTGGGCCGAATGCGATTCTCAAGACAGGTCTGCCTAACAGGACGATACCGGCTGCGAGCACCCCTGTCATAGCGCATGATGCGGTGAGGGCCGTCCGAAGGTAGGCCGACAGGCGTCGGCTGTCTTGCCGGACAAAGTATTCAGAGACCACGGGGTAGGTCGTCAGACCAATGCTTCCGGGTAGTATCCACAACACGCGCGCCACGAACACAGCTAAGGAATACGACCCGACGACTGTGGGATCAACCGTCCAGAAAGAGAGGATCACAACATCAACCTGATACATGATCCGACTGAGGAAAATCGAAACCGTCAGCTGTAGTCCAACGGGGACCAGCTGAGTCAAGTCTGCCCGCAGGTCTCTAAAGCTTGGAAGGGGCAGCCATTTTCGACATGAGACGACCAGTATGGCGAACAAGATAGATGTCGAGAGAAGAGATGCGACCATCACTCCAACGAGACCGGCACCCAGAAAAAGTAGCACGGTCATGAAGAACAGATTTGCAGTTGCAAGGAGGATCGTGCTGAGGGAGTAGGCTCTGAACGAGCGGCCACCTTGGAGGAGAGCAAGCAGCGAGCCGATGCCGAAATTGAGGGGCATTTGGAGGGACTGTATCTGCAGGAGAAGAGGAAAATCCGCAAATGCGATTCGCTGGCCAATGAACGGCGACGACAAGAGAAGGGCTGCGCCAGCGATTGCCCCTGTAAACAACGCGAACAGCAGACCGCTGCTCGGGATCGTTCCCTCGTCTTTCCTTTGGCCTCTCCTTTCGGCGATGATTTTCGGAAGGGCACTCGCTACGCCTAAGTCGCCTCCGAGGCTAAACATCGAAGCCACTGCGATGGCGGACGCCCACACCCCGTACCCGCCGATTCCGACGAACGCAACGAGTAGGGGCCGAGAAACCACACCGACGATTACGCCCAGGATCGTTGATGTCATGGTCCACGAGGTCCCCACCAGAACCCTTCGTCTCTCAGACGTGGGGCGCCGCTTTGCATCCTGTGGCATCTCATCTGGAGTTGCTATTCCGATCCCGGAGCGTGTATCGGTTCGCGTATAAAAGTAGGGTCGGGAAACTGAACGGAACCTCCGAAACGCATCGACCGTCGAAAATTCAGGTCGCGGATTTTAAGTGCGAACGTCTCATCATCCCGCCGGTGACCACGCTCGGTTCGGCAGGAAGCGGACGGCCGTCGCTGCTCTTTGTCTATCCGATCGAAGCGACATTCATTCGAACCGATCTCGAGCTGCTCGAAACGTTTTGCGACGTGACGCCCTTCTACTTTTCGGGGACTCGAAACTATCCGTCCCTCCTCTTGGAGGTCCCAAAGTCGGACGTAGTTTTCTGTTGGTTTGCGCTCGGCTTCGCAGCCATAGCCAACACCTTGGTGCGACTTACCGGCGGAACTGCGATCTTGGTTTCCGGTGGGTGGGACGTTACGGGATTGTCGGAGATTGCGTACGGTCGGCTCCTAAAGACCAGGGGATTGCTTACGGCTCGGCTAGCGCTCGCGACCGCCAACCGAGTGCTCGCGTTCTCTTCTTGGAGCGAGCGCGCTATTCGTCACCTGGCGCCTCGCTGCTCTGTCGAATCGGTTCCGCTGGGTGTCGACGTCAACAAGTTTCACCCGACGTCCAAGGAAGACATCGTGGTCTGTGTGTCAAACGTCAACCGCGAGAACATGGTGAGAAAGGGACTCGTTACCCTTGCCAAAGCCTCGCATCTTCTCCCCGGAATCAGATTCTACCTTGTGGGACGCCACATTGACGACGCCAAAGATGAACTGGCTTCGATTGGCGGCCCGAACCTGACCCTCACCGGCTGGCTTCCGGAGCCGGATCTGGTCGACTTGCTCTCCCGCGCGAAAGTATACGCCCAGCCCTCCTACATTGAGGGATTTGGCTTAGCCCTCGCCGAGGGTATGGCAAGCGGTTGCGTGCCTGTGGTCGTCAAATCAGGTGCGATGCCGGAGGTCGTGGGCGAGGCCGGCTTCTACGCTCCATATGGCGACCCCGGCGCTCTTGCAGAGGCCATCCGTGAGGCGCTGGATTCGGCCGACGGATCGACCGCGCGGGCACGGATAGTAGCACTCTTCAGCCTCGAGCGGCGATTCGAGTCGGTTCGCAGCATTGTCGAACAGGTCCTTTGATGAGACTCAGCATCTGTACAACGAACTACAACTGCGCTGGCTCGCTGCAGCAACATCTCGACTCTGTATTTCGCGAACTCGACGGACTTGATTTCGAGTATGTGCTTGTGGACAACAACTCGACGGACGGGAGTTGGACGATCCTCCTTGATTGGTCGCGTCGGTTCTCGAACCTTAAAGTCGAGCAGGTTCGTTGCACGATGGGGGAAGGTCGTCAACTAGCCTTCGTTAGGTCGCTCGGCGAGCATATCATGGTCGTGGATACAGATGTCGTCTACTCGAACCTTCTTCGGCGGTTCACGGATGCATACTTTGAAAACTTCTCGCCATTCTCGGTCCAAGCGATATTCTGTGGAATCTTTCCCCGTCAACAGTGGGCTGCAATCGGCGGCCGCAGAAGCCTCAACACGAATGAGGATGTTGACATGTGGATGCGACTCTGGAATTTGGGGTCCATCCGGTGGTATCCTCTGGCACTCGGCCAGCACTTCAAGGAGC
Organism: Thermoplasmata archaeon; assembly: GCA_035636315.1. Classification (GTDB taxonomy): domain Archaea; phylum Thermoplasmatota; class Thermoplasmata; order RBG-16-68-12; family RBG-16-68-12; genus RBG-16-68-12. Next base: position 13,857 of record DASPZJ010000085.1, read on the forward strand.
CGTGGGCGGAAGGCAGCGCGGACTTTCGGTCCGACCGATACCCAACGCGAGAGAAGTTCTTCCGGCTGCTCCGGCGGGAATGGGACCTGATGAAAACACGAAATTGGGCTCGACTGGATTTGTCAAAGATAATTGCCGAGAATACAATCGACGTTGGAATCGGTGCCTCACCTGGTCATTGGCCGGTCAGCAGAATCCGACGCTCCCGGACCGAGCGTGCGGTCGAGTTGGCAAGAGAGCTTAAGGCGCTTGCCCGAAACCCGTAGTCGATCGAACGGGGGGGATCCCGTGGACCCTGAACATTCGTCGAGGGAATCGGCCTCGATTTCTCGGAACGTTCCACGCGTGGTGAGTCTGACGAAGCGCTTGCTGGACTGGGAAAACCCACGTAATCGAGGGCCCCGGGGCTTCATCCGCGCAATCGCGAAACGATATCTTGGTTGGAACCGCACGCTTCTACTGGATCCTTGGTTGCGCTACTCGATTCCGGTCAGGATCTTGCGGTCGATTTTCGGGGAACGAACGATCCGGATTCTGGATGTGGGCAGCGGGAATGCGGGCCTTGCGCGCTTTCTCGAGAAGGAGGTCATCGGCGTAGACGTCTCTTTCTCAATCGACGAGTTCGTCCGCCATCGGCCTCCGCTCCTGCCGGTCCGGGCTTCGGCGACGATGCTTCCCTTTCGGGACCGATCCTTGGAAGCCGTGGTGTCGATGGATCTTCTCGAACACCTTCCCAAGGGGGACCGTCCCCGCGCGATTGCTGAGATATTCCGGGCTTCTCGGTCTCTCGTCATACTAGGATTTCCATACGGGAGGTCGAGCGAGGATTTTGATAGGGAGGCGCTAATCGAAGAGACGAGGCGCGGAGGCGCGCCGGATTGGCGCGAAGAACATGTCTCGCATGGACTGCCCACGGAGGACCTCCATCATGCAGTCCTTGACGAAGCAAGACGGCGACCGGGGACCACGGTCACGTGGCGCCCGCATGAAGGACTCCTGGGGCTCCGATTGAGGTGGAAGCTTGCCCTTCTGGTTCCGAAATCGTCACGCCTCTATGGCCCCGTCCACTATCCCCTTTACGTTATCCATAGCTGGCATCGTCCCCGCACCGCATACAGGCGAATCTATGAAGTCCGATTCGTCGACAACTGAGCCATCTTTACTTGGGTCACTTTCGCGAGCGCGGTCGAGCAAGGGGGACCTCGGTGAGCGGTTCCTCCGGAACGATGGGCCGAGGATTACCAAGGACATGTACCTCGAACCCGGCGTCCGCCCATTTCCGATGGTCGACGGCGTTTCGAGAGTCGAACAGAATTTTCCGGTGGACCTTCGGCGCGACCACTTCAGGATCGATGTATGCCAATTCTCGATGGTCCGCCAGAATCAAAATGAGGTCCGCCCCCTCGATGACTTCTTCCAAGGGCATCGTAGAGAACTGATCGTTCGGCACCAACGGATCGTATGCGGCAACCGTGCATCCGTCTTGAAGAAGCCTCTTGACTACCTCGACGGCCGGACTCTCGCGGATGTCGTCCGCGTTTCCTTTGAAGGCAATCCCAAGGGCTGCGATCTTGGGACGTTTCACTCCGCGGACCAACCCGAGAGCCCTCCGCGCCACCTGAAGAGGTCGGGTATCGTTCGTCTCTCGTGCCGCGGGAATCATTCGTGCGCGCACCTTGGAGGTCAACAGGAATAGCGGATCGACGGGGATGCAGTGGCCGCCAACGCCAGGGCCCGGACGAAGTATGTTTACACGAGGGTGTCGATTCGCGAGGCTTATTGCCTGCCAAATATCAACGCCATGGGCTTCTGCCAAGTCGGCCAATTCGTTCGCAAAGGCGATGTTAACGTCTCGATACGCGTTTTCTGCGAGCTTAACGAACTCCGCCGTCGCGAGATCTGTCAAGTGGATTGCGCCTCGAACAAAGGTCGAATACAAAGACGCCGCGCGTTGCGCGGATACCGGATCAATCCCTCCGACAATGCGTTCGTTTTCGACGATTTCTCGCAAGATATTGCCGGGCATGACCCGCTCTGGACAGTGGGCCAGGTGGAAGTCAATTCCTGCCGTCAGTCCTGAGCTCTCAAGTATGGGTCGGACTAGGGTCATTGACGTGCCCGGAGGAACCGTCGACTCGAGAATTGCAGTGCAACCTTTTCGTATGAAGGGCGCGATTGAGCGTGATGCCGTATCCACGGCACCGAGTTCGGGCTTCTGTCCGTTCTTCGGCGTCGGAACGCAGATGATGAAATAGTCGGCTTTCTCAGGTCGCTCAGAAACCTGCAGTCGTCCGGAGTGCATCGCTTCGCGGACCACTGCGGTCAGGTCCCGTTCTCTCACCGGCGGGTTGCCTGATCGCAGAGCTTCCAAGACCTTTGGTTGGATGTCAACTCCGATCACCTCGCTTCCGGTGAGAGCCAACATCGCCGCTGTCGGAAGCCCGATGTATCCCAGACCGATGACAACGACTCTCGTCACGGAGCAAATCCGCCCGACGGGTCCAACTGCGATTCCTCTCGAGTGAACCTGTTCGAGCTGCGACGGAGGGTCCAGGAATATCAAACCTGCGGAGCCGGTATCAGCCCCGTCACGAACATCCTAGTGTTCAGAGACCTGGACCACGAGAAATCTTATTACCTGGCAGGCGCGGTGAGGCCTCGCTTGCCCAGAGCGACTCGGCCGTCGCGAGTTCTCGGATGTGCTCAGGGGCCTGGGCGGCGTACCAGCTCAAAAACCCAAGAAGCCATGAAGTTCCTAATATTGGCCCTCGATGTCGATTTGAGTCGCCGAGCGGGCGATGCGACTCACCTACGGGAATTATGCTCGAATCTGGTCCGGATGGGGCAGCCCGTGGAAGTCGTTGTGGCGGGCGGCCAGGACGCCAATGAAATCGAGTCGGTTCCCATTCACGTCGTCAGCGGACCACGCCTTTGGTCTGTCATCCGCCAGGTTCGTCCGATCATTCAAGAATTCCAGCCGGACCTGATCTACGAGCGTCGAGTCTCCCCAAAGGTCTCTTTCGTTCTTTCCCGTCTTTTTCGAGTCCCCTTTGCGGTCGAGGTAAATGGGCTTCCCGACGAGGAGCGGTCCTTGCTCCTTGGGAAGGACTACAGGTCGTCATGGTTTCATATTCGGATTCATCGCATGCTCCTTTGTCGGGCGAGGACGATCGTGGCCGTCTCAGACTCCCTGAAGCTCGCGCTAATCCAGAAATATAGGCTCCCGCCGGCCCGAGTTCAGGTCGTACCGAACGGCGTGAACACGGACCTATTTGTTCCAATGGACCGGTCATCGTGCAGGTTCCGTATCGGGTTGCGGGGAAACGACCCGGTTCTCGGTTTCATCGGTAATTTGGTGCCGTGGCAGGGCGTCGACATCATGATCCGAGCGATTGCTGAGATCCGCCGACAGGGAACTGGCGTGCACATGTTAGTCGTAGGCGAGGGGCCCGATCGAACGAACTTGGAAGTGCTCGCCGAATCGGAGGGCCTGGGCGGGTGTTCGACGTTTACGGGTTCGGTCCCGTATCGGGACGTGCCGACGTACATAGGGGCTCTAGATATCGCGCTGTCTCTCAAGCCCCCGCTGCTCCCGGGTTCCCCACTGAAAGTGCGGGAATACATGGCTTGCGCTCGCCCGGTCGTTGCATCGCGAGGGACCGGTTACGACTTCGGAATCGTCGAAGAAGCGAGCGCGGGTGTCCTCGTTGACCCTAGCAACATTCGAGAAGTCGTGACGGCGATTGTCGACTTGCTCAGCGATGAGCCGCGGCGAGCTGAGATGGGTGCGCGGGGCCGGGAATTTGCGGTCCTCCGTTGCAAGTGGAGCCGGGTGGCGCAGCAAATCGTGGCCGCATGCGGGGGTTGAATTCTCTGCGCGAACCCCTATCTGTTTTCGTTCGCCTGGCCAATCCTCCCTCGGAATCGGCCGGTGGATGGGAAGTCATCGACGATCGCGGGATGCGGGTTCTCCGCAGGCGCCTGTCGCCAGGAACGTCCGGGTTGATCTTTTCGACCCTGCTCGGGTACCCATTGGATCCTCGGGTGTACCTCTTAGACGCGGATCAAGAGCAAGTGCGGGTCCCATCCTGGGTATGTTTCTTCCGCGACTATTGCGGGCAGGATCCTACAGTCCTCTCTGCGAAGCCGGACCAACCTGGTCGCGCGACTGTGGTCGCGTTGGTGGACCCGATGTGTCATCCGGAATCGTGGTCCTCGATCGCGATTGCTCATGTTGGCGGCAAGGAGCGGCATGTGTTTCGAGTCGTCGAAACACATCCGGCCCTAGGGCCGATGGCCCACGGACTTGAGATTCCTTTCCGGGGGGGCTATCGGCCTGTCCAAATTGATGGTTTCAGACCTTTGGTTGTTGATGAAGAAGGCCGCGCTTGCGTCTCCGTTTCTCCCCCGCCCGGGAGGACCATTGCTTTCGGGTTCGACCCGATTTATTCATTGTGTCAGGACACGCGCCAGGATTCTGATGCCGCTTCGGCGGCAACAAACGCGAATTGGGTTCCAGTCATGCTCCGTATGTTCGCTTGGGCGGCACCTTTCGCGGTATGGAAGAGTTTCTGGCCCGCCGATGTGCCTCCCCTGATCTACACCGTCGACACGGAAGCGGGCTCAGGTTACTATGATCCTGCACGCGCGTCGTGTACGTGGTCTATCGGGAGGCGGTTTGCACGGGATCGGCTCGACATGAAAACCGAAATGAGTGTCCCGACGGCGGCGCAACGCCTCGAACGACACGGCCTTGTTGGATCGTTCTTCGTCGACTTGAACGCGGTCCGCGATGAAGCGGATCGAACAGCTCTTCGCAAGGCCGCACGACATCACGACGTCTCCTTGCATCTTCCACGAATCGGCGACCACGAGGCTTGGAAACGAACCACCTCTGACTCCACCGCTACCCGGGACGCTCTCAGGGAAGCGGTGTTCACGCTTGCCCGGGAGATTGCGCAGCCTATCGGGTTCCGATATCCCTCATGGTATCGCAAGTCGGATACTCATGATTTGGTCGCCGAAGTTGGCCTGGGATACGACTCCTCGTCCCTAGCGCACCCGCCCTTCCTCATCGTGCCATATCGGATGTTCTCTTCAGCGACTGGCGAGCCGCTCGACCTTTGGGAATTCCCGTGCCGGGAAGTGATTGGCGCTGTGAAAGCGAGTTCGAGCATTTGGCTAGGGTGGCGAACGCGGGGACGCCATTGTGGTGAAATCAGGCGCTATCTTCAATCCTGCGCGACCCTGTCAAGTTTGGTCGTCTTATGCGATCACGACATGGCGCTGGGGGCCTCCAGGCGGCACGTCCACGGTAGTTGGCGGCTCGACGCCCGGCGCCTGCGAACAATCCTGCAAGCGGCCCGCAGAACGACGAAGTCTGGAAGACTGCGGCCGATGCGGGGTTCTGATTTTCTCCGGTGGTGGACCTCGACACGGCAGATTCGATTGGAATCACGTACCGAGCCGACTTCCGGAGGTTTCCGGCTAACCATCACCGCGCAAGAATTGTCTAAGGATTCGTTAGGCGCGACCGGTGGACGATCTGGCGAACTTCCTCGCAACTAGGATTGGAGAGCTCGTGCCGTTCATGAGGAACTCGGTCCGGAACCCTCGGTTGGAAACCGCCATGCGCAACGCTTCCTCAACGTCAAAGCGTCGGTCTCTCGACCCGAGCATTCGCAGCGGGTGCAGGAGCCATGCAAGGACATATCGTCTCCAACCGCGGGAGAACTTCCGTAAGAAGTTCGCGACCAGTATCCCGTCTGGGACCAACACCCTCCGGCATTCGTCGAGGAACCCGCGTCGGTCCCAAATATGCATCAAGACGTCGTAAGCAACTATGGCCCCGAATGTCTCGTTCCGGAATGGCAAGACGGTACCCGTTCCCAGTGCAATAGGCTCAACACCACCCGCCTTGGCCAACATTAGCAATGAGCGATTGACTTCGACGCCGACGTAGGTCCACGAGCTGCGCAGCCATGGAGTCGCGCGGCCTCGTCCGACACCGATTTCCAGGACGCGTACCGGTCGATCCTTCTCCAGGAGTGCTTGGATCGACTCCAACTGTGATTGCTGAAAGCCCTCCGGCGCAGGCGGATTCCACCAGTCCGGTCCCTTCTGTGCGAAATGCCGCCAGCTGAATTTGCTCATCGCGCTAACTCCCGTCAAATGCGGGTCCTGACCTAGGACCGTAGACCCTGCCAGCCATGATAGTTCTCTCGTGTGAGCGCCGCGCGCCCCTCTGTCACCAAGATGTACAGCCCATGGATCGGACTGAGCGCGCGGCCAAGCAGCCCGCACATCAAGTACACTGTGGCCTTGGGGTCGCCATGAAGCGTGCTTCGAACGAGGCCTCCGATCCGCCAGAGGTCGCCGATTAGCGCCTGTCTGCGCAACGGCGTTCGAAGTAGGAAAATGATGACTGTCGCACCATACCAGAACGCGTTGCGAGCGCGGCTGATCGGATCCTCTTTCGGTTGATCGGGCGAAACCTGTCGCTCGTGCCATTGACCGACTAGGGCGCCTTTCCCATGGCCTCGGCACCGATTGGACATGATGATATCTTCCGCTGCTACCATGTCTTCCGGATATCCGCCGAACGCGAGAAACGAGGCGCGTCGCTGCAAGATGATGTGTTCGCCAACGGCGCCAATGAGCCAATCTGCGCCTCGAGAGGCTTCGTGCAGCGCCCTCTTGTCCACTCCGAGAGGGACAGTGTCATCGTCGTCCTGAAATAGAATCCACTCCGACGTTGCGGCAGCTACCCCCATGTTTCTCTGGCGGGCACGAGTGTCCCGCAGCGTCCTGGGATAGGGGACGTACTTCGCCTCGAATTTCCGGCAGAGCTCTTCGATCTGTCGGCGTGTCGCAGTATCGTTGGAACCATCGACGATGATGATCTCATCAAACCCAGCTTGGACCCAAAGCGGTATACGCCGGAGGAGATGTGGGAAACGGTCGCGTGTTGGGACCACCACCGAAATGGAAAATGAGCTCAAGTCGGGCACGGCCGGAAACATGAGCCCGTTTGACATCATGCTTTCGACATCACTATCTGATATGGAAATTGCGGCAAGCACGGACCCAACCATTTGAGGTCGTAATCTTCAAATTAGACCGATTCATGCCCTCGAATTCGATTACTGATGAGGCTACCGGCCGTTGCACGGTACGCGTTATCTTTTCCGGCCCTTCTTCACGCGACGATTCTCATCGGCGTCACGCTCCGAATCGTCTCCGCGGGGCTGACTGCCGTCGGCTTTGATGGCGGGTACTACATCGTGATGGGCGCTTCATTCGCCCAACGGGGCGAATTCCTGGTTCCTTGGGGGGATCCGAGTGCTCCGGGATTGGCCCTTTCGTATAGTCATCACATGTCCCCGCTGTGGCCCATGGTCCTTGGTTCAGCCATGGCATTGCTCGGTTATAGTGTGGGTTTGATGAAAGCGGTGTCCTTGGCCGTGTCCTTGGGCGTCCTCCTCGTCGCATACTGGTCCTCGAAGGATCTCTACGGAAAATCGTGCGCTCTTGCGACGACCGCCGTCCTTGCCGTCTTCCCCGAACTCATCCTGGACGTGGGTCGGGTGTATTCCGAGAATCTGACAATGATTTTTTTCATCCTCACAATCTGGGCAATTCTCAAGAGCCTCAACAATCGGCGATACATGCTCCTCGGAGGGCTCTGTGCCGGCCTTGTCTTTCTCTCCAGAGCCTCCGCCGGATATTTCTTTGTGGCCGCGGGATTCGCGGGACTCACTTGGCGCTATTCCTACATGGGCCGGGCCGTATTTCGCGACTATAGCTATCTCGGGGCCATTGGGATCTTTGGGTCAATCGTACTGGCCTGGAGCTCTCGCAACCTCGTTCGATTCGGGTTCCCTCACTGGGAGACAGACGCGTACTTAACATCGTACACGTCGATTGCGCTGTCCGAGCCTGTCCGATACGTCCCGCTCGTCCTGGCCACGATGCTTCTCTTTTGCATCATGCTACTCTCCATCGGAATCTATTTCGGACGGGAGGTTCTCGATTCGCTCGCGTCTATTCGCGCTGAAGAAGAGAGCGGTCTCTGGCTCGCGATTGTGTTGGTCCCTTTGATTGCCGCTTTCGTCGCCGCAGTCTTCGCTTTGTTCGAGGTCGGCGGCCAGGCGGTTTTCAGCATAGACCGAATTCGTTATGTGATGTACGCGTATTTTCCGCTGCTCCTGATCGGTACCCGGCGATTGGACCTAGCTCGCCCGGTCCGTCGGAAGCCCGCGCGCGAGTCGTTTGACCTTCGAATCTCGAAGCTCCGACTTTTGGCAATTGCTACCGGTTGCGCAGGATTGGGTTTCTCGTTCGGATTCGGCGCGTTGTGGCTGGCTCCCCTCTTCTTGCTGGGCCTGCCCGCCGTCCTCGTCACTCGCCTCTCGCTCAGGATCCTTCTCTTGTTGGTGGCGCTATTGATTGTGTCCGCAGAGGTAGGGACCAGTTCAACTGTTGCGGCCGAGCAACTCGCAGTCGAGTTCATCCTTGACCGCGACCCGTCGGCGATTGTCGCTTTCGACGGGCCGCCGGATTTGTACTACAATCTTTCGGTGTATGTCTTGGGCACGCGCCTGAGGCTCACCGACATCGCGAACGAGTCGATCGCGAATTTCGTCATTTCCAGTAACCTGTCCGCTACGTTTGCAGGAATGAGCTCCGTCGGCACCTTCTACGACCGAGCCTCCCAAGGAATCCTTCAATCGGCCCTTCTGGCTCTGCTTGGGCGCTCGAAGATCCTCTACACTTCTCCGCTCGTAATTCACGAGCGCGTTTCGTCGGTCCCCTGACCTTCGGGAACCGTCGGGCCGGCCAGCGCCCAAGGTTGTTGACACGACGGACAACGTTCAACGGCCGCGATGCATCTGCGATGATAGTACGCGCCACACTCGCACCTCTTCGCAGGAACGAGGGGTGTAAGGCCGTGTGAACAGATTTTGCAAACAACCTCCCTATGGCCGTCGATTTGCAGATCGGATTTGAGGACCGACTTGACGGGTTCGCGAGGCAGGACTTTGAACACAATCGTCCAGAACAATGCGATCCACCCAACGAAGATGAGCCAGCCGGCGTACGAATGCGCCAAGAGCATGTTCTGGAGATCCGTCTGCTGCGTATCGGTGTAGTAGGCGACGAGCACGATCATCACCATCCGGAGAACGTTCGCCGCGTAGGCTGTCAGGAATCCGAGCCCGAGCAAGAGCCAAATCCGAGGCGACAGTCGGTTGTACTCGCTCAGCACGAATGCCGCGAAGGCCGACGCGAAGATTCCAAATGAATAGATTCCCGAGCACGCGGTGGTAATGACGACCGTCACTTGGGCCGCAAGATGCTGGGGTGTGAATGTCAATCCGGGCGCTGTTGAGCCGGCGACCGCGTGGACTTGATTCGCCACGCCGAGTACATTCAACACGGCGCCTGTTTCGGGTGCGAGGGCGACCCATGAGTAGACGTCGACTGACCTCTCGAAGTCTGCGTAGTACAAGCGGGCGACGAGAAGGGGGACAACTAGGATCGAGTTCAGCCAGAGGAAAAACAACAGAACGAAGTCACGTTCGCGAGCGAATCGCTCCGGGACAATTCCGTAAACGAGGAAACTTACCGCGGCCAAGAGGACAATGGTATCCTCAGTCTGGATTGAAGGAGTCGCAGACAGCGTCAGGTTGTATGTCAAGTCGCCAAGGATGATCGCTATCCCAAGGCTCGGGAAGAATCCCAGGAGACGGCCTCCTATGGTAATTCGTCGGATGAACCGACTGGCGAGAGACGTCGACGGTCCGACTGGGGGCGTGCCTGCCGGCCACATGGACCAAGCGAGCAACGTCCCCCCGACTAGAATGATGGGGATGGAGACCCACTCGAACACCGTACCTCTCGGACGATCGATCGATAGCGCGACACCTGCGAACGTCGTGACGAGAGCAGCGAGTGAAATCGTTCGTCGAAACCGAACGCGCAACGTTGCCAACCGGTCGAAGCCCATGACCCGGAGGTTTTCCACCCACACGCTCGATATAAGAAGGCTCGCCGCTTGTTATCGCCCGCGCGAGCCGTCGTCCCGTTCATGGGGGACGAGTCCCACTTAGCGGGCGGTGTGTTGCGACTCGACGCAACTCGTCAAGCGACCTTGCCTGACCGAACCAAATGGTTTCCCGTAGACGTGAAAGGCTTGTCGGGGCCCGCGAGTCGGGAGCCATGTAACAAGAAGCAGCATCCTCTAAATCCGGTCTATAGAACGGTCTCGGGCGGTTATCGACCGCGATTTGACCGACGATTCATATATCGTGTACCCTTTCGGCGCAGTGGGGTGCCTTGAGTGAAGATCGTCGGCGGTTCCGCCTCGGTCCCTCTCGCGAAGGGAATCGCTCGCGAGCTCTCCGCCGGCTACGTCGACGTCGCCTTCGAGAGGCATCCGGGCGGCTTCCCGGATGGCGAGCGGTACGTCCGGCTCCTCGGCTCCGTTGCGGGCGATCACGTCATCCTCGTACAGACGACCCATCCGGACCCGACCATCGTCGAGTTCCTGCTCTTGGCCGACGCGATCCGCGATGCCGGCGCCCGTCGGATCACGGCCATCGTCCCGTACTTCGGCTACGGCCGCCAGGACAAGCGCTTCCTCGACGGCGAGGCGATCTCCGCTAAGACGATCGCGAAGCACATCGCCGTCGACTGCGACGAACTCCTGACGATGGCGATCCCGGCCGACCCGGAGATCCTCAAGATTTTCCCGCTCCCCACTCGCGAGGTGAGCGGCATGCCCGCGATCGGGCGCTACCTGAAGTCCGCGAAGGTCGACGTCCTCCTCGCGCCCGACGAGGGCGCTCTCCGGCTCGCGAAGGAGGCGTCCGCGGTCGCCGGCGTCCCGTTCGACTTCCTCGTGAAGGAGCGCATCGACTCGTACACGGTGAAGATCGAGCCGAAAGCCCTCGCGGTCAGGGGCAAGTCCGTCGGGATCGTGGACGACGTCATCTCGACCGGCGGCACGATCGCGACGGCGGCGAAGGAGCTGAAGGCCCAGGGCGCGCGGCGCGTAATCGCAGCGTGCGTCCACGGGCTGTTCGTCGGCAACGCCGAGGCGAACCTCAAGGCCTGCGACGACGTCATCGCGACGGACACGATCCAGTCGCGGCACACGAAGGTCAGCGTCGCCCCGGAGTTCGCCGCGGCGATCCGGACGCTCGGGTGAATCGGCTCAGCCGATCGACGCGAGGAACGTGACGGACACGGCGAGCAACAGCCCGGCCCAGATCAGGAGGCCGAGGTTCTGCATGTCCGACGTCCGCTTCGAGCCGAGGGCGCCCGCCGTGCTCGCGAGGGTGCCGAGGACGCCTCCGGAGATCACGAGGAACCGCGCGAGGCCGCGGGCGTTGATGTCGCCGCTCCAGATCGCGATTAGCGCGCCGATCCAGATCGCCAAGAGGCCGATCGCGTTCAGCGCGAACACATTCCGGCGCGTGATCATGCCTTCCATCGACATCGGATAGTACTGCCCGGGGTACGGGGGTGGCATTGGCTGGGACATGGCCGACCTCGCCCGCGCGATGGGTTTCGGCTTATAAAACTATGGCGGGATAAATATATATGAGGGCGAATCGAGCGTCCCTCCGGCTCGTATCCGCGCGGACAATGCCTGCGGGATGCGGCCGCGTCCCACGCCTTCCTCACGGCGCCGGGGCGCGCGCGCCTCCCCGATTACATTCGAGGGCTTCGGGTTCGTCGGTCAGACGTGATCCCACCGGACGGCCGATAGCCAAACGTACTTAGTCGAGAGGCCGCTTCGAGACCCGGGCGTGGTCCGATGTCCGAAGTCGAGGTCCGGACGATCAAGGAGGTCAACCTGAAAGGCGGCACGGTCGTCGCGGCGTTCCCGAGCGTCGGGCTCGTCAGCACGATCACCGCGACGTACCTGATCACGATGATGCCGGTCGACCAGGTGTGCGCCCTCGACTCCGCCGACTTTCCGTCCCTCTCGATGATCTACGCGAAGAAGCCGAAGTACCCCGCCCGCGTCTATGCGTCGGCGGAGCACAAGCTCGCGATCTTCCTGTGCGAGATGCCGCTACCCATGTCGACCCACCGTCCGGTCGCGTACGCGCTCCTGAAGTGGGCCCACGACCACGGCGCACGCCAGATCGTCCCGCTCGAGGGCCTGCCGGCGGACCCCGATGTGCCGCTGGCGGGCGAGCCGCCCGTCTGGGGGGTCGGCAGCACGGACCGCGCCCGGGCGGAACTCGACAAGCATCACATCACGCAGCTCGAGACGGGCATGATCACGGGCGTGAGCGGCATCCTCCTGAACGAGGGCCGCTGGCGCAACGCCGACGTCATCGCGCTCCTCGCGGAGGCGCGGTTGGATCTGCCGGACGCCCGCGCGGCCGTGGGACTCGTGAAGACCCTGGACGAGCTCCTCCCGGAGATCACGATCGACCTGAAGCCGCTCCAGGAGCAGGCCACGGCGCTCGAGGGTCACCTCACCCGCTTGAAGGAGCAGGCGAAGCCCATCGTGCGGCCGGAGCCCATCCCGGCCGACATGTACCGCTGAACGGGCACAATGCCATAAGCGAGCGGTCGTTTCCCACTCGACGGAGACGGGCCCGCGTCGCCGACGCGAGGCCCCGAGGGGACGATGGCGACGGATCCGGTGTGCGGCATGTACGTCGACGAGGGAACCCACCTCACCGCGACGGTGCGCGGCCGGAAGTACTACTTCTGCTCGGAGACGTGCCTCGAGACCTTCACCGCTCCGGAACGCGAGATGCGGCGGCTCAAGCGGCTCACGGCCCTCAGCCTCGGAATCGGGATCCCGCTGTTCCTCGTCGGGCTGGGCCAAGGCCTCCGAGGGTGGCTCGCCGGGCTCGAGGAGCCGGTGAACCTCCTCTTCTTCGTCCTCGCGACGCCCGTGCAGTTCGTCGCGGGTTGGCGCTTCTACCGCGGGTTCTTCGACGCGATCCGGAACCGCAGCGCGAACATGGACGTGCTGATCGCGATCGGCACGAGCGCGGCGTACGGATACAGCGCAATCGTCACGTTCCTGCCCTTCCTCGGCGTTGCGCTCGCGGACAAGGGGACGTACTACGACACCGCCGCGGTGATCATCGGCCTCATCCTGCTCGGGAAGTACTGGGAGGAGATTGCGAAAGGCCGGGCGGGGGACGCGATCCGCAAGCTGATGGACCTCGCGCCCCGGACCGCCCGCGTGGTCCGCGACGGCCGGGAGGAGGAGATCCCCGTCGAGCTCGTTCAGCTCGAGGACCTCGTGGTGGTCCGACCGGGGGAGCGGGTGCCCGTCGACGGGACGATCGTCGAAGGATCCACCGTGATCGACGAGTCGATGATCACCGGCGAGTCGATGCCCGTCGACAAGAAGGTCGGCGACACGGCGATCGGCGCGACGATCAACAAGACGGGCCTGCTGAAGATTCGCGCGACCCGCGTCGGCGCCGACACGACGCTGAACCAGATCATCAAGCTGGTCGAGGACGCGCAGGTCGCCCGCGCGCCGATCCAGAGGCTCGTGGACCGCGTCGCCTCCGTGTTCGTGCCCGCCGTCGTCGGCATCGCGACGCTCGTCTTCCTGATATGGATCTTCCCGCTCGGCGAGTCGATCGCCCACTCCCTCGTGTTCTTCATCGCAGTCCTGATCATCGCCTGCCCGTGCGCCCTCGGCATCGCGACCCCCGCGGCGATCATGGTCGGGACCGGCAAGGGCGCGGAGAACGGCTTGCTGATCAAGGGGGGCGAGTACCTCGAGAAGGCGCATCGGCTGACGACGGTCGTCTTCGACAAGACCGGAACGCTCACGAAGGGCCGGCCGTCCGTCACGGACGTCGTGGCGTTCGGGGCCTTCTCCGAGTCCGAAGTCCTCCGGCTCGCCGCGTCTGCGGAGAAGGGCTCGGAACATCCGCTGGCCGGGGCGATCGTGCACGCCGCCGAGGCTCGAGGTCTGCCGCTGGCGGATCCCCATGCGTTCGAGGCCATCCCGGGCCGTGGCATCCGCTCGAACGTCGAGGGACGCGCGGTCCTCCTCGGCAACCGCCGTCTCATGGAAGACGCCGGAATCCGCATCGATGCGGCGGAGTCGTCGCTCGCGCGGGTCGAGGCAGCGGGGAGGACGGCGATGGTCCTCGCGGTGGACGGGACGCTTGCCGGGGTCCTCGGAGTCGCGGACACGCTGAAGGAGCATTCCGTCGACGCGGTCCGCGCGCTGAGGTCGATGGGCATCGAGGTCGCCATGCTCACGGGTGACAACCGGCGCACGGCCGAGGCGATCGCCCGGCAGGCCGGCATCGATCGGGTAATCGCCGAGGTCCTGCCGGCTCAGAAGGCGGACAAGATCAAGGAGCTGCAGTCGCAAGGCAAGGTCGTCGCGATGGTCGGCGACGGGATCAACGACGCGCCCGCCTTGGCGCAGAGCGACGTCGGGATCGCGCTCGGCAGCGGGACGGATGTCGCGGTGGAAGCCGGCGGGATCGTCCTCATCAAGGACGACCTTCGAGACGTCGTCGCGTCGATCCAGCTCAGCCGTCGCACCGTCCAGAAGATCCGACAGAACCTCTTCTGGGCGTTCGTCTACAACACAGCCCTCATTCCGATCGCCGCCGGCGTGCTCGCGGGGGTCGGGATCGTCCTGAACCCGATCATCGCGGGCGCGGCGATGGGCTTCAGCTCCGTCTCCGTCGTGATGAACTCGATGACCCTGCGTCGGTTCCAGCCGACGGTATGACCGCGGTTGCACCGTGCATCACGCGTTTTATCTAGGGGATCGGCATCGAATGTCGGGAATGGACGCCCTCCAAGTCTGGCGTGCGGCAAGCGCGGGGATCGCCGTCGTCCTCGTCGTGATCCTGCTCGTCCGTCATGTCTTCGAGGCTCACTTGCGTCCAACGACGCGGCGAGCGCTCGACTTCGTCGCCGCCCCGCTCTTCGCCTTGTTCGTGCTCTTCATCGTCACGAATTTCCTGACGACGCCGTGAGGGCTCACGTCGGGCTCGGCATCCTTTGCCTTGGGCGATCGGCGGTGAGGACCTCGACGACGGGCGTCCCGCGCGGGATCCGGATCCACTTCCAGTCTCGATGGAGCACGCGTAACAGGGCGATGTCCCCGACGACCGCCTGAAATCCCGCCCGGTGGAGAGCTCGCTCCGAGACATGGTTGTCTCGCGTGAACGCGGCGTACAACCGCGAGAGGCCGCGTTGCGCGCCCCACCGCTTCGACGACTGCAGTAAGCCTCGGAGGACCCCCTTTCTCCGGTGGGAAGGAAAGACATAGCCGTCGAACAGGTAGGCCCCCACCGGATCTCGGGAGACGTCGAGGACGTGATTCACCTCGGTCATCTCCTCGGCGGACCGCGTAATCCACAGGTACCCGATGGGCGCGGGACCGGACCACGCCACGAGACACACGATCCCCCGCGCGCGCCTCGCAAACCAATCCCCTCCCGGACGGCCTTGCATCGAAGCGAGAAGATGCAGGTCTTCGTCCGAGGCCTCCCGGGCATCGACGGCGGTCGCCGTCGGCTCTTCCCGGCCAAGGGAGTCACAGCGGACGACCCGGGCACGCTTCCAGTACAGCAGGTCTCGGTCGCGCAACCGCTGCGCGAGGGGGGCCATCGCGGACGCGATCCGGGCAGCGACCGTGGGAGGACGGGGCGTCATCCTGGGATTCCACGATGGGCGGTCGATGCGTCTAACCTTTCGACACAGCCGCATACACTCCATGCCACGCGATCGGCCCGGCGTTTCCGTTCGGGCGTGCGGACCGGGGGGCTCTGATGGGCGGGCGGAAGGCTGTGTTCGAACGTATCGCATCCGGTGCGTAACCCTTACCCCCGCGACGTCGACATGGCGGGGTAGCCGAGGTCGAGCTTGCTGCGCCAGGTGCCCGGTCTGTCGGTCGAGGAACTCGCGCTGGACGAGGCCCGCCAGGCGCTCCCCTCCTCCCTTGAGAGGTTCCGCGAGAGCGTCGAGCGCTGGACGCCGTTTCAAACGCCCTCGTACCTGGCCCTCTGGGAGAAGTCCTTCGGCGCCAGGAATCGCTGCCGGATCGTCGTGGGCTGGGACGGCCGGGGCGAACTGGCGGCTTACGCGCCCCTCATGCGCGTCCGCGACCGCGTCGGCCCGGTGCCCGTCTCGACGCTCCGCTTCATCGGGAACAACATCGGGTATCCGGGGGACATCCTGCACGTCGACGTGCTCGCGACCAACGAGGACCGAGCTGCGGTGCGAGCGGTGCTCGGCCACGTGGCGTCGACGTGGTCCCTTGGCAAGTGGGATCTCGGGTACCTTCCGCCTGCCTCGCCGACGCCGCACGCCGCCTCCGAGATCCTGCGAGATGGATTCGTCGCCCGCGATCGGCTGGTATCCGTTCCATTCGTGTCCGTCCCCCTGCCGGTGGAGTGGGATGAATATTTCGCTTCCTTGACCGCGAACACCCGAAGTTCCTATCGAAGAGGTCTCCGACACCTCGAGGCCCAGGGACCCCTGAAGGTCGTCGTCGAGACGACGCCGGACAGGGCCCGGAGGCGCGTGGGGGAGCTCATCGAGAACCACCTCCGATGGCTCACGGGGACGGAAAAGGAGGGCTGGTTCGCGGCAGGCGATGTGCGGGAGTTCCTGGTCTCCTCGTCCGGGTTCCTCGCACGCGAAGGCCAGTTCCTCACGTCGACGCTCGAGCTTGACGGCACGCCCGTCGCATGGATTCACGGCGCTGCCGACGCGCGGACGTTCTTTGCGCAGATCTCCTCCTACGATCGGACGCACGCGGAGGGTTCTCCCGGTCTGGTCCTCGGCCTGGAACTCGTGCGAGAGCTGATCGCGCGAGGGTACCGGCGTGTCGACCTCGGCCCGGGCTCCACGCTCTACAAGTCGAGGCTGGGAGGCGTCGAGGAACCCCATCGGAGGACGCTCGGATACCAAGGGTGGACCCGTCGCGCGGCGTGGGCTCAGAACGTGATTCGAGGCCGATCGGACGGACGAGACTCCTCGTCGCGTGGCCTCGGATTGCACTTGTGTTCGAACGGCGCCCGGGATAAACATAGCGGGCTTTACTCGGACATCCTTGCGGGGTCGGAGGTGATCTCCAAGCACTGAGGCACGTGACCGGAAGAGGTGCCGACCGGACCTCGGGGCGTCCCATCGGGCGTCGGACCCATGTTTTCGCCCGTGAGACCGTCCATCCGGATTGCGGTGCCTCGTCGCAGGAAGGGCGGCGGTACGACGATCCTGGACCCTTTCCCCCTTCCTGCCCCGGAGCTCCCCGGACGACGCGGATCGCCCGTTGAACACGAAAGCACACAAGCGACTACATTATGAAGATAAGCTCCGGGCCGTTGACCCGCCCGGTTCCAGGACGGAGGATTCGTTATGATTCGATTGGGTGTAGAGTCAGAAGTCGACATGCCGCTGCCGAGGGAGCTGGAGTTGCTCCTCAAGCGGGAGAGCCTGCTCGTGCTCGTCAAAGGCGAGACCGGCATGGGCAAGACGACCGCGGCGCTCGAGCTGATGGCCCGCCTCCAGGGCGACGGCGACACGGTCCACATTTCGACCCGATCGTATCCGGACAAGCTCGTGTTCCAGCACGCCCTCTTCTCGAAGCTCGCCGCCCTCCCGAACGTTCATTTCTTCACGACCCTCGAGTTCGACCCGAGCCAGTTCGTCGTCGCGCACAACGTCGTCTCGGGCCTGCACCGGCTCCTGTCGAGCATGGAGTCGCCGCTCGTCGTCCTCGACTCGTGGGAAGGCATCGCCGATTACCTCCCGCAGGAGACGCGGATGAAGGTCGAGCAGTCGCTCATGGCGATCCTCGAGAACACCCGCGCGCGGATGATCCTCGTGAGCGAGCGTCCCGAGACGGACACGACGCTCGATCAGCTCGCGGATGCGATCATCGTGCTCCACCAGAAGGTCATCGAGGACCGACGGGTGCGTGAGCTGGAAGTCCGGAAGCTCCGCGGCATCCCGATCCGCCAGGAGCGGTATCCCTTCACCCTCGCGGGCGGGCGCCTTCGCTACCTCGAGCCCTTCGCCTTCACCCTGCCCGAGCGGACCTCGATGTTCCGGCCCCTCGCGAACTCACCGACGCACATGTCCACGGGCAGCCGCGACATCGACGCCCTCCTCGGCGGCGGCGTGCCGCGCGGCTCGACGGTCCTCCTGGAGATCCGCGGCGAGGTCCCGTTCGAAGGGCAGATCTACGTCCCCCTGACGGCGTTGCTGAACTTCCTCGCGACGAACAACGCCGTGATGGCGTTCCCGTACAGCGACTACGACCCGACGAGGGCGCGTCTCTTCGCGACGCAGTTCATGCCGGAGGACGTCTACGACACGAACATGCGCGTCTTCACGACGGACCGCGTCGAGGATCCGGTCGCGATCAAGTTCTCCCTCAACCCGAAGGAGGACTTCGAGAAGTGGCTCGACACGTACAGCGCGTACAAGGCCCAAGGCAAGACGATCTGGATGCTCATGGCCCTCGACACGGTCGAGAACTTCTACGGGCAGGGCGTGATGAACTTCCTCGCGACGGTCGCGGCCCGGGCCGCCGTGAACAAGGACATCCAGTCGATCCTCGCCCGCCCGAACCTCGAGCTCACACAGAAAGTGGCGAACATCTCCCAGATCCACCTCGTGCTGACGGTGCGGTGGGGGACGCTCATCCTGTACGGCGTCAAGCCGCGGACCGGCTTCTACGGGCTTCAGTTCACGTTCGACCACGGCTACCCGGAGTTCGAGCTGATTCCGCTCGAGGACATCGCCCTCACGGACGGCGAGCGGCCGGAGGTCGTAGCGATCCCGACGTCGCGGTTCCGGGTGCGCCACCAGGGAGCCCGCGCGGACATGTTCGAGACGATCATGCAGTCGCTGCGAGAACGAACCCAGGAGGCCACGTGATGTGCGCGAAGGTCGCGAGCCGGGTCGCCCTGGACACCGACTCTCGGGTCGTCACCGGCATCCCCGGTTTCGACGAGATGCTCGAAGGGGGCTTCCCCGCGGGGAGCCTGATCAGCCTGGCCGGACGGCCGGGGACCGGGAAGACGATCTTCGGATCGCAGTTCCTGTTCTACGGCGCGAAGGAACTCAAGGAGCCGGGCATGTACGTCTCGATGCTCGAGGGACGCAAGGCGTACGTGCGGAACATGATGCGGCTCGGCTTCGACATCCAGCCGCTCGAGTCCAAGGGCCTGTTCCGATTCCTCGAGATGCCCACGCTGACGTCCGAGGGGATGCCGGCGATTTGGGATGAGATTGTGCGGAACATCGACGAGTACGGCATCGTGCGGCTCGTCATCGACTCCTTCACCGCGATGACGCAAGCGTTCGAGCGCGTGGGCGACCTCCGCGTCTTCACCCACATGCTCCTCGGGAAGATCGTAGGAGGCGCGGGCTGCACGACCCTGATGATCACCGAGACGGCGCACACGGACGTGCTCTCGTCGGTCGGGATCCAGGAATTCGTCGCGGACGGCGTGATCCACTTCTCCCTCGTCCCGATCACCGGGGACGCGCGGGTCCGCTACATCGAGATCACCAAGATGCGAGGGACGAACCACCAGATGGGGCTCCTCCCCGTGGAGATCGGGAACCGAGGAATTTCCGTGAAAGTGCCGCACATCACCGCGAGATAGCACGCCGATTTGGGGGAGGCGTGCCGGCGTGCATCTCGCGAGTCGACTCGGAGTGAAGAACGACAAGTCCTTCCAGGCGGCCTACTGGAAGGCCTTCAACGACTTCTTCGGACCGACGAACGCGCCGGTCATCAAAGCGATGCTGATCGCCCGCCACGTCAAGGTCGATACCGGTACCGCAGACGTCGACCGCGTCTGTTTCGGCTTGCGGGAAACGATGTCATGGCTCGCCGAGGCGATCGAGCGGAAGGCCCTCGAGAGCGTCGGGCGGTCGGTCCCGCGGTCCTCCGGGGGCCCGCCGCCCGCGAGGTCGCCCGGGAAGAAAGGCAAGTCCGGTCGATAGGTCCTGCTCACACGAGCGCGAACCGCGCGATGACCTGGTCGTCCGTCTTCTCCGTGTGGATCTCCGCGCCTTTCATGAGTCCCTCGAGCGCGCGCCGCAGCAGCGCCTCGTAGTAGATGGACCAGCGCGCGCCTCCGCTGTGCTTGAAGACGATCGTCCATTTGCCCTCCTTCGAGCGTTCCTCGTACTCGAACGCGCGGGCATACCGGGCCGTGAGACGGGAGTAGCCCATCACGACCGTTTGCAGGCTGACCTCCTTGAACCAGAACGTCAGGAACTCCGGCAGGAGGTTCTTCCCGACCCAGCCTCCGAGCTCCGCGGCTTCGACATCGCTCAAAGCGTCCATCATCTTCACGAGGAGCGATTCCGGAACCGAGATCATCCCGAACTTGTCCGCGTAGACGTCCCACTCGACGAGCCGCCGGATCGCCTTGTTCACGAGGAAATTCACGCTGATCCCCTCGCGGTCCGCGAACTTTCGAAGGAACTCGTCGACGTTCCGCTCGATCCGAATCGTTCGCGTGACGCTCGTGCTCGGGGGCAAAGTGCTAAAGCTCCCCTGGAACCCTAATACAGCAGCAACGTCGGCTCACTTAATCTTTTTTTCGACCCACCGCAGCCGTAGGACGACCTGATTCTCCGATTTCTCGACGTGAATTTCGCGATTCAGGAGTTCCCGGAACGCGGTCTCGGCGGCCTCTTGGTAGAACGTCGACCAACGGGGTCCGCCGCTATGCTTCAGGATGATCACCCGATAGTCGTCTTCGACGTGCTCCTCGTAGGCGAAGGCCCGCGCGTACTTCGCGAATAGGCGGGGAAAGCCCTCGATCAGGGTCTCCGGGGTGACTTCCTTGAACCAGAACGTGATGTATTCCTTGAGCAGGTTCCGCCCGGCCCATTTGCCGAGCTCCGTCGCCTCCTCTTCGGACAGGTGGTCCATCATCTTGACCAGGATGATCCCCGGGAACGTAACGAAGCCGAACTTCTCGCCGTACGCGTCCCACTCGACGAACTTCCGCAAGGCCCGGTTCACCAGCGTGTTCACGCTCGTGTCGCTCTGGTCGGCGAGCTTCCGGAGCCGTTCGTCGGCGTCTTTCTCGATGCGGACGGAGCGGGTCACGCTGCCTTTGGGTGTCATGACGACCGCGACCACCACGGACCTTACGCCTATCCACCTTTGTGTTATAAGATGTTACTTTGTAAGAAGCAGGCAGTCTCGGGGCACACAGGCACACTCGCCATCCTGCGTGCATCGTACCCCTATTTTGCCGCCGCGCAGACTCCTGCCCCGTCCTTACGATGGCAACTTCGAGTAGGACGGCGTTGTCCGTCCACGACTCCGGCGACGCGTTTCGCGCTCAAGCGGAGGCGCTCGATGACGAAACGGCCCTCTCGAGCGAAGCGGAACCGATAGGGCTCGGACTCTTCGACGATCTCGCCTGGGACTGGATCGACGAGACCTCGTCGGAGCCCGCTCCACAATCGACCCCTGCCTCGGGCCCGCGGGTCCGATTCCGCGGACAGGTCGTCGTCCTGCTCCCCGCCTTGAATGAGGAGCCCGCCATCGGGTCCGTCCTGGATCGGGTGCCGATTGGAACGCTGAGGGCCCTCGGGTACGACGTCGAGGTATGGGTCGTCGACGGCCAGTCCACGGACCGCACGATGGTCGTCGCCCGCGAGAAGGGGGCCCGGACGTACGTGCAGCGCGGGAGCGGAAAGGGGAATGGCGTTCGCCAGGCCCTCGACCACATCCTCGCTCAACTTCCACCCGGCATCGGACCGGGGCACCGCGTGTTCATCATGCTCGATGCGGACGGAACGTACCGCGCCGAGGACATCCCGATGTTCGCCGAGGCCCTCGAATCGGGGGCCGAGGTCGTCCTCGGGACCCGCCTTCAGGGTTCGATTGCGGACGGCGCGATCAGCGACATGAACCGACTGGGCAATCGCCTGCTCAGCCGCCTCGCGAGCCTCCTCTTCCACGCCCCGGTGACGGACGTCTGCACCGGGATGTGGGGATTCCGCGAAGACGTACTCGAGACGTTCGGCCTCGTCGCGAACGGCTTCGATCTCGAGGCGGACCTCTTCGCCTCCGCGTCCGAGCGGGGGATCCGCGTCCACGAAATACCGATCGCCTACGATTGCCGCATCGGTGAGCCGAAACTCGTCCCCCTCCGCACCGGGATCGCGATCGCATGGCGGCTCCTGATGCGACGCCTGAACCGGCCTCCGATCGAGTCCCACCGGATCCGGCCGAGTTCCGCCGCGAACCGGGAGGAGTCGGCGTGAGGGTGTGTCTCCTCACCCCCGAATTCCTGCCAACCTGGGGCGGCGTCGGGACGTACACCTACAACGTCGCCCGCGGACTGCGGGATCGCGCGGAGGTGCACGTCGTCACGTCGGGCCACGGTGCCGACGATGTGGCGGCCGTCGCGCCCGAGGGCGTCCAGGTTCACACGATCCTCCCGGATGGCGCCCATGATGGCGGACTGGGACTTTCGTTCCAGCTTGCGGTCCTGCGACGGTTGCCGGCTCTCTGCCGGACCCACCGCTTCGACATCGTCCACGCGAACCATGCGTACATGTCGGACCTCCTCGTCCGCATGCGCCGGCTGCGCGCCCGCCGCGCCTTGACGGTCCACACCACGCTCGGGACCCAAGTCCTCGGCACGCTGCGCGCGGATGGCGGCGTGCCTCGGGACGGGAGGGAACGCTCGATCGAGCGATGGCGCCTCCTGTTCGGCGGCATCGAGCGCCGCTACTTGCGTCAGACCCCTGCGATGATCTTCGTGTCGCGCTGGGTGCGGGACCACGCAACGGCCCGGTACCGGCTGACGCCTCGGGTGGCGGCGGTCATTCCGAACGGAGTGGACATGAAGCCGCTCGCGGACGGCACGCCGCTTGGCGGGGACGACCGGGAGGACGATCGGCCCATGCTGCTCTTCGCCGGCCGTTTGCTCGCGCTCAAGGGAATCGACACGCTGCTCAAGGCCATGGTGCGGCTCGATGCGCACGTTCGGCTCGTCCTCGCGGGGCCGGGTGACCCTTCGCCGTGGACCTCGTACGCGGACGGCCTCGGATTGGATCGGGACCGCTACGAGTTCCTCGGTCCGGTGCCGTATCCTATGATGCCGTCTCTCTATCGCAGCGCGGATGCGGTGGTGCTCCCAAGTTTCTCCGAGAGCTGCCCGATGGTCGCCCTCGAGGCGATGGCGTGCGGCACGCCGCTCATCGCGGCGAGTGCGGGCGGCGTCGCGGAGATCGTGCAAGACGGCGAAACGGGATGGCTCTTCCCTCCCGGTGACGTTGACGCATTGGTCGGACGGATCGAGACCGTGCTATCCGATCCGATTCGCGCGAGGCAGACGACCGCCCGGGCGAGGACGTGGGTCAAGGAACATGCCTCGATCGAGCGGATGGCGGATCGTACGCTGGAGTTCTACGACGCCGTCTGCGGGGAGGCCTCATGAAGGTCGCCTTCGTGAATCCGCCACGGTTCAACGGCGATTCCGTCGTGCGGGAGGAACGGTGCGAGGTCGTCGAGCGCTATTCGGTCCTCGAGCCGTACAGCCTGCTCCAGCTCGCTGCGATCCTGCGTGAGGGCGGCCATTCCGTGCAGCTGCTCGACGCCAACGGTTTGGGATCGGAGCCCCAGGACGTCGAGTCCTGGATCGGACGTGCGGACTACGACGCGCTCGTCTTCCGTTTCACCCCGACGACCTTCGAACACGATCTCGAGGTGGCGAACCTCTCGAAGCGCCTCCATCCGGAGGCCAAGACCATCGGCCTCTGCTGGACCCTCCGCACCGTCTCCGCCGACGTGATGAAGGACGCGGCCCCGCTCGACATCTACCTCCGCCACGAATACGAGAGCGTCGGTCCGGCGCTCGTCGACGCCCTCGATCGAGGCTCGCCGCTCGACGACGTCCCCGGCCTGGCGTACCGCGACGACGGCCACGTTCGCGTCACTCGGGATGCGCCTCCAATCAAGGACTACGACCGTCTTCCGGTCCCGGCCTATGACCTGCTTCCCTCCCTGGATCCATACTTCATCTCGGCGTCCGCATGCAAGCCCTTCACGATCATGTACGCGAGCAAGGGATGCCCGTACGCGTGCTCGTTCTGTACGGTCGCACGGACCTCCTGGAAGTTCCGGTCCGCGGAGAGCGTCCTCGGAGAGCTTCGGTACCTCAAGGACCACTTCCACATCCGCACCGTCTCGTTCTTCGACGAGACGTTCACGATGAACAAGAAGCGCGTGCGCGAACTCTGCGCCGGGATGCAGCGCGATGCGCTCGACATCCGATGGTACTGCAACACCCGCGTCCACCTCGTCGATCCGGATCTCCTGCGTACGATGCGCGCCGCGGGATGCAGCGGCATCTCCTTCGGCGTCGAGTCAGGGAACCAGCACGTCCTCGACAGCGTGAGCAAGCAAGCGACGGTCGAGCAGGCGGCGCAGGCGATCCGTTGGGCGAAGGAGGCGGGCATCAAGACGTATTGTGCGTTCATCCTCGGCCTCCCGGGCGAGACGTGGGAGAGCGCGATGGACACGATCCGGTTCGCGCAGCGGACCCTTCCGAACGGCGCGCAGTTCAACGTGCTCGCGCCCTATCCCGGCACGGAGCTCTACGAGACCATGCGCGCCGCCAATCGCATCCCCGAGCTCGACTGGCGGAAGATGCACCAGTCCAATGCGATCGTCGGCACCGACGCCCTGACGCCGGAGCAGCTGAACCGATTGCGCAAGCTCGCGTACACGAAGCTCTACTTCAGCCCGCGGTGGTGGCGCGAGAACTTCCGGTTCGCGCTCGCGACGCGCGACGATTTCGAGCTCGCCTCACGATACGCCATGCGGGTCCTGCGGAACTACTTCGTTCACGGGATGCAGGGGACGCACTAGCGGATGGAGACGCTCCGGTTCCTGATGGTCACGACGTTCTACCCGCCGTACCACCTCGGCGGGGACGCCGTGCACGTCCAGTACCTAGCGCGAGCCCTCGCCTCGAAGGGCCACGAAGTCCACGTCGAGTTCTCGCCGGCGGCCTACGGGCTGAAGCGCCCGCTGAAGGATGCCCAGGCGGACGACCATGACGACGGCGTCTACGTCCATGCGATCCCCGGAGAAGGGTGGGGCCAGCCCATCGCCGCGCACCTCCTCGGCCGGTCCGGCGGTGTCGCCCGGTACCACGCGGGTCTCCTGGACGGTCTGCGACCCGACGTGATCCATCACCACAACGTCTCCCTCCTCGGCCGCGACGTGTTCGTCCGCCGAGCCAACGCGCGATCCCTCTACACGGCGCACGACTACTGGGTCCGCTGTCCTCGCAGCGATCTTCTGAAGTACGGCAAGTATCCGTGCGTCACACCGACCTGCGTCCGTTGCGCCCTCCTCACGGCCCGGCCGCCGCAGATGTGGCGGTACAGCGCGGGTTGGCACGGCCTATCCGAGGTCGACTGCGCGATCGCGCCAAGCGTGTACATGGCCCACGCCATCGAATCCTCCGTTGGGTGTCCCGTTGTCCACATCCCAAACTTCGCTCCGGACGGCCACGTCTCGATGCCCGAGGACGGCCTCGGCGGCTACTTCCTCTTCGTGGGCGTCCTCGAATCCCACAAGGGCGTCGCGGAACTCGTTCGCGCGTCCGCGCGGCGGTCCGCGCGGATCCGGATCGTCGGTCGCGGCTCCCTCTCCGGCGATTTGAAACATCTCGCGCGGCGGGATCGGGCGCGCGTACAGATGGAAGGTTGGGTCTCGCGCGACGAGCTATTGCGCTTGTACCGCGGTGCCAAGGCGCTCGTCATCCCGTCCCTGTGGCCCGAGAACGCCCCTCTCGCGGCAATCGAGGCTCTCTCGTGCGGCACGCCGCTCCTCGTCTCTCGGCGCGGCGGGCTCGAGGAACTCCTCCACGGCGGTGCCGCAGGATATTCCTTCGAGCCTACCGAGGACGGCATCGCCGATGCGATTGGTCGGTTCGAGCGTCGAGGCGATCCGGCTCCGCTCCGCGCCTCGGCACGGCAGACGTACGAGCGATACCATCGTCCCGAGGCCTATCTCGAAAAGTATCTGGAGGTCGCGAGAGGCGACGTTCCGGTGACCTCCGCGATGCCTGGCGGCGACGGCGGTTCGCCCCCCGTGGGAGGGCTCGCATGAACGTCGCGCTCGTGAACCCGATCGCCGCGACGCCCGCCTACACGACCCGCGACTTCATCCTTCGCCCGACCCTTCCCGGGCTCGCGGCGGACGGGGGGCAGCTCCGGGAGACGAACCTGGTGGAGCTGGGCTCGGAGCTGTCGAAGCGGGGGCATCGGGTGACCGTGTTCTTCGGCGACATGTACCTCGATGGCCAAGAGCACACCCTCGACGAGCGTCTCCGCGTGGTGCCACTACCGACGCGGCTTCGGACGCCGTTCCATCCCGGGCTCGTCCCGGTGACGCCGGACCTCCTGCGTCATCCGGCGCTCCGAGAAGCGGATGTGATTCAAGCATCCGAGTTCCACCAGCCATCGACGTTCTTCGCTTCGCTCGTCGCCCGGGAGCGCTCGGTGCCGCTCGTCGTTTGGCAAGAGACGTTCCGCCGAATGCGGTTCCCCGGCTCGGCGTACCAGAGGGCCTTCGAGTCCGCGGTCGGGAGGTCCGTCCGGAAGGCGGGCCGCGGGTTCGTCCCCCGCACCACGAAAGCGGAGTCGTTCCTCCGCGCCCTCGGCGTCGAGGACGGACAGGTGACGCGCTGGATTCCGACCGGGATCGATACGGACACCTACGCGCCGACGCGGAACGCGCCTTCGTCCCGCGACATCGAGTGGAAGGACGACGAGCGGGTCCTGTTGCTCGTCGGGCGACTCCACCGCTCGAAGGGCGTGGACTTCGCGCTGCACACGTTGCAATGGTTGCTCCGTCGAGAGCCGAAGGTCCGTCTCGCGATCCGCGGATCGGGTCCGGAACTCGGGGCGCTCCGGCGGCTCGCGACCCACCTGCGGGTCCGCGAAGCCGTGCGCTTCCTCGATCGGCTCTCCCGTAAGGACATGGTCGACCTGTACAACCGCTCGGAGATCGTCCTCTGCACGAGCGAGAACGATCTACTCCCGTTCACGTTGATCGAGGCGAGCGCGTGCGGCAAGCCCTGCGTCACCTCGGCGGTCGGCGCGGTCCGCGACATCGTTACGGACGGCGTTACTGGGGTCGTCGTGCGCGAGCGCACGGTTCCGGCGTTCGGAGGAGCGATCCTCTCTTTGCTGCAGGATCGCGAGCGCCAGGTCGCCTACGGAAGGGCGGCGCGGGCCCGGGCCCTCGATCACTTCGCACTCCCGGTCGTCGCGAGCCACCTGCTGGAGGTCTACGATGGCGTCGCGGCCTAGCCCGGGGGGCCCTCCCATCCCATCCGCCGAGCTGCGACCGGGGCCCTCTCGCACCGGCCCCTGTCATCCCGCGATCGTGCTCGGGTACGGAGTGGCCGGCCTGGCGGTCGTCCTCCTCTCCGGCCTGACGACTCAGATCGCCCAGGTCCCGGTGTCCGCGCAACTGGGCCTCTTCCAGATGTTGCCGCCTTCCTATTGGGCGGGCATTGCGCTCATCGTCCTCTCGGCCATCCTGTCGGTGTGGACGCGATCCGACGCGCTGATCGCCCTGACCGGCGTGATCCTCCTCGCGACCCTTGCGGGCACGCCGACGCTCTTCGAGCCGTTCCCCCGTTACTTGGACGCATACGGCCACTTCGGAGAGGCGCAAACCCTCGGCGCATTGGGTCACCTCCCCTCCGATCTCACGAGTTACTCGGCGAACTGGCCCGGGGCCTTCCTGGTCCTCCTCACCTTGTTCGGCTCCGGCGGCACGACCCCGATCGAGTTCCTCAGCTGGTACCCTTTCGTCGCGGGTGGCATCACCTTCCTCGCGTTCTTCGAGCTGCTCCGCGCGACGTTCGTCCCGACGATCGCCCGCCAAGCGTCCTTCCCGACGGCCCTCTTCGCCGTGTGGGCGCAGTACCACGTGTCGCCGCAGTCCCTGGGGTTCATCCTCCTCCTGCTCATCCTGTCCACGGTCCGCCGTCGGGAGACGCGCTGGAGGTTCGTCGCGGCGGGGTTGTTCGTGGGCCTCGTCGCTTCGCATCCGACATCCGCCATCATGCTCCTCGCGATCCTCGGGGTGTACGCCGTCGTCACGCTCATCCCGCGCTTCCACGACTTCGCCCCCAAGGAGGACCTCCGGCGCGATCGCAAGTTCTCGCAACGCGTCGCGATGACTTTTGCAGTTGTATGGCTCGCGTGGTTGTTCTTCCTCGCCATCGGGTCGTCCCAGGCCGCGCAGGTCGCGATCGTCGCCCGGATGAACTCGGTTTTCGGACTCCCGGAGCAAACGTTGAACATGGCGACGCAGCGGACGCAGAGCGACCTGCTCTATGTGGCCCCTCGGATCCGGACGGCGAGCATCGGGTTGTACGGCGTCTTCAGCCTGGTCTCCCTCGCATACCTCTTTCGCGACCGTCCGTCCCGCGACCGATTCCGGCTCGCGTTTAGCGCGTTGATCGGTCCGGGGCTCGTCGCGTTCGCGGACATCTTCGCGTTCGGCGGCCAATTTTACGACCGGTCCCTCCTGATCATGGCGACCATCGTGCCCGCGCTGTGCTTCGCCGGGCTCGCACGCATGCGGATTCCGCGCGGCGCGAAGGCGATTGTCGTCGCGGCCCTGGTCGGGGCGAGCGTC
Source organism: Thermoplasmata archaeon (assembly GCA_035636315.1). Taxonomy (GTDB): domain Archaea; phylum Thermoplasmatota; class Thermoplasmata; order RBG-16-68-12; family RBG-16-68-12; genus RBG-16-68-12. The sequence continues at coordinate 42,550 of DASPZJ010000085.1, forward strand.
GCCACGGGCGCGACAGCGTACTACCTCGAGGCGTTCAACATCGTGCCGGGGCAAGCCATCGCGGCAGCGGATTTCGTCTACTCGCTCCCGAACGGGACCCTCGTGCTGGACGGCAAGTATCCGACGCCGATCTGGCTCGACCCCGGCGAACGTCCGATCATCGTGCGCTTTCCGTACACGAACTTGTGGCCCCTCCGACTCCAGGACTGGCATCCCGGCACGCCTGTGTACGCGGTCCTCGACCCGACGACGGAGCTCTGGTACCGCCAGTGGTACGGGTCGCAAATCTACTCCACGTACGCGAGCGGTGCGCAGAACTACTCCGAGATCTACGACAACGGTTGGACGCAGGTCTACTATGTCGCGGCCGGGTGATTTTGCTTGATCCACCCGACCGCTTCCCAAGCTGCCCGATTCGCGGACCGAGGCACCGCGATCCTCTTCATTCCGGATACGGAAGTCGGCCAGACGTCCGAGCGCACACCAACGATCCTTCGGACGCTCCGCGAGCAGCACCGCGTCATCGGCCTGCGGGGTCCATGGGATCGAATCCTGTACGACCCCCGCCGCTCGAAGGCAGCGCGGGCCATGCTCTATGTCGTCGACAAAGCGCTCCTCGTCTGGAGAGGCCTTCGACTCGCCCGCGGGCACCGCGTGCGAGTCATCCTCTGCGAGACCGTTCACCACGCGGTCGCGGGGGTCCTCATCGCCCGGTTGCTCGGAATCCGCTGCGTGTGGGATTCCCACGGGAACGGGAAGCTCTTCTACGAAAGTTTGGAAAAGAGTCGGACGTCCGTCCGCCTGATTGCATGGCTCGAACGATTCCTTGGACGGAGGGTTGACGCCCTCATCACGGTCTCCTCACGGGATGCTGCCGCATACGCGCAGATGGGATTGGAGCCCTCGAAGGTTCACGTCATCCCGGTATCCGTCCACGTCCGCGAGATCGACTCGAGTGCGCCGCCAGAGGATGGGGAGACCGGCGTCCATTCCCGCGGGCCTGTGGTCCTTCTCCTGTTTGGGAGCTTCGGGTACGCGCCGAATCGAGAGGCGCTTGACTTCGTGAATGACGTTCTCGCCCCGGCCCTGGCACGGACCGGGGTCCGATGTGAGATCCAGGTCGCCGGTCGGGACATCCCCGCCGTCCCGTTCGATCCTCTGGTTCGGCCCCTGGGGTTCGTCCCGAACATCTATGCATCCATCCGGGCCGCGACGCTCTGCATCGTGCCGGTCAAGCGCGGAGTCGGCGTGTTGACGAAAGTCCTGGATGCGATGACCGTCGGGACGCCCATCGTCATGTCCGACTTCGCGGCGCGAGGGATCCCCGAGATCCGTCACGGGGTGCACGCGTTCGTCGCAACGACGGACGAAGAGTTCCTCCGATACGTCACCCAGGCTCTAGGGGACCCGGACACATGCCTCGCGATGGCGCGGCGAGCCCGCGAGCTGGTCGAGAGGAAGTTCGACTGGGAGACCCACGCGGATCGACTCGAGGCGATCATCGACCCGTCGACTCGTGAAATTCGGGCGGAGGCAGCGTATGAAAGTTGAGATCATCACACCCAATGCCGACCCCGACCGCGGCGGCTTCGGTTCGCGGGTTCACGGGATCGTCTCGATGTTCTCTCAGTTCGCCGATGTCCGGGTCGTCGTCACGGATCCCGTCAACGGCAATCGGGTGCCCGGCGTCGAGTACGTCGAGGTGCCGCTCTCCAATTCCCTCCGGACCCGGATCGGTCGCATGCGACGGTACTACCGTCGCGACTTTCCGGCGCGCAAGTCTTCGCCGCCACCGGACCTCGTCGTCGTGGAGTCCCTCGACCTGATCGGCCTCCACCAGTACGGGCCCCGTGTACCGATGGTCCTCGACGAGCACAACGTGTACTGGAACCTCCTCGACTACGAGATGGAGAACGCGCCCTTCTTCCAGGGTTGGCTCGGCCGCAGGAGCGCGATCCGCCGTGTGATGAAGCCACGGCTGCTGGAACGGGCGAAGCGGTACGAGATCGAGGCGATCCGCCGCTCGGCGCGGACCCTCGTGACGTCCGATGCGGACCGAAGGGCCCTCGTCGCGGAGTGTCCGGATGCGGAGGGCCGGGTCCGCGTCCTGCCGAACTGTGCGGACCTCCAGCGGATCCCCGCGCTGCCGGATCCGGGCGATTCTCGGACGGTCGCGTTCATCGGGGACTTCAACTACATCCCGAACCGCGAAGCGGCCGAGTTTGTCTTCCACACTCTGGCCCCCGGCCTACCGAACGCTCGGCTCCTGCTCGTGGGGCCGAACCAGCCGTCTTGGCCGCGGGTCCGGAACGTCGTCGCAGCGGGGTACGTCCCGGACCTCATCGCGGTCCTCCGAGACGCCGCGATCTGCATCGCGCCCCTCGCCCACGGGAGCGGGACGCGCGTCAAGATCCTCACCTACCTCGCCGCCGCGCGCGCGGTCGTCGCGACGACCAAAGCGTGCGAAGGCCTGCCGGTCCAGGACGGTCGTCACCTGCTGATCCGCGATGACCCGATCGAGTTTCGCAACGCGATCCACAATCTCCTCGAGGACCCGGCGAGCCGCCAGCGCCTCGGAGCGGGCGGCCGCGCGCTCATCGAGTCGGCGTTCGATTGGCCGGTCCATCTGCCCGCCCTCCGAGAATTGGCGACGGAGATTTGCGCCGGGTCCACCGCGTGAATCGTGTCCGGTCTCGATTGTCATCCGCCCAAGAGTACACGCGGCCAGCGTACCTCAATGGACTCGCGAAGATGGCGGGCCATTTCGGATCGGTTGAAGGCCAGCCACTTCCCGTCGACTAGCGTGCGATCTCCGACGGCGGACAAGGTGTGTAGGCCGTGCGCGTAGGGTCCGTCACGCAGAGGCCCGACCGTTGCGACGGGCTCCTCGTGAAATTCCGTGGTCGTCAGGCGCACGATATGGTTCAGGGTAATCGAGCCGCCATATGTCGACGACGAATCTTGCGCCGGGCGATAGAGGTCGCCCCCGATCCGAAATGGAGTGCCTCCGGGCCGCGCGGATCGAAGGTCCGTCTTCACCGGATTTTGCGGATGCGGCTTCCAAGGGCCGAGCAAGGCCGGCGCATGCCAAATTCGGAGTTTCGAAAACGGCCCGTCGTCGAGGTCGGTCGCGAAGAGCCAGAGCATCCCGTCGTGTTCGACAAGGGTGGGATCGACGCCCGCGACTCCTGGCACGAGGGTCACCGTCTTCGACCAGCGATGCGGGAAGTCCGCGGCTTGGTACAGGGCAATCTCCCGGGCGTGCGAGGTCTCGGGGATGCAATACACGCGTCCTTCCCGTTCGACGAGGTAGGGATAGGACGCATGGACCCGGAGGTCGATTTCGACCTCGGGCGACGAGAACCCGCCCTCCGCCGTCTCGCGGACGTGCGAGATGACGCCTTTGTCCGATCGAAAATCGTACTCCTCGAAGAAGATCTCCGTCACGCCTCCCCGGACCACGCCGAAGGGGTCGGCGTAGTAGCTCCCGGATTGCGGTGGCGGCAACCAGCGGACGTCGAGCATCCGCTCCGGCTCGAGGAACCGGGAGATCGGCGCATCGACGATGCCAATGTTCCAGTGGTCATGTCGGAACGCGCGGTCGTACTCCTCCTGGAGAAAGTTCCGTACCCTCCGGAAGGAGCTCAGGGCCTGGGCCATGCCGTTGGGATGTCGAACGACGAGGGGGGATATCGCCCGTATGCCTGGGACGGACACGTTCCCGGTCAACCTGAACACACCCGGTGTCTTCCGTGGCGGTGGAACCCATGTGCTGGCGGCGAGATGCCCAGGCCGTCGACCAGGTGGAGAGACGCACCGCCGACGAGGCGGCGTCCGGTCGGTCGAGACGAATGATCGAGGGCATCCGAGTCGCGATCCTCACGCCGTACGGGCCGTCCCAGCCCGTCGGTGGCGTCGAGGTGTTCAACGAATCCCTGCGCCGTATCTTCCGGGACGCCGAGACGTTCGCGAGCGAGGGTCCGGCAAGCCCGGGGCCGCTGGGCGATTTCCGGCGATTGGGGATGCAACAGCCCGTCGGGGCGGTCCGCGCGGCGCGCGATCTCCTTCGCCGGCACCGCCATGAACCGTTCGACCTCGTCCTGAGCAACGGCGTCTACGGGTGGCCGCTGGGCCTCCGACGGATGAACGTGCCCCGGATCCAAGTATACCACTTCACGCTGGCCGGGTTCGCGCGCCAGGCGCTCTCCGAGCGCGGGGATCGGCTCACGACCGGCCACGTCACCGCGTTCTTCGATCGACTGGCGGGCATCGGGACCCACGTCGTCGCCGTGAGCCAGCGGGTGGTCCGCGAGCTCGAGGCGTTCTACCGCCTCCACGCGCACTTGATTCCCGTGGCCGTGGACACGGGGACATTTCGTCCCGCGAACCGCGCCTCGATGCGGGCGCTCCTTGGCCTTCCGCAGCGCGTGCCCATCGGACTCTTCGTGGGCCGCCCGCATTTCACGAAGGGATACGATGTGTTGGTCCGCGTCGCGTCGCGGATGCCCGACGTCCTGTTCGTCGTGGCCGGAGGCGAGGGGAGCCGCCACGGAAACATTTGGTCGCTCGGACGCATCGCCCACGAAGACCTCCGGCTCTGGTACGCCGCGAGCGATTTCTTCTTCCTCCCTTCCAGGTACGAGGGATTCGGCCTGGCCCTGCTCGAGGCCCTGTCGTGCAACCTGCCCGTCGTCGTAAGCGAGGCCGCGTGGCCGTTCACGGAGGAAACGCGGGAATGCGGTCTCGTCGTCAGGAGTCGGTCGGATGAGGACTTCATCGACGCGATTCGATCGGTCGTCGCCGCGCGACAGCAATTCACCCCTCGCGAGTTCATCCTCCCCCGCTACGGCACGGACGCATTCCAGACGAATTGGCAACGGTTCCTCGACACGGTCCTGGATGCGGGCGGCTGAACTCGCATGGTTCGCCTCGGCACCCACAGCCGGATCGAGGTCGCCTAGTCGTCCGCCGTCGTCGCCGGCAGGAGCTCCCGAAAGAGCTCGAGGTACCGGGGGGCGATGCGCGACCATGAAAACGACGCGACGTCCTCCCGATTCGCGACGGCCATCCGGCGGCCGAGGTCGGGGTCGCTCGCAAGCCGACGGATTCCCGCCGCAATCGAGGCCGCCTCCGGTGCGACCAAGATCGCATTGCGAGGCGCGTTGACGATCTCCGGAATGCCGCCAACGGACGTCGCCACGAGGGGACGACCCGCCGCCATCGCCTCGAGGACGACGATCCCGAACGCCTCGTACCGGGATGGCACGACGACGATGTCCGTCGCCTGATAGAGGGAACGGACGGCATCGTGGCCGACCGACCCGCAGAACGTCACCTTCTGGCGTTTGAGTCGGTCCGCGGCGATTCGTAACTCGGCTTCGAGGGATCCCGCTCCCGCGATTCCGACGTCGAACCGCCATCCTTCGGAGTCCAGGATTTCGAGGGCCGCCAGGAACAAATCCGGACCTTTGACCCGTTCGAGCTTGCCGACGAACAGGAGCCTCGGCGGGTCCTTGTAGGCCGTCGGCGTGGGAGACTCCGGCGCACCGACCTCGACGCCGTTTGGAATGAGCCGCATCCGCGACGGATTGAAGTTCTCCGCCTCCACGGCACGGGCCATGTGGGTGCGGCTGTTCGCGACGACCGCGCTCCAATGAGGCGCGACCCATCGGAAGACCCGAACGAAGAGCGAAACGAGGAATCTGGGCGCGCGGACCTCGACCTGCCCGCCTCGGGAAGCGAGTTGGAGCGGATAGTCCGGTCCAAGGAACGTCGGGGCCTCTTCCGTTGCGAGGCCGTGCGATGAATAGATCGTCGGGATCCCGTGGGCCTTCGCGAGGATGACGTAGCCCATCAGGCGGATCGGGAACTCGTTGAACTGGACCACGTCGGCGTTGCGGAAGGCTCGGAAGACCCGGCGCAGGGCCCGGACGTCCTCGGCCGACGGCGAGTACCCGAGGCGGATCACGGTCAAGCCCGATGGCTGGCCCAAGGCCTCGCGCACCTCCTCCTCCCCGCTATCCGTCTGCACGATGAGGGTGACCTCCGCGGCCCCGGTCCGCAGCCACTCCTTCACGAGATTGTACACCACGACGACGGGCCCCCCCGTCTCCGTGGTGGGGAACCCTTTCACGTA
>DASPZJ010000086.1:0-26686 GCA_035636315.1 Thermoplasmata archaeon
ACGTCGGCCGAGCCTCGGACGCGAGCAGGTTCGCGACGAGGGCGGACTTGCCGATGCCCGCCACGCCGATCACGACCGCGACCGGCGCAGATCCGGACGCGAGCCAGTCCGCGAGGATCCGCCGTTCGGCGGCCCGGCCGAAGAACGTGGGCCTCGGCGCGGGCTCGGCCTTCGGCTCGGGATGCGGGAGGTCCACGACCTCGGACGACAGGATCCGCTGGACCGCCTCCGATTCCCGCAGGCCGGCGCGGCGGAGCGCCTCGATCGCCTCGTGCCCTGCCACTTCCCTTCGTCCCCCGGGGGTCAGCAGGACGACCGCGCGGGCCTTCGCGTGTTCCCGCATGCGCCGGGCGATCTCCTGTCCTGCCGGCGTGAGGTCGTACACCTTGCGGCGGGAGCGGGCGTTCGCCACGTGCGCCATCCGCTCCGCGACCTTGCCCGTCGTCTTGAGGCGCTTCAGCTCCAAGGCGACGTGCGCGCGGCTGATCGAGAGCGCGGCCGCGATCCCGTCCTGCGTCATCTCGATGGGACACTCGTACGCGTCCGCGTGCCGAAGGAACCCGGAGAGGTGGACGAGCACTCTCTCTCCGACAGTAACTCCCGGCACTCCCTCCGCCCCTCCGTCGCGGGTATCGCGCGGGCGTTACTTAATCGTGCGGGCGCGGCCTCGCGTCCGTTGGCGGCCGAACGCGCACCAAGTCCGCACGGGGCATTCGTCGCATCGCGGCGTCGGGCGGCACACGGTCTTCGCGTGGGCGACGAGCAGCGCATGGTACTCCCGGTACACACCGAGGTCCCGGGGCAGATGCGCTTCGAAGCGCCGCTGGACCGTCTCGTACGCGTCCGTGTCGATCCAACCGATCCGCTCACCGATCCGCACCGTGTACGCGTCGACGACGAAGACCGGATGGCCGCCCGCATAGAGGAGGATTGAGTCCGCGGTCTCCGGGCCGACGCCCTCCTGGGCGAGGAGGTCCACGCGGATCTCCTCAAGCGGGCGATCGAAGTACGTCGCGAGGTCGCCGCCGGAACGCTCGAGCAGGTGACGACAGAACGCCTTGAGCCTCGCCGGCTTCGCGCGGTAGAGGCCCGCGACGCGAACATGCTTCCGGAGGATCGTGACCGGAGCGGCCGCGATGGCCGACGCATCGAGGAGGCCCGCCCGCTTGAGGTTCCGGATCGCCGCTTCGACGTTCCTCCATGCGGTCTGCTGCATCAGGAGCGCGCCCACAATCACCTCGAACGGCGTCTCGGCGGGCCACCAGGCCTGCGGCCCGTATGCCTCGAGGAGGCGTTCGTACACGGCGCGCATCGGGTCCAATCGACGTCCTCATGGCGGCGCGGGCCATCAGCGTTTCCGGATCCGCCGCGGGTTTAATGTGCGCCGAGCGATTGCGGCGCGTGCTCCCCCTCGCGACTCCCGCGGAGGGTCCGGACGAGGCGCTCTTCCACCTGCTGAACCTCGCCGGTTCCAATCCGATCCTGGACGCGTTCATGATCGCCGTGACGACCCTCGGCGCGGCGTATCTCCTCGCCATCGTCGCCGTCCCGCTCTGGTGGCGGGGCCGCCGCGAGGCCGCATTCGACCTGCTGGTCCTGTTAGGCATCACGGTCGTGATCACGGAGGCGATCAAGTTCGCGGTGGGCCGTCCGCGGCCGTGCGATGTCCTCACGGCCGTCCGGAACCTCGCGGGCTACGGGTGCGATGCGGAGTTCGATCCCTCCTTCCCGAGCGGCCACGCTTCCCGCGCGTTCTCCGTCGCGGCGTTCATCGGGCTCCGGTTCCGCTGGCGGGCCGGGAGCGCCGCGTTCGCCTTCGCGTTCCTCGTCGGCCTGAGCCGGGTCTACCTCGGCGTCCACTGGCCGTCCGACGTACTCGCGGGCGCGCTCCTCGGCGTGGCCCTCGCGTTCGCGGTCGAGATCATGAGCCGCCGCGCGGACCGCTATCGTCGCCTGCGATCGTGGGTCCTATCGAAAATCCCGCACCGGCGGCCCGCGACTCCCTAGGCTTCTCCGAGGAGACCTTTCGCCTTGGTGATCGCCTCGTCGATCGCCTTCGCGTGCGCGGCCGTGCGCTTCTCCGCGAGCGCGACGAAGAACATCTTTCCCGTCACCTCGCGGACCGTGAGGACGCCGCCCTCCGATTCGACCGTGACGTTGTTCGGCGCGTCCGAGCCCATCGTCGAGTAGATCACCTCGAGCGCCCCGAGCAGGGTCGCCGCCATCGTCGCGAAGTTGTCGACCTGGACGTCCTCGGGCATCGCCCAGGCGACCGGCACCCCGGAGCGGGAGACGATCGCGGACATGCGAGCCCCCGTGCGGCCGTTGAAGTCCTGGAGCATCTTCCGCAACCCTTCCACGGCAACCGGCAGCGGAGTTCCCTCCGAATGCCGGGCCGATGCGCCCTTCGTTATATAGCTCTTGTTCCGCGGTCGTCGAGGACGGAGCGGGCGTGTCGATCCGAGCCTCCCGCCAGGTCTCCGAGCAAATGCCAAATAGCCGAAGACCGATAGGGAGCCGAGAGGGAGGGATTTGCGGGGACTCTTCCTCGCCGCGACGGTTGCCGTATTGCTCTCAGTCGGCTCCCTCGCGGGAGACATCTCCAGGACCGCGTCGGCCCGAGGCGCCGTGTTGCCGGACTCGCTTCCGTTCGGGTCCGGGTACGATTGGACGAACATGAGCCCGAGCGGCGGGCCCTCGGGGACGATCGTGAACATGGCGATGGTCTACGACGCGTCAGCGGACCGCATGGTGGTGTTCGGCGGGACCGACTTCCGAGGTCACGGGAGCAACAAGACGTGGGCCTACGACTTCGAGTCGAATACGTGGGAGGACCGGAACCCAGGAACGCATCCTCACGGGGGCTGGCTCGACCGCGCCGCGTACGACAGCTGGGCGCACCTGATGATCATGTTCGGCGGCTACGACAGCGTAACGAAACGGGACACAAACGAAACGTGGGCATACAACTACGCCGAGAACAGCTGGAGGAACCTTTCCGCCGCCGGGTCTCCTTCCCCGCGCAACAGGCCCGGCCTCGCCTTCGATTCGCAGTCCGACCGGGTCATCTTGGTCGGTGGCCAGATCGGTTTCAGCGGCTACAGCAACGAGACTTACTCGTACGATCTGTTCGGGAACACGTGGACGAACATGTTGCCCGACGTGCATCCGGAAGCCCGGCGATCGTCGATGATGGCGTACGACTCGAAGGCGGACCGCATGGTCTTCTTCGGCGGCACGGACGATGGGAGTCCGGGGTACGGCCACGGACCGTACAACGACACCTGGACGTACGACTACGAGACGAACACCTGGACGAACATGAGCCCGGCCACCGCGCCGTCCCCTCGCTACCACGGCGGCTTCGCGTACGACTCCGGAGTCGACCGTTTCGTGCTGTACGGCGGCATCGGGGACGACAACTCGCCTTTCGAAACGTGGCTGTACGACTACGACAACAACACCTGGAGCCAGATTGCGCCGGACCACTCGCCCTCGCCGAAAGCGCTGATGGGCATGGCGTTCGATTCACAGTCCGCACGGACGATCATGTTCGGCGGCAACGCCGGCGCGAATACCCCGGGGAACGAGACGTGGGCGTTCACGGCCGAGAATCCGCCGCAGGACTCCGAGACCGACTGGACGAACATGAACCCGAGCGATGCGCCGGCCGGCTATCTCAACATGGCAATGGTCTACGACTCCGACGCGGACCGGATGATCGTCTACGGCGGCTTCGACGGAACCGAAGACTCTAGCAACGAGACGTGGGATTACGACTTCGAATCGAATACGTGGACGAACTTGCATCCGGCGGGGCATCCGGATGCCACACACCTCTTGCGCGCTGCGTACGACAGCGGATCCCGGCAGACGATTCTGTTCGGCGGATGGGTGGGCACCTTTTACGATGGAACGTACTCGAACGAGACGTGGGCGTACGATTTCTCGTCGAATACATGGACGAGCCTCACCCCGGCCGAACATCCGTCCGGACGATCGAGACAGGGGATGGCGTACGATGCGCAGTCGGCCCGGACGATCCTGTTCGGCGGCCACACGATCGAAAACCGATACGATAACGAAACATGGGCGTACGACGCGGCCCAGAACCGATGGACCAACATGGCGCCCGCCGTCGCGCCGCCCGGGCGGCGGTCGCCCGGCATGACGTACGATTCGAAGTCGGACCGCATCATCCTGTTCGGCGGCGTTCAAGGACCGGTGCTCGACTCACCCTACAACGACACCTGGGCGTACGACTTCGACACGAACACGTGGACGAACATGACCCCGCCCGAATCGCCGTCCGGAAGATGGGGGATGGGCTTCTCCTACGATTCCGGGGTCGATCGGTGCATCCTGTTCGGAGGGACGAGCGGCGATACGTACACGTGGGCGTACGATTTCACGAACAACACCTGGAGCCTCCTGCGCCCGCTCCACTCTCCGCCCTCCCATGAGTTCCAGGGGATGGCCTACGATTCGCAATCCGCCCGTACGATCATGTTCGGCGGTAACACCAACGACACGTGGGCGCTCGCGACCGCGCCCGGGCTCCCCTCCCCGCCGGACAACATTTGGATCCGGCCGGGAAACGGATCTCTCGAGCTTCACTGGCGGGCCCCTCCAGACGACGGCATGTCGCCGATCACTGGCTACCGCATCTACCGCTCCACGACCCCCGGAGGGGAGGCGCTGTTCGCGGAGGTCGGCACCGTGAACACGTGGACCGACTCGAACGTGACGAACGGCGAGACGTACTACTACCAGCTGAGCGCGATCAACGCGTACGGCGAAGGGCCGCGTTCCGGCGCGGTCTCCGCCGAGCCGGACGGGACGCCTCCGATGACGAGCGCCTCCCTGTCGGGGCGTCTCGGGAACGATGGCTGGTGGCTGTCCACCGTCTCCGTCACCCTCACGGCCTCGGACGACAACAGCGGCGTGGCGTCGACTTCGTTCCGTGTAGACGGGGGCGCCTGGCAGACGTACACGTCGCCGATGGCGGTCAGCGGCGACGGCGAGCACACGGTCGACTTCTACTCGACCGACAAAGCGGGGAACGTCGAGGGGTGGCACAGCGTCGGATTCCGGATCGACGCGACGGCCCCGCAGACCGCGATCTCCCTCGATCCCCCGAGCGACGGGTACTGGTTCCATTCGGCCGTGACGGTCAATGTCACCGCGACGGACGCGGGGAGCGGCGTCGACTCGATCGAGTATCGCCTCGACGGGGGCACTTGGGCAACGTATGCCGCATCGTTCGATGTCGGCGAGGGCGAGCACACCGTGGATGCCTACGCGATCGACGTGGCGGGATCGAGCGGCCCGGTTGTCTCGAGGTCGTTCGGGGTCGACACGACGCCCCCGATCACGACCGCGCAAATCGCGGGGCCGACGGGAGAGAACGGATGGTACCTCGGCGCCGTTCAGGTGACGCTCGCCGCGACCGACGCGCTCGGGACCCCGACGATCTGGGTTCGCGTGGATGGCGGCAGCTGGACGAGGTACACAAGCCCGCTCCTCTTCGACACCGGCGTGCACACGCTGGACTACTACGCCGTTGATGCCTCGGGCCTTCAAGAGGATGTTCAGACGAAGACGGTTTCCATCGACTCCGCGGCTCCGCAGAGCCAGGCCTCCCTCCAGGGGACCCTCGGGGAATTGGGCTGGTACCGCTCGAATGTCCTTCTCGCGATCCAAGCGACGGACGCAACGAGCGGCGTCGCGTCGATTTCATACCGGATCGATGGCGGCGCGTGGCAGGCATACACCGGGCTCGTGCCGATCGGCGATGGCTCGCACTCGATTCAGTACTACGCGACCGACTCGGCAGGCGTCGCGGAATCGGTCCGAGTCATCCAGGTGCGCATCGACACGACGCCACCGGTCGTCGCGGCTCAGTCCCCTTCGCTTCCCGTCACGACGTCAGCGGTGACCATCTCGTGGACGGGGACCGACGCGGGATCAGGAATCGATCATTACGAGGTCCGCGTCGATGGGGGCGCGTACGAGTCCGTGGGGGGCGGAAATTCGGCGTTGCTCCGGCTGGCGGACGGATCGCACACCATCGAGATTCGGGCGGTCGACCTCGCGGGGAACGAGGCCTCCACGACTTTCACCGTGCAAGTCGACACGAGTCGACCCAACACGTCCGGCCCGTACGGCGCGACGCCCCTCTTCGCGATTGTCCTGGCCGTCATCGCCATCGCCTTTGCTGTCGCCGTCGTCGTCATCCGAAGACGGAGGCGAACCGTCTAGTCGCATCGGGACCAAGGATCTCGGTGTGTCGTCAGCGATGATATAGGACGCTGTAGAATCGGTTCTCCTTCGCGGTCCGCTCTAGGCGGCCGAAGATCGCGAGATGGTATCCGCACTTCTTGCACTTGTTGTCCTTGTCGAGGTACCAGCCCGTGATGTCGAACCCGTACCGCTTGATCGCGACCGCGCCGCATCCGGGACAGTACGTGTGCTCGAGCCGATGGCCCGAGACGTTCCCGATGTAGACGTACTTCAGGCCTTCCTCCTTCGCGACGGCGCAGTGCTTCTCCAGCGTCTCGACCGGCGTCCAGGGGAACTCCATCATCTTGTAGTCCGGGTGGAACCGCAAGAAGTGGATCGGGGTGTCGGGGCCGAGGTTGTCGTAGACCCATTTCGAGAGCTTCCTCGCCGCGTTGAGGTCGTCGCCGACCTGCGGTACGATGAGGTCCGTGATCTCGATGTGGATCTTCTTCGTGTCGCGCGTGTCGAGCAGCGTCTGGAAGATCGGGTCCGCGTTCGGGATGTTGATGTACTTGCGGACGAAGTTCGTCTCGCCGGATCCCTTGAAGTCCACGGTGACGCAGTCCAGGAACTTCGGCATCTCCGCGACGGTCTCCGGGGTATCGTAGCCGTTCGAGACGAAGATGTTGATCAGGCCCGCCTTACGGGCCATCATGCCGATGTCCCGCGCGAACTCGATGAAGATCGTCGGCTGATTGTACGTATAGGCGAGACCCTGGCAACCCTGTTCCAGCGTCATGCGGACGACGTCTTGCGGCTCGACCTCGATGCCCTCGACCTTGCGTCGCTGGGAGATGTCGGCGTTCTGGCAATTGGCGACGGCCATGAAGTTCGCGGTATAGCTGTGGTCGCCCTCCACTTCGATGTTGTAGACCGGGCCGACGTAGTCGACGCGGGATATCTCCCGGATCGGAATGAGTAGATGACCGTTCCGTCGCACGACACGCGCTTCCGACGCCTGCCATTCGATTTCCTGTGAAGTTACCTCCACCTCGTCAACAAGGAGTCGCATCATATAGTCGTCCGAGCGGTTGACCGTCCGACCCTCGATCTCATAATGCGGGTCATTGTGGGAGCGATAGACTCGTGGCACTTCGCCCAGCGTCAAGAGAATCTGCGCGACTCCATAGGTGAGGACCGGAGAAACGGAAGTACTGCCAAGGACGAAACCACCTTTGCCTTTGGTCACGTAGCCATCCCCATTGAGATACCCCGCGAGAAAGGCCTTCAGAACCCGCCGGTTCGTGGATTGAAGGATGAAATCGGGCACTCGCTTGGTCGCACTTGAGTCGCCGCAACAACGGTGAAAAATCTTCGCGAGGCCGGCCCCAGGAGCGATGACCGCGATCCGGTTCTTCTGTTGAACCCGACGTGGACGAACTCCAAAGACGTCTCTCAGGATTTTCTCCACTTCACGAATCCGAGCTTCCTCGCTTGCGCCAAAACTGAACCACACGGATCCGCTGTTCGGCCGTCTCTGCGCCCAAGCGAGCGATCCCTCGGCGCAGTAGTACCCGAACAGACGCGCAACGCGAGGCGTAATATGGAGAAGGGCGGGGACCCCGAGTCCACGCTCTGACGACCGCCGGACTCGGCCATGGACCATCTGTAAGTCGCCACCCCTGCGATACGAGGGCTGATTCTCGCTACGCAGAAGCTTCTCGACATCCAGAGGATCCTCTCGGCTCGACTTCGGCAGAGGCACAGCGAGGAAATCGCCCACCCGGAGTTTTTGCGCCTCCACCTTGGTTACACGGCCACCTCCGATCGACGCAAACACCGAATGATCGGGCGTGCACTCGAATCCGGGTAGGTAGAACGGCCGAATCCGGAGAACTGGACCGGAATACAGATGCTCGAAGGCCCTCCGGATCTGTCGCCAGCGTCCCCGATGGGTCAGGGCGCGTCGCTCGGAAACGGTTCGGGTCTCAGGATCGTTTGTAGGCCGCGCCTCGCGGAAGAGCTGATCAATCTCGACGTGGCCGTCGTCGGTCAATACACGAGTTCCCGGGAGGAAGCAATACCGGCAATTGTGCGCGACGACCTGTCCCGCGACGTAGTTATGGAAGGGAACGCACTCGAAACTGTACACCTCCTCCAAGGGGGCTTCTGACCGGACTGAGCGGACGGTCGCCCACCCATACCGCGTTGCACTACCGGAGAAACCTTGCCACTCCTTCAAGAACCGCGAGGTTGCCTCAGGGTGAATCGAAGCGGAATGATCAGGGATCGGGATTGACTCAGCGGCAGGGGCAATCCGAGTTGCCGTCTCTCGGGAGACGAGGACCGCGTCACCTGGGTTCAGACCCTCCACGGGCCGCCATCCGATAGGCGTTAGGACAGGATGCTCCCGGGTGGCGAAGAAAGGGTCCCGAAGGCCATTCACCGACACACGAAGAGTGGCGGCCTTCCGTTTGCCCGCCGCAGTGACGACGGCCGGCAGCGTGACCCGATCACGGGTGTCCAACGACTTGAGGATGTCTCCCGCGACGACCTCCTCGACTGGTTTCGTGTCTCCGTCCAGGAGCGAAACAGGGGTTCCCGCCGGATGGCAGAGCCAGTTACAGCCAGTCGTCGCGATGCTGAAGATCTTCGATCCCGGCCGCCAGTGCGAGACGGGTTTCTTCTCGATTGGGTCGACGTGACCCGTGATGACGCGACCGTAGACATACAGCCAGAGCTTCCCCTCGTGCACGCCGCGGATCCCGCACAGCCCGACCTGCCCCTCGCCGATCTTGCAGTACCGCGCGCACGCGGTGCACATGATCTTGTTCGTGCCCTCGACCGGCCTCCAGAGCTCGGCGACCTTGCCCGTCGCCTTGCCTGGCGGCTCCCGGACGTCGAGGACTTCCGGTTCCGAAATCATCGCGTATCGGTACACTGACCCTTTCGGGTTAAAACCCTTTGCCGCACGTTACCGAAAGCCGGAGGGACGGAAGTGCTCCCAGCCCTTGTTCAGGAGTGGTTCCACGCCCGATTTCGTGACGAGGACGTTCCCGCCGGAGGAGGCGACCTTGCCGATCACCGTGAGCCGGTTCCGCTCCGGGGGCCTCGTCTGAGCGTACCGCTCGAGGACGGTCTGGATCGCGTCCGCGCGGACCGTGGCGATCAGCTCGTAGTCGCCGCCGTAGTACAGGAGCAGGTCCTTCGCGATGGCGGGCGGCAGGGACGAGAGCCCGCGGTACTTCGGGAGCGAGGCCTCGTCGACCTGGTACGACAGGTGCGTCATCGCCGCCATCTGCGCGAGGCTCGCCCCGAGTCCATCGGAGATGTCCATGCAACTGGTGACCGCGCCGGAGTCGGAGAAGAACATGCCGTCGGAGATCCGCGGATACGGCCGGAGGATCTGGTTGAGGGCCTCCGTCCGCGCCGCCGATGGGTCCTGGAGGAGCCGCATCGCGTGGCCGGCTCGGCCGAGGTCCCCCGTGACGACGATGACGTCCCCCGGCCGTGCGCCCGTCCGCAGGAGGATGCGGTCCTTCCGCACGCGACCGAACGACGTGCCCGCGATCGAAAGGGCGTCCGCCTCTTTCGTGTCGCCCCCGAGGACCGCGATGCCGAACTCCCGGACGCACTCCTCCATCCCCTGCGCCAGCCCCCGCAGGAACTCGACGTCCGTCGAGGCGGGCATCGAGAGCGCCGCGACGAAGCCGAGGGGCCGCGCGCCCGCGGCGGCGATGTCGCTGAGGTTCACGGCGGTCGCATACCAGCCGATCTGGAGCGGCGTCGCGCCGGGCGGGATGTGCGTCTTGGCATTGACGACGTCCGTCGTGACGACGAGGTAGTCGTCGCCCCACTCGACCGCGCCGCAGTCGTGGCCCAGGCCGATCGGCTGTCCGCGGTCGTAGATCCGCGCAAGGACCTCGATCGCGCCGCGCTCGCCGATGTCGGAGAGCTTCGCCACGTCGTCCGCCATGCGGGCGGCGATAAAGAAGGCTATGGGCGCGGGGTATCCCGCGCCCGTCGCTCAGGGTTTGTCGGGCGGCGGAGGCGGCGTCTTCATCCGGCGCCAGAAGTACGTCGCGAAGACGAGCACCGCGACGACGATCACGATCGAGCCGACGATCACGAGGATCGTGTTGCTTTCGGGGCCGAACAGGCCCCCGGCGGGCGAGATGATGAACCATCCCACCATCACGCCATCGCCTGCGTGGCTCGAGCGGTAGTGGAACGTGCCGTTCAGAGCCGCGGTGAAGCTGAACGTGACCGCTTGGAGCGTCGTCGCGTTCGGGAAGTCCGCGCCCGGCTCTTCCGGCTGGTCCCAGGTGCCGCTGTTGTTGTAGTCGAGGTACCAGCTGTGGAGCCGGTTGTCGGTCCGGTTCACGGTGATCGTCACGATATCGCCGACCGTCGCCGTGAGGTTCGGCCCGGGGCTGCTCAACTGCGTGTTGTTGAAGCTCCACCCGTTGCCAATGGCCCCCCCGCTACGGCCGCCGTACAGCGTGTAGCTCACATTCGTCGCCGCCACGGGAGGCGCGGAGGCGGCCGCCAACAGGGCGAAGGCTAGGCTCACAACGAGAACGATCGTCATTCGGGCGTGCGTCATTGGAATCCCATCCCGGGTATCCGCCGAACCTGGTTTTGCTCAAATAAAGGCATCGGTGCGAAAATCAGTCCCCACGCCCAGAAAGGCGCATTGGGCCGCAATTGCGCGTCCCCCGCAGCGGCCCTAGGTCCGCTCCCTCCTCCGCGCGCGGAGCCACGCCTCGCACTTCAGGAGGACCGCCTCGGTGACGGGCCTGCCCCTCGCATCCTCGAGCCGATGGTCCGCCCCCGCGAGGATCTCGAGGTCCAGGTGCGAGAGCCCGGCGACGACCTCCTGCAACGCAGGCAGGTCCGTGCGGTCCGACTCGAACCCGACGAGGATCAGCGTGGGGATCTCGAGCTCGTCGAGGCGCTGCAACGCCATCCGACGCTCCGGCTGCCCTTCGTAGCTGAGGCCGAGGAGGATCACGCCCGCGACCGTCTCGTCCGTCGCGGCGCCGACGGCCGCCCATGCACCGAGCCCGCGGCCGGCCACGAGCACGGCGTCCGTCCCGCCCGTCGCCCGGGCGTACGCGATCGCTTCCCGCAAGTCCGCGATTTCGTCCGCGTGGCCGGCGGACGGCTCCGCGCCGGATCCCACGAACGCGAAATCGAACCGGAGGGTCCAGAGGCCCTCCTCGGAGGCGAGGCGGGCAAGCGCGGCCACGAGGGGCGTGTCCATGCCTTCGTGGCGACCGTGGCACAGGACGAGCGCGCCCCAGGCCTCGCCGGTCGGATCGCGCGTGCGGCCGTGCAGGGTGTCGGTCGTGCCTTCGAATCGGACGTCCGTCTCCGATGCCATGTCCGATGCCCTCCGGCGCATCGTCGCGCAGCGGATAAAATTCTCCCGTCGGGCTCGACCGGAGAGGCCGGACGCGCCTTCGCGCGGCTATCGTCCGCCGCGAGGAAGCTGCGGCTCCATGATCTCGTCGATCATCTCGTCCGTGACGTCGTACGGAGCGGCGAGTTCGTCTTGCGCATCCGATTCCGGCTCGGGCTCGGACCGCGTCTCGCGCTCTCGCGCGGAGCGCCTCCGAAGCAGGGCGACTGCCAAGAAGAGTCCCCCGACCGCCCCAACGACCGCGAGGAGCGCCACGTCGCTGCCCACCGCCCCGATCGTCGCGAGGGCGTCGGCCGTGTTCTCCCAGAGGCAGACGAGGCACGCGCCCGGACCGCGACCGCGGCCGCTCGCGCTCGCGAGCGTGCGCCCGATCGGACTGTCGGAGACCCCGGACCAGTTCGGGACCTCGTCCGACGCTTTCAGCGCGAACCAGTACTTCGTGCCCCGTTGCAGTCCGCTCAACGTGAGCTGTTCCTGCGACCCGGCGGCCTTGGGGAACGGGATGTCCACGTGGACCGCGAGAGGGAAGTTCGCCTCGGTGATCGGGCCCGACGTGCTGTAGCGGAAGTCGTACCACGCCGCGGTGCCGCTCATGCCGTCGTCGCCGGGCGCGGTCCACCGGAGGACGACCGAGGTCCGCGACACGGAAGAAACCACGACGTCCGTGATCGTTGCGGGAGGCGTCGTGTCCCTCGCTTGCGCGGTCACCGGGACGGAGTCCGCCTGCACGCCGGTCAGGCCGCCGTTGTCCGTCACGGTGAGCGTGGCGGTGTACTGGCCGGCAACGCCGTACGCGTGGGCGGCCATCCGACCGTTGCCGGTCCCGCCGTCCCCGAAGTTCCAGACGTACGAGGCGATCGTCCCGTCCGGATCGTACGAGGACGTTCCGTTGAACGTCACGGTCTGGAGTGCCTGCGGCGCGGAGGGGGAGAAGACGGAGGACGCGACGGGCGGGAGGTTCGCGGCCGTGCCGGGGACCGCGGACGGGCTGTTCGACGACGTCGACCAGTTCGGCACCTCGTCCGACGTCTCGAGGGCGAACCAGTACGTCGTGCCTTGCTGCAGCCCGGGGATCGTCGCTTGTTCGGTCGTGCCGGGCGCATGCGGGAAGAACGTAAGCTCGTAGTGGGTGGCGGTCCAGAAGTTCGAGGGCGTGATTGCGCCGGCCGTGGTGTACCGGAAGTCGTACCACGTTGCGTTGCCGATCGTGCCGTCGTCACCCGGTGCCGTCCACTGGAGCGTGACGGAGGATTGGCTCACCGTGGTGACGCGCAAGTCCTTCACGGCCGCGGGCGGGGTCGTGTCGTTCGGCGGCGGCGGAGGAGGCGGAGGTGGCGGGGTGCCTTCGGGCGGATAGTCCGGCAGGGCGCCCAAGTACGGATAGTCCGCGTACGCGCCCTTGCCGTTGTCGACGAAGACCATCGTCGACATCGCGGGCATGCCCGCGGCCCGGGCGTGCTCCGAGTACCAGGGCCAGTATCCGTACCCGAGGGGGCTCGGGCCCGGCCACGCGTTGTAGCCGACCTCGCCTTCGTAGTGCGGCCGGCCGAGCGCCCGCTGCCAGTCGTGCTCCCAGTCGATCAGGTACTGGTCCTCCGCGGTCCCGTACGTGTGATGGTGGGACACGTCGAGGCCGGGGATGTCGTTGAAGAAGAAGTGGTACGTCCACCCGAAGTCCGGGACGCCGGGGAAGAGGTTCCAGCCGCCCAGGCCCATCGTGATCAGGTGGTGCGTGCTGTTCGGTTTGACGTCCGCGATGTACGTGCTCGCCCAGGCCTTGAAGCCGTCGATCCCGCCGACCGACGCCCAGTAGACGTCGTTGTCGACGTCGGGTTCGTTCCACACGTCCCACATCGCGATCTGCGATTCGTTGTCGTACCGGTCCATGATCGCCCGCACGACCTCGACCTGGTGCGCATAGCGGACGTCCGCGGTGTCGAAGAACCGGTTGTCCTTGTTCGTCGCGAAGTGGCCGAGGACCGGCACGAGGTAGACGCCCGAGCGGTTCGCCCAGTAGATCATCCGATCGAAGATGTTCCAGAACGTCGTGGGATCGCTCTTCCAGGCGTTGTACGTCCCCTCGGGATTCCATGAGTGGTCGGCGACCCAGATGCGGAGGAGGTTCACCTTCGGATTCGCGGGCGTCCCGGCGACCTCGTTGTAATGGAGGAAGTACCGGAAGTATTCCCGCCACAGCGAATCGGCGTCCGTCACCCCGGGGATCTGCCCGCCCGAGTCCGGGAAGAGGCCGTTCTTGCCCCACGCGCCCGGATCCGCCGGGCCCCAGAGGCCGGACGCGATCATTGCGTAGATGAACGGATACTGATCATCGACTCCGAAGAGCTGAATCGGCCCGCCGTTGCGCATGAGGTCGGCACCGCTCGCGTAGACGAAGCCAGCGGGTCCGACCGGTTGCGGGACGTACGCGGGCACGGTCACGATCGGCGAGAGCGTCGAACCGATCCGCGTCTGGACCGTCGCGTTATCCGACACGGGGACGCCGAGGAACCAGTATTGCCCGATCCATGTGACGATGCCGCTGACGGCGACCTGGCCGTTCACGAGGACGTCGATCTGCTCGTTCACGCCATCCGTCACGCCGAGCACGCTCGCGTCGGCGCTCCCCGTCCGCACGACGCGGATCGACAGCGTCGTCGCGAGGGGCGAGAGCTTGGCGCCCGATGGCGGAAGCGTCCCGCCCATCGAACTCTGGATCAGGAGGAGGACGACCGCCGAAATCAGCAGGAGGCGGGCCAGGAGGGAACGCGCCGATCGACCCGCGGTCCGGTGGATTCCGCTCGGATGGACGCGCGGTTCCAAGCGTTCATGGGATTCGGTCACAACGTTCGCGGCGGCACCGGCCGCTTCGCGACATCATGCCTCCCTCCCGCGAATCGCAACTGATTGCTGTATCTGGCATTCAGTCCTAGTTATGAGTTTCATAACGTCCCTTCCCGGGTCGCCGGCACGTGCGTGGGAGCGGCGCGGCGCTCTTACGAAGGCCCCGAGGAACGTCGCATGGACGGAAGCGGTTCCCTTTCCGTGGACGCGGTCCCGCAATCTTTTCAAACCCCCTCGCCTTCGTCCCCCTTCGCGCGGTGCTAGTCTAGTCTGGTTAGGACATAGCCTTGCCAAGGCTATAAGGCGGGTTCAAATCCCGCGCACCGCACTGGCCCTACGCACCCGCACCGCCGCTCACGAGATAGGCGATGCCGAACCCCGCGATCGCGGAGGCGATCCCGATGACCGCCATCTGCACGCCGCTGCGCCCGGCCCGTCCGACCGTGGTCCTCGCCTTCCACCAGCCGATCACGAACAACGCCGCGGTGCTGACCCCGAGGGAGAGCGTGATCCCCAGGAGGATGTTCGCACCGATCACGAGGAACGGGATCAGCGGGATGAGCGAGCCGACGATCGCGGCGAATCCGACGAGGACCGCGCTCTTCCGCGCCTGCGTCGGGTCGACCGCGGCGAGGTTGAGTTCGTGGGACATCATCAGCTCGAGCCACGCCTTCGGCTTCGACACGATCCGCTCGAGCATGTCGTCCAGCTCCGGTCCGTGGAAGTCCCATCGTTCCAGGATCTCGCGGACCTCCTGGCGCTCCTGGTCCGGGAGCTCGACCATCTCCCGCTTCTCCCGCTCGACCTCGCTGAGGTAGTGATCCCGCCGCGCGAGGGTCGACGTGTAGGCGACCGCCCCCATCGAGATCGATTCCGCAAAGGTCGCGGCGAGTCCGCCCGCGAGGATGATCGTGAGGGGATTCGCGAGGTTTCGGGAGGCGACCGCGACGCCCAGGATGACGCCGAGCACGTTCACGAGTCCGTCTTGGCTGCCGAGGATGAAATCGGACAGGAGCCCGGGCTGCGCGTGTTTCTCCGCAAGCGCGTCTTCCTCGATCTTCCGCCAGAACGCGAATCGCGTCGACAAGCGCCTCGCCCGCGCGACCCAAAGAGCCGCTTGGATTTGACCGTTGCGCTCTGCAAAGGAAGGAGCGTCGGCTCCCGATGCCCGACCGATTCGACGACCTGCGCGCGAAGGTATTTCTAAGCCACCCGAGATGCGTCGCGCTCGATGGCGGCTCCTGGCGCCTCATCACTCCTGAAAGAGGTCGAATCCGAGGTCGGCGCATCGCGGAAGGAGGAGGCGGTCGATGCGGCGCTCAAGGCGCTTGTCGCGAAAGGGCCGCCACTCGAGGTGATTCGGTCCGCCGCGCGCGGGGCCGCGCCGCACTACGACGGCGTGGGACCTCGCGGGCTCGCCCTCCTCGCTTCCGCCGCAAATCTCTTCCCGGTGTTGCAGCCGCGCTTCCATGCGCTGCCGACGCTCCAGGCGGTCGCGTTCGTCGCCGCGGAGAGGCGATCGCCCACGGCGGCGAAGCCGGCCCGCGTCGTGTCGGGCGAGATCACCCACCTCGGCCGGTCGTTCCTCTTCGCGGTCCGCGCAGGAGACCTGCCGGAGGCGGAGTCGATTTTCCTCGGGATGGTCGACGAGCGCTCCGAGCGCAAGATGGCGGGCGACATGCTGTTCCGCTCCGCCGTCGAGGACATGGGCGAATCCGGCCGGAAGTTCTTCCTCGCGGTTAAGTCCTGGCAGTTCGCGCGGTCCCTCGGCTTCCGGGATGCGCGGGCGATCCTGCGGCCCGCAGTGCAGTACCTCGTGAAAGGTCCGCGTGACCGCACCTCGTATGAGACGATCATGGCCGTCCTCGGGAAGGAGTGGGTCGATCTCGATTCCCTCGCGGCCGGTGGCCGACCGCTCGATGAAGCCGGCCGCTCGAAGGTCCGAGGCATTGCGTCCGCCGCCAATCCGTCCGCGTGCGTCGCAGCGACCCTCGCGACGTTGCACGATGGGTACGCGGCCGCATCGATCGCGGAAGGTCTCGCCGTCGAAGCGGCGACGTGCGTCGTCGCCTCGAGCGGATACGACGTCGGCACCGCGCGTGCGTTGGTGTTCGCCCACGCCGCGCGGTTCGTCTTGATGTTCAGCCGGACGCCCGAGCGACTGTATGCGCTCTTCCAGGCGGGCCTCCGTGTCAACTCCCTCGGTGATGCGACGATCACGAATGACGGCGTGAGGATCCTGAAAGAGATCGAGATCGGGCACCCGACCGTGCGGTCTTCGCAGCCGTCGATTGGGATCGCCGCCAAGGCCGATACGACTGGAGAGGGGGATCTGCTGTGCCACCTCGCAGGGGAATTTGATGCGCGCAAGCCCATGGAGGCGGCGTCGCGCACCCAGGCGTACGTGACCCACGGATACTCGGCCTCCCGCCTGCTCGACGTCCTCGCGAACTACGCGAGCCGCGATTCGGCTGTGGCAAACGACGGGATCAACCTCCTCCTCGCGGACGTCTGCGCAACGGAGTTCCTCGCGACGAAGGCGCCGGAGGTCGCGATGGCGCTCGCGAAGATGATCGCCGCCTCGCCGAAAGACCAGGCCGCGTACGCCGCGTGGACGCCGGTCCTGGTGGCGTGATCACTTCTTGTTGAGTTCCTGGCCGATGAGCGCGAAGTGGGCGAGGAGTGCCTCGAGCTGGATGCGCTCGTTGCTGCCCTCGATGAGCCGGAAGTCCGTCTCTCCGATCCGATCGAGCAAGCGGACCTTGTACTCGTCGGGGACGTTCATGTCGAACACGGACCGATGCAGCTGCCGGAGGACGTCCTCGCCCGAGACGCCATATTCGATCAGCAGCCGGTCGAGCACCTCCCGGGCTCGGAGGAAGTCGCCGGTCAGCGCCTTCTCGATGAGTTGCTTCACCTCTTCCGGCTTGATCGTGCTCGCGACCTTGTAGAGGACGTCCGCATCGATCGTCGAGCCGAGGGCCGCCGCCACCTGGAGGGAGTTCACCGCGCGCCGCATGTCTCCTTCCGCGATGTAGATGAGCGCGTCCATCCCGTCGTCCGTGATCTTGAGCTTCTCCGCCTTCGCGACCCGTCCGAGATACTCCCGGATCGCGTCGGGCCGCAGCGGCCGGAACCGGAACACGGCGGTGCGCGACTGGATCGGCTCGATGAGCCTCGACGAGTAGTTCGCGGACAAGATGAACCGCGAGGTCTTCGAGTACGTCTCCATCGTCCGCCGCAACGCGGCTTGCGCGTCCGCGGTCAGGTTGTCCGCTTCGTCGAGGAAGATGATCTTGAACGACGTGCCGCCGAACGGCGCGATGCGCGCGATCTCCTTGATCTTCGACCGAACGACATCGATGCCACGTTCGTCGCTGCTGTTCAGCTCGTAGTAGTTCTGCTTCCATTCCGGGCCGTACATGTCGCGCGCGAGGGCGATGGCGCACGTCGTCTTGCCGGTGCCCGCGGGGCCCGCGAACAGGAGGTGCGGCAGGTTCGCCGCCTTGGCATAGGATTGAAGTCGTTCGACGATGTCGTCCTGTCCGACGACCTCGCCCAGGGTCTTCGGTCGATACTTCTCGACCCAGATCTCCTTCATCGCTCCCCCGACGCGCCGAATCCGGCCCAGGCGTAATAAGGCTTTGGCGGGGGGTCGCGGAACCTACGTCAGGGAGAGGTCGAGGAAGTGCAGGACCGCGCCGATCGGGTTGATGAGCGTCGTCGTGTCGCCGCCCGCGAAGAGCAATCCAACGCTTCGGTTCCGTTCGTCGACGACGAGGGATCCGCTGTCGCCGCCGCGCGACAGGATGTCGCTCACGATCTGCTGACGGAAGATCGCGGTCTTCCCGCCGTAGTCGACCTCGACGACCGCGTCGAGCGCCGAGATCCGTCCTTCCGTTGTCGAGGTCGTGCGGCCGCTCTTGCGGACCCGCATGCCGATCGACGCGTCGACCGTGCCGGCGACGCGGCCGATGCCGAGGATCTCCGGGGCGACGACGTCCGCCGAAATGGGCTCCGCGATCGCGGCGTCGATCAGGTTCGTCCTCCCGCTCGGGAGCCGCTTGAGGCCGAGGCCCGCGGCCGCGAGCGCCGGGCCGAGCGCCCGTTCCAGTAGCCGACCGAGCGCGCCGAGACGCCGCTCCTTGAATTGAATCGGCACGAAGTCCGTCAGCCGGCCGATCGCGTCCTGCGTGCGGCCTCCGTCCGCGGGGCCGGGTTGCAGGATCAGGTCGCCCGGACGCCCGTCGTTCGCATTCGCGAGGACGTGGTTGTTCGACAGGATCACCGGACGGCCCCGGCGGTGCGCCGTCACCCCGAGCGTCCCCGCCGTGATGAGGAAGTGGCCGATGCTCACGCCCCCCGGCGCCGGTCGGATTTTCCGGGTGCGGTCCACCGCCTTCGGCTCGAGGAGGCGCAGGGCGTGGAAGCGTCCCGTCTCGACGACGTCGGTGTGGACGCCGCCGAGGTCCCGCGGGACGATGTCCCGCCTCCGGAGCTGGTCCTCCGGCCGCTTCCGTTCGACGAAGACCACGACGCATCGCTCCTCCGTCTCGCGGCCCCCGATGACCTTGTTCCCGACCGCCACGCCGACGACGTTCGCCCGCGCGAAGAGCACGGCCTCGTAGCTCGATTTCGCCGCGTCCACGCCGTCCCGCGGCATGCCTCACTCCTTCCGCTCGAACGCGCTGATCTCGAGGAGGCCTTCGCCGAGCTTGCCGCCCGCCGTCGTGCCGGCGACCCGGACGACCATGTTCGAGACGAAGCCGAGGAACACCCCGATGCCGTAGTACGCGAGCAGGTCGCGGGCGTACAGGAAGGAGAGCATGCTCACGCCGAAGACGACCGCGATGAACCCGGCGAACGCGCCCCACTGCACCCGGTACCGCCGGACGGCGAAAAGCAGGAACCATCCGAGGACGACGCCCATGAGCAGGAGCCCGAGCTGGTTGATGTCCGTCTCGTTCCCTCCGGGAAGAGGGACCCTATCCCGGCCGACACAAATAAAGGAACCGCGGCGGTTCTCACGCGACATAACCAGGGACCGGCGGGATGGCCGCCAAAAGGCTCAACTACCCCGTCCCCCGATGCCCGCGGGAGAGGGGAGTGCCGTGTCCGCGCCGACGTTCTGCCCCACGTGCGGGTCCTCGAACGCGCCGTCGAACAACTTCTGCCTCAATTGCGGGACTCGCCTGATTTCGACGGGCACCGCTGCTCTTCCGCCCTCGTATCCGCCCTCCTATCCTCCGGCGTACCCGTCGGGGTATCCGGCGCCGCCTGCCTACCCGATGCCCGGCCCGCCGGCGTACCCGGGCGGGTATCCGCCGTACGCATGGGGTCCCCCGATGCGCGGCAGCCGCGCGGGCGACATCCTCTCGGGCACGTTCGAAGTCTGGTCGAAGGACGTCGCGTCGTACTTCGTCGTATACCTCGTGCTTGCCGCGGTGACGGGCGTGATCGGTGGCGCGCTTTCCCTCGCCCTGATCGGGACCTTCGGGGTCGGCGCGATCATCCCGGGCACGCCCTCCGGCACGATCCCGACCGGCACGAGCGTGCTGAACCTCCTGCTCTACGCGGTGGGAGCGATCGTCGCGTCCGCGATCCTGAGCAGCATCGTCTTAGGGGGCATGACGGAGTTCGCGGTGCGCCGGTTCCGCGGCGAATCGATGACCGTCCAGGACGCTCTGCGCCGGGGCATCCAGCGGTTCCTGAGCATCTTCGGGGCCGGCATCCTCCTGGCGCTGATCGTCCTCGCCTTGATCATCGTGCCGCTCGTCCTCATCCTCGTCGTCGTCCTCGCCGCCGCCGGCAGTGGGGGGACGTTCTCCGGCGCCGGGATCGCGCTGATCTGCGGTCTCGCGGGCGCTCTCGTGCTGGGCGGCATCCTCGCGATCTACGTCTCCGTGGCCCTGAGCCTCTACGCGCCCGCGATCATGATCGAGGGCGTCGGCGCGGTGGACGGGTTGAAGCGGAGCTGGGCGCTCACGAAGGGCCATCGGCTCTCCCTGTTCGGCGCGAGCTTCGTGGTGGGCCTCCTCTCCGCCGTCGTCACGGGCGCCATCACCTTCCCCGCGGGTCTGCCCGGCCTTTGGCTCGTGTCGCTCGTTGCCAGCGCCCTCGCGAGCGCGATCGTGGTCCCGTGGGCCGTCATCCTCGCGGCCGTCGCGTACGACCTCATCCTCCGCCCGTTCCCGTCGATGGGGACGGCACCGCCTGGGATGCCGGTGACCCCGCCCGCCGGGCCCGCGCCGCCGACGCCGCCGACGCAGCCGCCCGGCGCGTGAAGTCTTAAGCCCCGCGCTCCTTTTCGACGACGCGTGACATGCGACCGCTGTGGCACCCCGTCCGTCGAGTGGATCCGGTACAGCGGCGAGCACCTCTGTCGCGGTCACTTCCTCGAATTCGTCGAGCGACGCACGAAGCGTGAGCTGCGATCCCAGGTAGACTTCCGCGGCGGCGAGCGAGTCGCTGTCGGGATGAGCGGCGGGAAGGACTCGAGCGCCACGGCCTTCCTGCTCGCGAAGTTCCTGGGGAATCGTCGCGACATCGAACTGATCGGGATCACGATCGACGAGGGGATCGCCTCGTACCGGCCGGAGGGGATCGAGCGGGCACGGCGGCTCTGCGCGAAGCTCGGGATCGAGCACCGTGTCCTCGCCTACGAGGAGACCGTCGGTCAGGGAATGGATGACGTCGTCGCGCTGGACCCGCAGGCGATCCCGTGCAGCTACTGCGGTCCCTTCCGCCGCCACGCCCTGAACCGAGCGGCCCGGGAGGTCCACGCGGACTACGTGGCCACGGGCCTGAACCTCGACGACACGGCCCAGTCAATCCTGATGAACGTCGCCCGAGGGGACGTCGAGAAGCTCGCTCGACTCGGGCCCCACGAGGTCCGCCAGCCCGGCCTCGTGCCGCGAATCCAGCCTCTGCGCACGATCCCGGAGAAGGAGGTCTACCTGTACGCGATGCTCCAGGGCATCGAGTTCCACGACGCAACCTGTCCGTACGCGGAGCGCGCGCAACGCGGCCGCTTCCGTGACATCGTCCATCGGCTTGAGGAGGAGAGCCCGGGGACTCGCCATGCGATCGTCCGCGGATACGACGAGCTGCGGCCGCTCCTCCACGAGAAGTACCCGCCAGCTGCGCTCAACGCGTGCGCGCGATGCGGCGAGCCGACCGTCCACAGGGTGTGCAAAGCGTGCGAGCTCCGCGAGCGGCTCGCGCAGATCGAGGCCGCGGACATCGCCGAGCCGGTCCCGTAGCGACGTCAGCGACCGATCGTCGCGGCGCGCGACCGACCGACGGACACGATCCGCACGGGGACCTTCAGTTGCGACTCGATGAACGCGACGAACTTGCGGGTCGTCTCGGGGAGCGCGCGCCTCCCTCTCTTCGCGACTTCGATCCAGTCCCCCTCAGAGGACTCCGGCCATCCCTTGAAGTCGCGGTAGACCGGCCCGCATTCTGAGAGGACACGCATGCTGGCGGGGAACTCCTTGACCGTCTCGCCGTCGGAGCGGTACGCGACGCACGCTCGCACGCGGTCGAGGCCGCCGAGGACGTCGAGCTTCGTGAGGGCGAGGGCCGTCAGCCCGTTCACCCGGACCGACATCCGCAACATGACGAGGTCGATCCATCCCACCCGTCGGGGCCGTCGGGTCGTCGTGCCGTATTCGCCGCCGCCGCGTTCGCGGAGGTGCTCGGCGATCGGGCCCTCGAGTTCCGTCGGGAAGGGTCCCGCGCCGACGCGGGACGTGAACGCCTTCGCGACCCCGAGGATGTCCGTGAGGAACTGTGGCCCCACGCCCGCGCCGACCGAGGCGGCGCCCGCCACGCAGTCGCTCGACGTGCCGAACGGGTAGACGCCATGGTCGATGCAGAGGTGCGTGCCCTGCGCGCCCTCGAACAGGATGCGCTTCCTGCGCCGCAACGCCGCGTCGAGCCATGCCGACGTATCGATGACGAACGGCGCGAGGCGCTCCCCGTATGCGGCATGCTCGGCGAAGATCGCCTCCGCGTCGAGCCGCTCGTCGCCGCCGTACGCCTCGATGAGCCGCTGCTTGATCGGCACGATCGTCCGGAGTTTCGCGCGTAGCGTCTCGGGATCGATCAGGTCGCACATCCGGATCCCGAAGCGTCCGACCTTGTCCTCGAAGACGGGCCCGATGCCGCGCAGCGTCGTGCCGGCCCCGAGGTTCCCCTTCAACTTCTCCTCGAGGGCGTCGAGGATCTTGTGGTACGGCATGACGACGTGCGCCCGGTCGCTGATGCGGAGGTTCTTGACGGGATGGCCGCGCTCGCGCGTCTCGTCGATCTCCTTGAGGAGTTGCGCGGGCTCGATGACGACGCCGTTCGCGATCAGGTTCATCGTCCGCTTGCGGAGCACGCCCGACGGCAGGAGGTGGAACGCGTAGAGGTCGTCGCCCACCTGGACCGTGTGACCGGCGTTCGCGCCGCCCTGGAACCGCACGACGACGTCCGCCCGGTCCGCGAGGAAATCGATGATCTTGCCTTTGCCCTCGTCCCCGAATTGGCTGCCGACGGCGACCGTTGCGGGCATGGAATCTCCGCAGGAACAACGACGTCGCCTTAATGGTTCCGCGGTGTCCGCGCGAAACGTCGTCGTGCGTTGCGGCGCGCGATACCATTTTATTCGCACTCACCGTTGTCCGCCCGCAGCCCGTCCAGCCGGGAGGGGGGTTCTGTGCTGTCCGATGCTACTCCAGATAGGATACCGACGTACGTCGTCGGCCTGGACGACCGTCTAAGCGGCGGCATCCCGCGGGGCCACATCGCCCTCGTCGCCGGTCCGCCCGGATCGCTCAAGTCGTCCTTCGTGTACCGCATCCTCTTCTACGAAGCGAAGGAGCGCGCGGCCTCGGGGCTCTACCTGTCGATGGAGCAGAGCCGCGCCTCGCTGATCTCGCAGATGACCTCGCTCGGCATGGATCCCGGCCACGCGAAAGGCGTGCACATCATCGACGTCCGCGGCCTGCGGCGGGAGATCGAGGAGGTCCGCGAGCAGCCGCGGTGGCTCCTCGGCCTGCGCCGTCAGCTGGCCCGCTACAAGGAAGAGATGGGCTGCGACCTGATCTGCCTCGACAGCCTCGACGCGCTGTACGCCCTCGCCCCGTTCGAGAGCCCGCGGAACGAGATTTTCCAGTTCTTCGAGGAGCTGCGCGACCTGAACGCGACGACGTTCCTCGTGTCGGAGATGCCCCGGGACAGCGTGAACTTCGCGCACTTCGGGGTCGAGGAGTTCCTCGCGGACACGATTATCCATCTCCGCATGCGCGAGGTCGACGTCGGCATGAGCACCTCCGTCCGCCGATACATCGGCGTCGTCAAGATGCGCGGGGTCGAGCACGACCTGGACTACTACCCGCTCCTCGTCGAGCGAGGGATCTTCGAGATCGTGTCCGAATGACCGCCCCGACGTCGGACGTCTTCACGCTGACCGGCGGCGCGGTCCTCTCGCTCGCGGCCCTCGCCGTGAGCGGGTTCCTCGGCGCGTACGTCTTCGGACTGAACCCGCGCGGGGCGGCGAACCGGGCGGTCCTCATCGTGATGATCGCCTTCGTCGTCTGGGACCTCGGAGAGGCGGTGCAACGGGCCTTCCCCTCGATGTCTCCCGACGCCCTGTTCCTCTGGGCGCGCGTCGTGTGGACGGCGATCACTCTCGTGCCGGCAGCGTTGTACCACCTCGCGGTCACGTATCCGGTCCGGCCGCGTCGTTTCGGGCGACCGTGGGTCCTACTCGCGGTCTATCTCCCGTTCGTCGCCTGGGCGTATCTCGTCCTCGGGACCAAGCTGATCATCGTCGGCCCGTCCTCGAACTGGTTGGGCCCGAGCGCGCAGGTCGCGCCGACGTACGTGTACTTCGCGCCGCTGTTCTTCGTCTGGATGTTCTCCTCCGTCATGCTCTTCGTCCGATCGTGGTGGCGCGTGCGGAAGACGCCGAGCCGTCGCATGCTCGGCATCGTCCTCTTCGGCCTCATCCTCGGGACCGTCCCGGCGGCGGTGACGGAGCTCTTCTGGCCGATCCTGACGGGGAGCGGCACGCGGCTCGGCCTCGGATCCGTGTACACGATGATGTGGTCGGTCTTCATCGCCTTCGCGGTCGCGCGGTATCAGTATCTCGAGATCGAGACGGTCGTCGAGGCGGAAGCGCCGCGCGCGGCGACGCATCGCCTCGAGCGCGGCCTGAACTACCTCGTCGTCGAGAACGGCCGGTCCGCCGCGATGGGCGCGTTCCGGGAGATCGTCTCGACGACGCCGGGGCTGTGCGTCACCGGCCTCGCGCCCAGCCGGGTCGCATCCCGCTTTGGCCTCGAGCGAACGCCGATCCTCTGGATCACGACGGCCTCGAGCGCGGAGCGCACCGTGCGCCCGAACGGCCTCGACTTCGAGCTCGTCCACACGCTCCTGAAGTTCCTCCGCGAGAACCCGGGCACGGCGGTCGTCTTGGACGACCTCGACTACCTCGCGACCTTCGCCGGCTTCGATGCGGTCGCGCGGTTCCTGAAGCGCGTGGCGAACCAGGCGAGCGCGTCCCGCGGGACCGTGATCGTCGCGGCGGGGGTGGGGACCTTCACCGCGGAGCAGTTCGCGATCCTGCGGGGATCCGTCGACCGCGTGCTGGAGATCATCGAGACCCCCGGGCCGTCGTCCAGCGGCCCCACGGACCACGTCCTCCTGACAATCGCGGCCGAGGACGTCCCCGTCGCGCTGCCCCTCGTCGGGGCGCGGCACGGCCTGCTCTTCACGACGGAGCATCCGACGAAGGCCCGCGTCCGGTACGGCGAGCGATTCGAGATCGTCTGGGTCACGGAGCACGCGGAACCCGGCGTCGTGTGCGTGCGCCCGAAGTCGCTCGACACGGAGGCCCGCCGAACGCTGACGAATTTCGCCTCCGCCCACCCGGGCAGCGACCTCGTCGTGGTCGGGCTCGAGCAGCTCGCCCTCTACGTCGACCTGAAGACGTGGCTCCCGTTCGTCAAGGACTGCCTCGACATCGCGAGCCTCCACGGATGCCGGTTCTTCCTCACCGCGGCTCCGGATGCGATCGGGGTGCGGGACCTCGCGATCCTCGCGCGCCGCTTCGACGCGCCGCTGTCCGCGTCCCTGCTCAGGAACTCTCTTCCTTCAAGGCCGACCACAGCCGCTCCTGAAAGTCGAATTCCGTCTCGAGGACCCGCCTCATGAACAGCACGATCTGGCCGTGAGGGTCCAGGCCGTTCCGGCGGCAGTAGTCGCGGAACTTCTCGAGGACGGTGTGGTCCACGCGGATGTTGAACTGCACCTTATCCCCCTTGCCGGGCATCGATCCTCGAACTCGGGCGGCGTATTTGATGGTTCCTACATTACTTAACAGGTCCTATCATTCGGTATCAATCGTAGCATCTAAATAGGTGATAATCAGTCCTGGGAACAGTGGGAGAGGGTTGGCCCCGTGACCGCTTCTAGCTCGCCGAAGGCGCGCCCCGCGCCCCCCGAGGAACCAGGACTGGAACCCCCTGATTCGATCGAACCCGATACCGTGGAACACCGTCTCCAGGAGGAGCTGTTTCAGAGCCTCGTGGAGTCGGCGGACTACGCGGACGGACATACGCCACTCCCGGCCCGGAGTGGAGGGGCGTTGCAACTGGCCACGCCCGAAGCGATCCGGGACGCGTTCACGGAATCGTGGGACAACCTCTCCCATTCCCTCGGGCTCGGCGTCGAGGCGGAGAAGGCGCTCGAGGGCGTCCAGGAACTCGTCATGTACGACATCCCCGACGGCACGCGGTCGACGCTCTCCGTGCCGATCGCGTACGACGTCGAGGCGGATGCGGGCCTGTACTGTCTCGCCTTGGTCCACACGCTGGAGAGCCTCGGCGCGCGGACGAACGTGGTCCTGACGCATACCGCTTACAACCGCGAACGCGGCGAGGACGAGACACGGCGGTTCCTCGAGGTCCTCGCGAAGGGTATCGATCCGTTCCGCGAGTACGCCCGACGGCACCGGATCGCGATCCACCTCGAAGGCATCCGCGAGGGATACGAGCTCGAGACCGAGTTCCGCCGCGCCTTCCCGATCCCCGAGGTGCCGAAGTTCGACGCGCACTTCCTCATGGACTACGAGGAGGAATGGTTCATCACCCCGGACGGCCGCGCGCTGCTCGACGTCCTGCCGACGATCGACGTGGTCGTGCGGCA
>DASPZJ010000087.1:0-8164 GCA_035636315.1 Thermoplasmata archaeon
GACCACGATCGTCCGGAGGAAGAGGTACACGACGATCGTGGAGACGAGGAACTCCGAGAGGTTCCATGCGGGCGGGGTCCTTCCCTCGAGCAATTCGTGATCCAGGAAGAGCCACGCCCCGAGCGCCGCGATCCCGAGGAACAGCGCCTCGCGCATCGCGAAGCGCCTCTCCTGCGTCTGGAACGATTTCATGGGACGTCCCTCCGAACGGGGCCGCCGATGGGAACCGGCCTCCTCCGCACACGGGACCGCAGGGATACGGGAAATACCTTTGGCACGTCGGCGGGACGGGACGTTTTAATTATCAAAAACAAAAAGGAGGGGATGAGGTATATCCGCTCTGCAGGCACGAGGGGGAAGTGAATGGCGAAAGGCCTCCGACCGCGCTCGCTCGCGGCGGGATTTGGGGTGTACTTCCTCGTCATCGCCTTCATCGCCTGGGGCTACGCGCAGAGCCAGGGACTCTGGTTCGAGAAGGAAATCACGCGCTGGGTGTACACGACCTACATGCTCGTCGCCGCGATCTTCCTCGTCGGCCTGGGCGGCCTCGGCGTCGCCGTGCGGCGGTCCTTCACCCGCCAGATCCACGAGCTCGATCGCCGGTTCGCGTCGCGGAATCCCGGCTCCGAGGGGCTGCCCCCGCCGCTGCCTGAGACGGCGGCCGTCAAGGACCACGTGGATCGGGACATCGACGAGCTGCTCGAGAGCCTGAGCGAGATCGAGCAGACGACCGCGCAGGAGGCGGCCGCGATGGACATGGGCGTCAGCGAGGCGCCCGCCATGGTCGGTCCGCGGGACTCGGCCACCGCGGCGCAGCGGGAGCGGCTCGTCCAACGGTCGAAGCAGCTCGGGCGGTTCGTGCTCGGACCCGGGCTGGTCGCCGCGATCATCCTCGGCATCTCCGGCATGATGCTCCCCGGTTCGGACGGCTTCGCGCAGTACCAGTTCCAGCTGAACACCGCCCTCATCCTGGGGATCGCCTACAGCTGGCTCGGGGCCGGCGGGTACATCGCCGCGACGGTCTATGCGCTGTCGAGCGGCCGTGACGGCCGGGGGAAGCGGTGACGGCATGGCCGAACCGACGGATTTTCGGTCCCGTTGCCAGAAACGCGACGCGTTGGGGATGGCTTTAAATACGTTGAGACATGTTGGATTCGATTACAAGACACGGTGGCAGGGATGATTACTACCGTCGTGACCGTCACGTCCACGTTCCTCGCCGGTAGCTTCGGCGCCGCCGCGGTCGCGTCCCTCATCCTCTTCCTGATCATGCGCGAGCTGACATCGGCGCACGCCGAGGAGACGGGGAGTCCCAAATCGAGACTCCTCTCGCACACGCTCCTCGTGCCGATCACCCCGCTGCTTGTTGTCTTCTGCTTCATCGTCGCGGTGAAGGTCCTCGAAGTCTTGTAGGCCCGGAACCGACGGGTTTCCTCCACTGGTACCGGGCGCAGAGCTCCGATTGGAAACGTTCTCGTTCACGGCGCCGCATTCACGACCTTTGCGAGCTTGCGTCGGAACCCCCACGCGAAGAGCACGAGGCCGATCACGATGAGAGGGGCCCCGATCTCAAACCGGTCGACGGCCACAAAGATCAGGGAGAATCCGACGAGGAACACCCCGATGTACGCGATTCGCTCGTGGCGGCTCAGACGGAGGACTTCCCGCACGATCAGGTCCCGATATCGGAGGAGCAGGACGGCAAGGATGATGAAGGCGATTGCCGCGACGAAGAAATCGAGCGTGAGTTCCGAATAGTAGTCGTCGAAGGTCAAGAGGAGCCCGACTTCGTCGCCGACGAATCCCGCCCCGACGCCGAACACGACCGCGTAGATGCGAGCGAACTTGACGTCGTTGTCGACGATCCCCAGCCAGCCGGAGACACCCATCATCGCCAAGCCGTACCAGAAGTGATGGAAGTGGATCCCGCTCGGGGTGAAGATCATGACGCTGGGAAGGAGGAGGTGGAAGATCCTCGCGCCGAAGAATCCCCCCACGAAGGCGAGCGTCGCCACGAACGAGAGTCCGTGTTTGAATCGAAGCGGTTTCGTTTCCTCGGCCATGTCGCGGGAATGTCGGGGCCGAAATAAGTGCCTTCAGACGGCCGCATGGGTCGGCCGCCGCGTCAGCGGAACCTATCGGAAGACGAACGGCGCCACCAGGTACAGGATGACGTTCCCGAGGCTGTGGCTGAAGATCGCGCCCCAGAGGTTCTTCGTCTTCAGCACGACGAATCCGTAGAACAGCCCGACGGAGAAGACGAACACCATGTCGATCGCGCTGAGGAAGAAGATGTGGAGCGACGCGAAGATCGCCGTCACAAAGAGCAAGCCGCCGGCGTCCCCGAGGCCCTCGATCGCGCGCTTCAGCAGGAGCCCGCGGAAGATCAGCTCCTCCGAGAGCCCCGTCGCGAGGAAGATCACGAGGCCCCCGACGACCAGCGGCACGAGCGCCAGCTCGGGGATCCACGGGCCGGGCTTCAGGATCTCGAACTCGACGACCCCGAGCGGGATGCCCGTCATCGCGATCGCCGTCTGGATCGGGACGTCGGACCACTCGCGGAAGTGAAGTCCGAGGTCTTTCGGTCGGAGCCGTTGCACGTACGCCACCGAGGCGATCGACACGAGGAGCGGGATGCTCACGAGGGCGAGCCACGGGATCGTGTTCAGCGGGTTCGTCTCCGCGTTCGACCCCGGCAGGTTCAGGAAGTTGTACCGCGGCACGGCGAGCGAAAAGACGCGGACGAGGGACGCGAGGCTCGCGGCCACGAGCAACATCGCCATCGTCCGATCGCGCGCCTCCATCACGACGGACCCGAACATCAGCGTGAAGACGAGGAGGATGTGGATGCCCAGGCCGATCGGCTGGTACGGCCGCTCGGCGCCGGTCGCGCCCGAAGGGATTGCGATGAAGATCTCCGCCACCGCGACGGCGGCGAGATATCCGAGGAGGAGCGTCCACCGGGTCGTACTGTCGGTCGCGGTTGCGGGCGCCGTCGCGGTCTCCATGGTCCCCTCACGGGCGCGGCGTGGGCGCGAGCATGGGCTCCTCCTCCATCGGCCTCCCGGCGACGACGAGCAGGTACGGCGTCGATGCCGCCTGCCCGATGACGACCGCGATCGCCAGGCCGACGAGCCCGGACGACTGGAGCAAGACGTACCCGAGGCCGAGGGTAACGGCCGATCCGATCGCGGCCGACACGATCAGCGGGATGATCTCCTTGCGCACGCGCAGGCGCGTCCCGAAGACGCTGTTCAGGAACACCGGGATGGACGAGAGGCTCAGGATCCGCAGCGGCTGGGCGCCCAGGTCCGCCAGGGTCGGTTTCTCGAACAGCCGCAGCAGGACGTCGGCGAAGACCCACATCCCGACGATGGCGGGAATCAGGAGGGCGATCGAGAGCGCGATGGCCCGTCGTTCGTCCCGGCGTCGGTTCGCGTTCCGCTGGGACGCCTCGGCGTACAGCGAGGTCATCGTGGCCTGCGGGATGACGAGGAGAATGCCGGCCATGACGGTCACGGCGTAGTACACGGCCGTCGCCGTGGAGGCGGTGGCCTTCGGCAGCGTGTTGATGATCAGCAGGGTCAGCAGGAGGCTGCCCGCGCTCCCAATGAGCCCCGCGAGCCAGTTCCCCACGCTGAATCGGAACATCGGCCGGAGACGGCGGCGGCTGAGGCGGGGACGCGGGCGGTAGCCGGGGATGACGCGCGGGAGAAGGACGAGTCCCACGACGATGACGGAGACGGCGAAGCTGAGGGACCACGACATGTACACGCCGAGCGTCCCGCCTAGGACCGTGGCGAAGGCCGTCACGAAGAGGATCGGGAGCGGGACCTTGATCACGGAGAGCAGCACGACGCGGATCGCGAAGAGGTCCGCTCGACGCAGCGCGATGGCCGCCTGGTCGAGCACCGGCCCGAAGGCGTACGCCATCGCGGTGAGCGGGATGATTAGGAGGTACACCGGATGCCCGAAGACCACGAGGAGGTTCGGCGACCAGAAGCCGAGGCTCACCACGAAGGCGAGGGCGAGCGAGGCGCTGAGGACTCCGGAGATCGAGAGGGACGTGTTGACGAGCGCGGTTGGATCGTCGGACTCCGGGAGGAACCGCACGAGGGCGATCGGCATCCCGAGCGACCCGATCCCGACCAGGAACGTGACCGTGTTCACCATCGTCGCCGCGTAGCCGGCGTCGGTGAGGTCGTACGTCTGGTACACGACGTACAGGAAGACGAAGCCGAGCAGGCTGCCGATCAGCGAGGCAAGCATGATGAAAAACGCGTTGCGGTAGAGCGGGCTCCTCGCCTCGTCCCACGCACGACCCACGAGGCGCTGCATCCGTTGGCGTGCATCGTCCATGGGACGCATCCCGTCGCGCGTCGCAAACTCCGGCCACGATAAAGGCTTTGCCCTCATCGTTCCTGGGAGAGGATTCCCGACTCGAGGCGGTACGTCGCCGCGGGCACGGCGCGCACCCCGGGGTCGTGGCTCGCGAGGACGATCGACGCATGGTACGATGTCTGCGCGAGGGCGAACGCTTCCAGGACCGCGGCGGTGCCTTTCGCGTCGAGGGACGCGGTCGGCTCGTCCGCCAGGAGCGCCTTCGGTCCGTTCGCGAGCGCGCGGGCGACGGCCACCCGCTGCGATTCGCCGACGGAGATTTCGTTCGGCCGTCGGGTCGCGAGTCGCGCGAGGTCGAACGCATCGAGCAGGTCGGATACACGTTTGTCCGCGGGTCGTCGCGCGAGGCGCAACGGCAGCGCGACGTTCTCCTCGACGGTCAGATCGTCGATCAGGTTGTGCGTCTGGAACACGAAGCCGATCTCGTGCAGGCGGACCTTCGACAGCTCCGACTCCCGGAGGCGGGAGATCTCACGGCCCGCGATCGACACGGAGCCGCGCGTCGGCACGTCGAGCCCGCCGAGGATCGAGAGGAGCGTCGTCTTCCCGCTCCCGTTCGGCCCCCACACCAGGACGGCTTCGTCCCGGCCGACGTCGAGGGACACGCCCCGCAGCACGTCGGCGCGGCCGTCGTATGATTTCCACAAGTCGCGCGCCGACAGGACCGGCTCCGGCATGGCCGGTCGCCATCGACGCTTCGTCGGAAGAGGATTTCGTGTCCGGAGGAAGGTTCTTAGCGGCGGGCCGATTGCGGAAGGCCCCATGGCCTCGAAGGGCGCGACCCGCCGGAAACGCACGACCCGGGCGGACGACAGCCCGCTGACGGAACCCCGGTACCTCTTCGCTCGGGACGGCGAGTCGCTCGCGCGACTCGCGGAGTTGGGACTCGCGGAGTGCCGCACCCGCCTAGGCGAACTCGTGTCGACCGCCGGACCGCGGACGATCCCGAACCTCCTCGTGCCGTACGACCGCCTGATGCTCGCGTTGCAGGAGGTCCTCTATCAGACGCATTTCCTGTTCGACGTCCATCCGGATCCCGACGTCCGCAAGGTCGCGGATCACTGGTACCAGGAGGCGCAGCGCTTCGCGACGGAGCTGAGCCTGAACCGGCCGCTGTACGAAGCGTTCGCCGCGCTGGACGCGTCCGGCGAGGACGGCGAGACCCGATACGCGCTCGAGAAGATCCTGCGGGACTTCCGGCTCTCCGGCGTCGACCGGGACGAGGCGACGCGGGCCCGGGTCCAGGCGCTGCGGGACGAGATCACGGCAATCGGCCAGGACTTCGACCGGATCATCCGCGAGGACGTCCGCTCGATCACCGTCGATTCCGCGGGCGAGCTCGACGGAGTTCCGGAGGACTTCGTCGAGGGCCACGCCCCCGGCCCCGACGGCAAGATCACGCTGACGACGAACTACCCCGACTCGATCCCCGTCTTCCGGTACGCGCGGAACGCGGACGTGCGCCGGCGCCTCCTCTTCGAGTACCTGAACCGGGGCCACCCTGCGAACCTCGACGTCCTCGCGCGGCTCCTCGCGAAGCGACACGAGCTCGCCTCGGTCCTCGGGTACGAGAGCTACGCGGAGTACATCGTCCAGGACAAGATGGTGCGGTCCTCGGAGGCCGTCGCAGCCTTCTTGGCGAAGGTCACGGCCGAGTCCGCGGCGCGTGCGCAGGAGGACGTCGCGCGGTTGATTGAGCGGAAGCGGCAGGACGTGCCCGGAGCCACGGCCCTGGACGCGTGGGATCCGAACTACTACTCCGAGGTCGTCCGCGCCGAGCGATTCGCCTTCGACGCGAAGCTCCTGCGGCCGTACTTCGCCTTCACGAAGGTGCGCGACGGACTGTTCGCGCTGACCGGCGAGTTGTTCGGCGTGCGGTACGAGCGTGTGTCCGGCGTGCCGGTGTGGCACGGGTCCGTCGAGGTGTACGACGTGTACGAAGGCTCGATGCGGCTCGGCCGGTTCTACCTCGACCTGCATCCCCGCAAAGACAAGTACACCCACGCCGCGGCCACGGGCCTCGTAACCGGAATCCGCGGAGCGCAGCAGCCGCAAGCCGCGCTGATGTGCAACTTCCCGGATCCGGCGGACGGCCCCGCCCTGATGGACTATCGCGAGGTCGAGACGTTCTTCCATGAGTTCGGGCACCTGCTCCACGGGATCTTCCAGGGCCACGGGCGGTGGGTGAAGAACACGGACGACGGGCTCGAGTGGGATTTCATCGAGGCCCCGTCCCAGATGCTCGAGGAATGGGTCCGCGATCCCGAGGCGCTCGGGCGCTTCGCCTTCCACTACGAGACGGGCGAGGTGGTGCCTCCGGACTTCGTCGCGAAGCTGAAACGAGCCGACGCCGTCTCGCGGGCGCTCGACGTGCAGCGGCAGCTCGTCTACGCGACGCTCTCCCTCGAATACTACCGCCACGATCCGAGGGGACGGGACACGACGCGCACCTTGCAGGACGTCTTCCGACGGTTCCCGCTCGTACCGCTGTTCCCGGACACGCACTTCCAATGCAACTTCGGCCACCTCAACGGCTACTCCGCGATCTATTACACGTACATGTGGTCCCTCGTGATTGCGAAGGACCTGTTCTCGAAGTTCCGGGAGGGCGGCTCGATCCTCGACCCGAAGGTCGCGCGACGATATCGCGAGACGATCCTGGCGCGCGGAAGCGTGAAGCCGGCGGCCCGCCTCGTCGAGGACTTCCTCGGACGGCCGCTCTCGTTCGACGCGTTCGAGACGTGGCTGCGAGAGTCCGCCTGAGGAACATCAGGGAGTGGAGGCCGCGGCGCGGTAGAACCCCAGCGTCTTATCCAGGCCGTCCCGCAACGACGTGCGCGGCGTGAACCCGAGCCGCGCGGCCGCTTTCCCGATGTCCGCCTGCGAGTGACGCACATCGCCCGGCCTCGATTCCTTCCTCAGCGCGCGGACCGGAGCGTTCGTGATCTCCGAGAGGACGTTCGCGACCTGTGCGATCGACGTGGCGGTCCCGGAGCCGACGTTGAAGGTCTGCCCCGCGACGGCCTTGTCGCCCGCGAGTTCGAGGGCTTCCGCGAGATCGCCGATGTACAGGAAGTCGCGCGTCTGCTCGCCGTCACCATGGATCTCGATCGGCCGGTTCGCCGCAATGGCGGCGCAGAACGTCGGGATGACACTCGCGTACGACGACGTCGTGGGTTGGCGCGGTCCGTACACGTTGAAGATCCGCAGGACGACCGTCTCGATGCCCTTGAGCGATGCGATCTCTTCGCAGGCGAACTCGCCCACCATCTTCGTCGTCGCGTACGGCGAAGCGGGGGCGGGCTTCTGCGTCTCGACCGTCGGGCTGCCCTCGGCGTTTCCGTAGACCGCGGCGCTCGAGGCGAACACGACGCGCCGCGCGCCCGCGTCGACGGCGGCCTTGAGGACGTTCAGCGTGCCCTCGACGTTCGTCCGCCAGTAGTCCTGCGGTTTCTTCACACTTTCCGGGACCGACGTCTTTGCGGCGAGATGGTAGACGACCTCGTGGTCTTTCATCGCCGTGGCGAGGACCTTCGGACGGAGGACTGACGAGCGCTTCACGCGCACTTCATGGGGGACGGCCTCGAGGTTTCGGAGCGAACCGGTCGACAGGTCATCGAAGACCGTGACGAGGTTGCGGCCGCTCAGCCGTTCGACGAGGTGGGATCCGATGAACCCCGCGCCGCCGGTGATGAGGACGCGCTTCCCATCCATGGGCTTGCCGCGGACGGAGGGAGCCGGCCATAAGGGTTCCGGTGGATCC
>DASPZJ010000088.1:0-11104 GCA_035636315.1 Thermoplasmata archaeon
TCGTCGTGGACGACCTCCTGTCCGGCGCGTTCCTCCTTCTCCTCGTCGGCGGCGTCGTCTTCGCGTGGGTCGACTGGCGCCTCCGGGCGCGGAAGCTTCCGAAGCTGCTCGGCCCGAGTTGGGATTGCCCGCACTGCGGCGTCACGAACGAGGCCGAGTTGACGGTCTGCTGGTCCTGCGGGGCCGCCGTGACGCGCCTCAGCCTCCGACCCGGCACCGCCCCCGCCTCGGAGACCTGGCAGTGCCGCCAGTGTCGCGCGTGGAACAGCACCTCGCGGCGGTCCTGCTGGTCGTGCTCGAACATCCCGGCGAAGCAGCCGAAACAAGTCTGACAGTCGCTACCGCCGCGGACGTTGACGTTCAGTGTACGCCTCGGTAGAGGCCGCCGTCGATCTGCACGATGTTGCCCGTGATGTATGACGCCCGTTCGGACAGCAGGTAGACAATCAGGTCTGCCACCTCCTCGGGACGGCCGACCCGCCCCAGCGGGACCTCTTTCGCGTCGTCCGCCAGTGTGGCTTCGAGCGTCTTCTTCTCTCGCTCCGCGCGAGTCCGGGCCAGGTCCTTATGCCGGTCCGTCGCGATCCAGCCCGGAGCGACCGCGTTCACACGAATCCCGTGGCCGCCGAGCTCCCGCGCGAGGGTCTTCACGAGGCCGACGACCCCGGCACGCATCGTGTTCGAGAGAACGAGGTTCTCGAGGGGTTGCTTCACGCTGATCGAAGTAATCGCGACGATGGCACCGGCGTTGCGGACTTTCATCGAGGGCACGCACGCGCGGCAGAGCCGGACGGTGCTTTGGAGCGTCAGATCGAACGCCCGCGCCCATTGGTCTTCCGACAGGTCCTCGAGCCTTCCGGTCGGCGGTCCCCCGGCGTTCGGGACAAGGAGGTCAACGCCGCCGAAAGCCGAGATTGCTCGTTCGACGAAGCCCTGCACTCCATCCGCTCGCGCGACGTCCGCGGCGACGGAGAGGACCTCCGCGCCGGTCTCGTTGCGAATCGCCTTCGCGGTCGCTTCGAGCGGTGCTTCGTTCCGCGCGCAAATCGCAACCTTGGCGCCTTCGCGTCCGAGGGCGAGCGCCGTCGCGCGCCCCATTCCCTGGCTCGCGGCCGCGACGAGCGCGACCTTTCCCCGAATCCCCAGGTCCACGGGCGCCGCCATCGGGCCCACTGCGTAAAAGGATTCGGCCCACGAATCACTCCCGCAGGAACCCGCGGACCTCGCCGATCGGCTCGAACCCCAGCGTTTTGTACATCGCCTGCGGGGTGTCGAACAAATCAGAGATCAAGACGACCCACTCGCACCGCGCCTCGATGGCCCGCTTGCATGCCTCGAAAATCATCGTCCGCCCGACGCCCCGCATCCGGAATTCCGGGCGGGTCGCGACGTCGTCGATCCAGGCGAAGACCCCGCGCGGCCACACGCTGACTGTCCCCACAGGCGTGCCGTTCAAGTATGCCACGTAGGGCTGCATTCCCACGAGGCGAGACCGTTCCCGCCAGACGCCCCACATCTGATCGATGACGGCGGGGGAATGGCCGGAGCTTGTCTCAGTCGCGGTCA
Organism: Thermoplasmata archaeon; assembly: GCA_035636315.1. GTDB lineage: Archaea > Thermoplasmatota > Thermoplasmata > RBG-16-68-12 > RBG-16-68-12 > RBG-16-68-12. Next base: position 1,567 of record DASPZJ010000088.1, read on the forward strand.
TGACGAATCGAAAGTCATCCTCAATGGGCTCCTCCGCGACGGGGCGTACCGCCAGCTCCGGGTTCACGATGCAGTCCGGCAGCCCGACTTTCGCCAAGGCGAGCTCCGCGGTCGGGCGGAATCCGAGGCGAGCGAACTCCTCCTGAGCAGAGAAGGCCTCCTGGGCGTCCTCGAACAGGACCGCCTGATGCGGGACCGCCGAACCTTGGAACGAGTCCGCGAGATCCTCGATGATCTTCTTCGGACCTTCTTTCGGAAGGGTCATCACCCACCCGAGGTTCGCTTGATAGATCAAAGGAAACCGATCATCTCGGTAGATTATGCCCCACGAGGTTCGGACCTTCGCCGGAGCTTGCTCCCGCCAAGTCCGGAGGAACTCGATGACCGCGCGAAGCATCTCGTCCGTGTCCACGGGCCTCGCCAAGCGAGCCGGCGGGAATGAAGTTTGTGCACGGACGTGGTACTTTCGCGGACCCCGGCCGAATCCCTATATAGGACAGCTTCCTACGATGCGGCGAGGCGAGAAACAGACACGCCTCAGGAACGTGACTTCTGTGAAGGAGGAACTGGCGCCCCATGTCCATGACATCACCCGGGCGCTCGGAGACAAGGTGAGTGAGCAAGAGATCGAGCGGGAGCTGTCGAGCTACCTGAACGTCTACCGCGTTTCGCTGGACACCGCGAAGCGGTCGATCGTCAAGAAGCACGGGGGGAACCCCGGCAGCCTTGCGGTCGGCGTCAGCAAGACGATCCGGGAGCTGGGTCCCGGCGAACAGAGCGTGAACCTGCTCGTACGCGTCGTGGCCGTCTACGAGAAGGAGGTCACCCCGCAAGGCCAGGAGGCCAAGCGGATCCTGTCCGGGATCCTCGGCGACCCGACCGCGACGGTGCCTTTCACGGGGTGGGAGCCGCTCCCGATGCCGCTCGCGAAGGGCGACGTAATCCGCGTTCAGAACGCGTACACGAAGGAGTATCGCGGCCAGGTGCAGGTCAACTTCGGCGTGCGGACCGTCGTGGGGAAGGAAGCCCCGGATGCGCTGCCGGAGTACAAGCCTGCGGCGGGACTGCCGTACGCCGGCAAGCCGACCCCGGTCCGCGTGGTCGACCTCCGCGAGGGCGCCTCGAACGTCGCCGTCACCGCGCGCATCCTCTCCGTCGAGAGGCGCGAGGTCGAGGTGGACGGCGCGCCGAAGGCCGTCTTCTCGGGCGTCCTGGCGGACGAGACGGGCAAGACGCAGTTCAGCGCGTGGAAGGACTTCGGCCTGAAGGAGGACGAGGTGCTGCGGATCGAAGGCGCGTACGTGAAGTCGTGGCGGGGGATCCCGCAGGTCAGCTTCGACGAACGCGCGACGATCACGCGGCTCAAGGCGGACCTCCTGCCGCCAACGTCGCAGCTGAGCCTCAGCCCGCGGATGTGGATCGAAGACCTCGCGGAGCGCGGGGGCGGGGCCGACGTCACCGTGCGAGGGATCCTGATCGATCTCCGCGAAGGGTCGGGGCTCGTGTACCGGTGCCCGGAGTGCCGGCGTGTGCTGCGGAAAGGCGCGTGTCGCATCCACGGCGAGGTGAAAGGCGAGCCGGACCTGCGCGTGAAGGCGGTCCTCGATGACGGCTCCGGCGCCTTGACGGCGGTCTTCGACCGAGAGCTGACGGAGGCCCTGTTGGACAAGACCCTCGACGCGTGCATCGCCCAGGCGAAGGAGGCGATGTCGACGGACGTCGTGCGGGACGAGCTCGCGGACGTCATCGTCGCCCAACCGGTCGAGGTGCGCGGGAACGTGACCTCGGACGACTACGGCCTCATGATGATCGTGGAGTCGGCGAAGATCCTCAAGGTCGACGTGCAGGCGGAGGCGCGGGAGATGCTCGAGGGCCTGGAGGGTCCCGCATGATGCGCGAGCTCGCCTGGCGGCTCTTCGCCTCGGAGTACAACGACGCGAACCTCGAGGTCGAAGGCGGCGGGGACCGCGCGCCCTCGTACGTCGTCACGCCGCTCGGCGCGAAGGTGAACCGCATCTTCGTCGTCGGCGTGATCACGGACGTCGAAAACGTCGGGAGCGACATGCAACCGATGTGGCGCGCGCGCGTCTCGGATCCGACCGGGACGTTCAACGTCTACGCGGGCCAGTACCAGCCAGAGGCCGCTGCATCCCTGGCAAAGCTCAAGCCGCCCGTCTTCGGCGCGATCGTGGGCAAGAGCCGCGTATACTCGCCCGAGTCGGGCGCGGTGTACACCTCCATCCGGCCGGAGACAATCAAAGAGGTCGACGAGTCCGTCCGCGATTACTGGATCCTCGAGGCGTGCCGTTCGCTGCGGAAACGCCTCGATGCCATGGGCGAGGCGGTGAAGATGGACCCGCTGACGAAGGAGGGGCTCGTGAAGGTCGGCGTGAAGGAGGCCGTCGCGGACGGGATCGTCCAGGCGGTGAACCACTACGGCAAGGTGGACCTCTCCCGCTACACGGCGATGCTCGCGGAAGGCTTGCGGTACCTGCTGCCGGAATACCGGGAGGCCGCGGAGGCGGGCGAGCCCGCGCAGCCGGCCGCACCTGCCGAGGAACCCACGAAGGAGCCCGACGCGGCCGAGGAAGCGGTCCTGACGATTGTCGCGGACCTCGACAAGGACGGCAAGGGCGCTCCCTGGGAGGGCATCTTGGCGGCCGCTTCTGCGAAGGGCGTGACGAAAGATTCCCTCGAGGAATCGATCAACTCGCTCCTGGACAAGGGACTCATCTACGAGCCAATCCTTGGCCGGATGAAGAAAATCTGAGGGATTACTGTCGGGGAACATCGGGCCCGTTCCGCGGTTCCGGGCGGCCCGGGACGGCTACGTCGGCGGAAGATACGACCGGCAGGACCAGCACTTGCGCGCGGCGATGCCGACCTTCGCGCCGCATTTGAGGCACCGACGCATCTTCGGGGCGTTCTCCGTCATGCGTTCGATCCGGCGCAAGCCGAGCTTGCCGCTCGCGAAGCCGCCGAGGCCGCACGCCGCCCCGAATGCGAGGGTCAGGAGGATCTCCCAATCGAGGGGCCATAGCGGCCAGCCGCCGGGCACCAGGAACACTTGGAACAGGTACACGCCGATGAAGCCGCCGATCGACCCGCCGATGAATCCGATCGAACCGAGGAAGGTCGTGCGGCCGGCGAGCACGCCCGCGCCGAACAGAGCGAAGGGCAGGTAGAACAGGAGTAGCGCGACGTCAGGCAAGAAGAGCACGGGGACGCTGATGACGAAGGAGAGTATGAGGGAGGCGGCCGTCGTCAGGCCGAATCCAATGAGGGGATTTCGCACGGCGGGCAAGGAGTCCCTCCGGACCGGCTCGCCAGCGTGTGTGGCCCTTTTCAACGTGCCGGTGTGGCTGTCACGGAATGATAACGAAATGAACGTGTCTTGACAAAGGGGGGCGAAATTAGCCGACCTCGCGGGCGTCCGTGTTCGAGGTCGGATGTGCATCGATCGGCGCGGGCGACGGGGCGGGGTCAAACCACGCCATCGCGCGCACGCGCGAGGCACGGATATTATTGGATGATTGCTATAGAAATGAGCGGCCCCGGACGGAGACGCGCCCATCTGATTCGGGCCCATCCGAATCCCCGATGTCTTTACAAAAGTGCTTTATGCGCTCGGGCGGGATTGACCGCGGGATTGGGATGGCTCTACCCCGCGAGAGCATTTACCTGAGCGTCGACGCTCTCCCGGAACCGCTCGAGCCGACGCGGGTCCGGAAGGTGCCCACCGGAATCGCCGACCTGGACAGCATCGTCGATGGCGGTTTCCCGAGCGGCTCCACGATCCTCCTCTGGGGCGACATCGGCGCGGGCATGCAGGAGTACATCTACACAGCGGGTTCGAAGGTCGCCCTGGTGAACGAGCGGCCCGAGTCGCGGCGCTATTATCTCGGAGACCACTGTGACGATTCGGACCTGCCCTCGCAGGTCTGTTATGTGACCTTCTCCCGCTCGAAAGAAATCATCCTCCAGGAACTCGCGACGTCCTTCAACGGAGATTATTATCGCGCGTTCCGGGACCGGACCGTCTTCAAAGACTTCTCGAGCATGTACTTTCGGCACAGCCTCGTGCCCACCTCCTGGACTCGCCAGGACGACCTCTTCGATCTTCCCTCCTCCTCGAGTCTCCTCGAAGAGCTCGTGACGTTCCTAGACGAGAACGCGCGCGACTCGATCGTCGTGATCGACTCGCTGACGGACCTCGCGATCTCGGACCTCGTGGAGGTTCGGGACCTCGTCACGACCATCAAGGGGATGCAGCGCGCCGCGAAACAGTGGAACGGGCTCGTGTACCTCATGCTGACGCGAGGCATCCTTGAGCACCGCCACGAGCAGCTGCTGATGGACAGCACGGACGGCTGCCTCGTCTTCGAATGGCGGACGTCCTCGAGGTCGAGCACCCGTCAGCGCTACATGTACCTCGAGAAGTTCACCGGGGTCCTGCCCCATCTGCCGCGAGACAAGATCGCTCGATTCCCGACGATGGTCTCGGCGAACAACGGCCTCGTCGTCGTGTACATGGAGCGAATTTCCTGAGGTGATTGCCTGACCGAAACGGAGACGGAGCCTGAGAGGTCGACGGACGGCACGGATGCGGCGGCGGAAGGATTCGTCCTCACGGGGATCGACGGCCTCGACGAGATGCTCGGCCGAGGGGTGCCGGCGGGACACATCATCACGGTCATGGGGTCGTTCGGCACCGGCAAGACGACCTTCGCGCTGCAGTTCCTCATGCAGGGACTGATTAACGGCGAGAAGGGGATCTTCATCTCCCTCGAGGAGGACGTCGAGTCGGTCATCGCGAACGCAGCCTCGTTCGGTTGGGATCTGAAGCCCTATCTGAAGGAGAAGAAGCTGCACATCGTCAAGCTCGAACCCGCGGACGCAAAGACGACCGTCACACGGATCAAGTCGGAGCTTCCGGATTTCATCAAACGGTCCGGGGCGTCGCGCGTGGCGGTCGACTCGATCAGCCTGCTGAACATGCTCTTCGCGGACGACACGGAGCGGCGGGAGAAGCTGTTCTCCCTGTGCAAGCAACTAAAGTCGACGGGCGCCACGTGCGTCTTCACGGCGGAGGTGAAGGACGACAACGCGCGGTCGAGCCGCGACGGCCTCGTCGAGTACGTCAGCGACGGCGTGATCGGCCTGCGCTTCAACGAGCGGGAGAACGGGGACGTCCAACTCGTGATCCAGGTGATCAAGATGCGGCGCCTCAAGCATCCGCGCTCCGTGAAGCCGTACAGCATCACGGACCAGGGAATCGAAGTCCACGGCGACATGGAAGTCTTCTGATTTCCGGGCTCGGATCGACCCGCCGGTGCGAACGGAACCCTTAAGCCCGTGGCCGACAACCCCGGCGCCGTGCGCGTGGGCATCTTGCTCTTCGACGGCGTCGAGGAACTCGACGCGGTCGGCGTGTACGAGGTCCTCGCGAAGGCGAAGCAGATCCATCCGCGGCTCGACCTGACGGTCCGATTCCGGGCCATCAAGGAGGAGATCGCAGGCGCCCTCGGGATGAAGTTCCTGGCCCACGAGGTCCGGCGGGAGCTCACGGATCTGGACCTCGTGATCGTCCCGGGCGGACCGGGCCGCGAGGAATTCGTGAAGGACGAGGAGGCGCTGAAGGCGCTCCTGGACTTCGGCACGGAGAAGCCCGTGGCGAGCGTGTGCACGGGCGCCCTGATCCTGAAGGCGGCGGGACTCCTCGCAGGCCGGAAGGCCACGACGCACCGCAGCGCGATGGACGAGCTCCGAACCGTCGCCGACGTCGTCGAGGGGCGCGTCGTCGAGGACGGGCTCATCACGACGGCCGGAGGGGTCACCGCGTCGATCGACCTCGGGCTCCACCTGCTCACGAAGCATTTCGGGCCGGAGCTCGCCCGCGAGGTCGCGGAGCGCATCGAGTACTCCGGCTACCCAAATCCCTAAGAGGACTACCGGTCCTCCGGACTCCGGCGGGAAGGCCGTGAGGTTCCTCCGGAAGGGCAAGGTGAAGGAGGTCTACGAGGTCTCGGACGACGAACTCGAGTTCGTCTTCACGGACCAGATCAGCGTCTTCGACAAGGTCATCCCGACGCTCGTCCCGCACAAGGGCGAGACGCTGTGCCGCACCGCCGCGCATTGGTTCGCGGTGGTGGATGGGCTGGGCATCCGCACGCACTTCCTCCGTCTCAACGGTGGAAATCGGATGCGCGTCCGCCGCGTCCAGGTGATCCCGGACTACGACCGGATAACTTCCCGGACGACGAACTTCCTCATCCCCCTCGAGGTCATCGCGCGCTACTACGTCGCCGGCTCGTTGCACGATCGGATCAAGGAGGGGAAGGTCCACCCCGAGCACCTCGGTTTCTCGCGGGGACACGTGCCCGCGTACGGGGACCCGCTGCCCCAGCCGTTCGTCGAAGTCACGACGAAACTCGAAAAGGTGGATCGTGAGCTCACGACCCAGGAAGCGCTCGCCATCTCGAAGCTTACTCCCTCCGAGTACGAAGCGTTGGTGGACGCCGTCCTCCGGATCGACGAACGACTCAACGCCGACGTCAAGAAGCACGGGCTCATCCACGTCGACGGGAAGAAGGAGTTCGCGATGGACGGCGACCGACGGCTGATGCTCGTCGACACGTTCGGCACGGCGGACGAAGACCGGTTCTGGGATCTCGACGCGTATGAGAAAGGCGAGCGGATCGAACTGAGCAAGGAATTCGTCCGACAGTACTACCGCCAAATCGGCTACCACCGGGCCCTCATCGAGGCACGCGCGGCCCACAAGCCGGAACCGGAAATCCCCCCGCTCCCCGCGGACGTGACGGAGCGCGTGACGGCCCTGTATGTGGGCTTGTTCGAGCGGCTCACGGGAGAGAAGTTCCGGTGACAGTCGACTCCGCGAAACGAGGGAACAAAGTCTTTTACCGATGGCCGTGATACGTGCATGTCCGGGGGCTCCGCGATGGAACTGAGCGTCTACGTTGACGGTAAGTTCTATCCGCAATCCGAGGCGAAGGTCAGCGTTTTCGACCACGGCCTCCTGTACGGCGATGGCGTCTTCGAGGGGATCCGGGCGTACAACGGACGGATCTTCAAGCTCGAGCGGCATCTGGAGAGGCTCTTCCACTCCGCGAAAGCGATCGACCTGAAGATCCCGCACACAAAGGAAGAGATGGCGAACCTCATCCTGGAGACGTGCCGGAGGAACGACATCCGAGAGGGATACATTCGGCCCGTCATCACGCGGGGAAAGGGCGACCTCGGCCTCGACCCGAGGAAGTGCAAGACTGGGCCCAGCGTCGTGATCATCGCGCAGCCGCAAATCTCGCTGTACGGCAAGGTGTACGACCGGGGCATGAAGGTCGTGACGTCGTCGTACCGTCGGGTCCCGCCGCAGAGCCTCAGCCCGTCGATCAAGTCCCTGAATTATCTGAACAACATCATGGCCCGGGTCGAGGCGAACCAGTACGGCGCCGACGAGGCGCTCATGCTCGACATCCACGGCTACGTGTCCGAAGCGACGGCGGACAACTTCTTCATCGTCCGCAACTCGACGGTCACGACCCCGTTCTCGTCGACGAACCTCCCGGGTGTGACGCGGGAGACGGTGCTCGAGATAGCGCCGCAACTGGGCCTGAAGCCGGAAGAGAGGCTCTTCACCCTCTACGACGTCTGGGCCTCCGACGAGGCGTTCATCACGGGGACGGCGGCGGAGATCGGCCCCGTCGTCGAGCTCGATGGCCGGGCGATCGGCGATGGGAAGCCGGGTCCGACGACGAAGCGAATCATGAAGGCGTTCCGCGACCTCGTGACGACGACCGGGACGCCGATCCAGGACTCGGGCGCATCGGTGCGATCTCTCACGGGCAAACCTTAACGCCCCGGGGCGCATCCGCGGCGCGCCGGCATGAAGTTTCTCGAGTACAAGGCGAAGGAGATCTTCGCCCGCTACGGCATTCCGGTTCCCCGAGGCGTCGTCGCCTCGAACGCCGAGGACATCTCCGATCCGCCGCTCCCGTGTATGGTGAAGGCCCAGGTCCTCGTCGGGGGCCGGGGCAAAGCGGGAGGCATCAAAGCCGCCGACTCCCTGGATGAAGCCCGCGCGGTCTCGCGCCAGATCCTCGGCATGGACATCCATGGATACCGGGTCAAGCAGGTCTACCTCGAGGAGCGGCTCGACATCTCGAAGGAACTCTACGTCGGACTGACGATCGACCGCTCCGCCCGAGAGCCCCTCCTGATGGTGAGCGCGACCGGCGGGATGGAGATCGAGGCGGTACCCCACAACCAGATTTTCATGGAGCACGTGCCGACGATGGCGGGCCTCCAGCCGTATGTCCTGAGGACGATGCTCTCGTTCCTTGGCCTGCCGAAGGACGCCGGCGACCAAGTCGCGGACATCGCGCGAAGGTCGTACGATCTGTTCCGGAAGGAGGACGCGGAACTTGTGGAGATCAACCCGCTCGCGGTCACGCGCGACGGCCGGGTGATCGCCGGCGACGCGAAGCTCGTCATCGACGACAACGCAGAATACCGCCACCCGGAGTATGCGAACTTGGACCAAGATCGGACGCCGCTGGAGCAGGAAGCCCACGAGAAGGGCATCACGTTCATCCAGCTCGATGGCGACATCGGCGTGATTGCCAACGGCGCAGGTCTTACGATGGCGACGCTCGACGTCCTGAACCTCAAAGGAGGCCGGGGCGGAACGTTCCTCGACCTCGGCGGCACGGACGACCCGGAGAAGGTGAAGCAGGCGTTCGAGATCCTGATCAAAGCGAATCCGTCCGTCATCTTGCTGAACATCTTCGGCGGGATCACGAAGGCGGACACGGTCGCGCTGGGCGTGGAGGGGGCCCTCGAAGACATGCACACGCGCATCCCCGTCGTCGCTCGAATCAAGGGCGTCAACGAAGACCGCGCGAAGGAGATCCTGCGGTCGATCGGCATGTACGCCACGGAGACCATGGAGGAAGCCGCCGAACTCGCAGTCAAGGTGAAGTCGGGGGGCGCCTGAGACGGCCGTCCTCCTCACCGCGAAGAGCCGCGTCGTCGTCCAGGGGATCACGGGCCACCAGGGCCAGTTCCACACTCATGCGATGCTCGAGTTCGGCACGAAGGTCGTGGCGGGTGTCACGCCCGGCAAGGGGGGCGCGACGGTCGAAGGTGTCCCCGTGTACGACAGCGTGAGGGAGGCGGTCCGACGTCGCAAGGCGAACGCCTCGATCATCTTCGTCCCGGCGCCGTATTCGAAAGACGCCGCCATCGAGGCGATCGAGGCGGGACTCAGGCTCGTCGTCATCATCACGGAGCGGATTCCGTTCCACGACTGCCTCGAGTTGATGCCCTACGCGCGCAGCCGCGAATGTACGATCATCGGCCCGAACTGCCCCGGCATCACCACGCCCGGCCAAGCGAAGATGGGCATCATGCCGAATCACATCTTCAAGACGGGGGACGCCGGCGTGATATCGCGGAGTGGCACGTTGACCTACGAGATTGTGAATGCGATGACGCAGGCGGGATTCGGGCAGTCGAC
>DASPZJ010000089.1:0-1526 GCA_035636315.1 Thermoplasmata archaeon
ATGGCCACGCACGTGGGCGAAGTCTACGCACGGATGCGCGTTCATGGCCCGCGGGGCTCCGTGGAACTCGAACGGGTGCTCGTTGACACGGGCGCGACCCACTCCATGGTGGACCGGACGATCGCGGACCGCCTGGGCATCTCGCCCGAGCGGCGCACCCGGTTCTCCGTCGTGGGAGGCACGATCGAGTTCCCCGTCGGCCTCGCCCTCCTCGAGATCGAGGGGCAGAGCTTCCGGGTCCCCGTGATCCTGGGCGACCGGAATTTGGTAGGGCTCACGACGCTCGAGATCCTCGGATTCGCCTTGGACCCCGTCGAGAACAAGCTGATTCCGAAGGCCGGCGTCCTCTATCCCGCGGCGTGAACCCAAGGGCCACGCTCGCCGCGCGCGCACACGAGCGGCTGCGCATGCATCGTTGAGGATGAGCTCGAAGCGACTCGACTCTCCCCGGCTCGGTTCTGGAGATCCACCTGCGGTTCCGCTTAGCCCGCCATCCGTCGCGCCAACCCGAACGTATAAGCCCGTCGCCGCCATCGCATCGCGGGGGGAGTCGAGGCGAGCCCATCGAAGGTCCTCGTTTTCATCGCCCTCGCGGCCCTGACCTCGGCCGGTCTGGTCCCCCTGATTGCGACGGGCCCCCCCGCGGCGGCGACGCCGGCATATCCGGTCCCCCCCGCGCGCGCGTCGCACGACCCCATCCTGATCGAGGGGGATGCCGCGTTCAACGCCTCGAACGGGGTCACGGGCGGCACCGGGACGCCCGCGGATCCGTATGTGATTTCGGGTTGGGCCATCTACTCCGTGTCCGCGACGGCCATTGCCGTTCGCAACACGACCGCCTACTTCGTGATCCGGGACGTCCAAGAGGTTGGCGGCTGGCCGTACGACGGAGTCGATCTGTACAACGTCCTCCATGCGCGCGTCGAGAATTCGAGCCTCCAGGCGAACTCCGAGGGACTCCACGCGATCCTCGCGGCGGACCTCCATCTCTTCAACGTCAGCTTCCCGAACAACCTGGATTGGGCAGTGATCCTCGAGTCGACGAGCGCCGCGTGGGTCGAAAGCAGCCTGGTGGACAGCTTCGGATCCGGGATCTTCCTGCGATCCTCGGAAGGCATCGTCGTTGGAAACGACACGTTTTCCCGGACGGCGTTCGGGATCACCGCGGTCGATTCCTCGAGCGTCCTCATCCTCGGCAACCTCCTCTCGGAGGGCCAAGAGTCGATCCAGGTCTACGACACGATCGCCGCACGGGTCGCGAACAACACGATCCGCACCCCGTCGTCCGTCGGCATCCATCTCGACGGCGCGCGCGCCGCCCGGGTCGAGGGGAACGAGGTGACACTCGCACCGACCGCGGTCTGGGCGGTCCTCTCGACCTCCTTGACAATCGCGTCCAACAACCTCTCGTTTGACGGCAGCGGCGTCGAGCTGGAGTCGGTCTCGACCGCCACGGTGGCGGACAACCTCATGGACGTCGCGAGCGGCGTCGCCCTCTACCTTCTCGGCTCTGAGGCCGTGACCCT
>DASPZJ010000090.1:0-5148 GCA_035636315.1 Thermoplasmata archaeon
ATGGCCACGCACGTGGGCGAAGTCTACGCACGGATGCGCGTTCATGGCCCGCGGGGCTCCGTGGAACTCGAACGGGTGCTCGTTGACACGGGCGCGACCCACTCCATGGTGGACCGGACGATCGCGGACCGCCTGGGCATCCCGCCCGAGCGGCGCACCCGGTTCGCGGTCGTCGGAGGCACGATCGAGTTCCCGGTCGGCCTCGCCCTCCTCGAGATCGAGGGGCAGAGCTTCCGGGTCCCCGTGATCCTGGGCGACCGGAACCTCGTAGGGCTCACGACCCTTGAGATCCTCGGATTTGCCGTGGACCCCGTCGAGCACAAGCTGGTGCCGAAGGCGGGGATCCTCTATCCCGCAACGTGAACCGAAGGGCCACGCTCGCCGCGCGCGTACATGAGCGGCTGCGCATTCATCGTTTAGGATGGGAATGAAGCGATTCGACTCCCCCCGGCTCGGGATTGGAGATCCACCTGCGGTTCCGCTTGGCCCGCCATCCGTCGCGCCAACCCGAACGTATAAGACCCGTCCCCCCTTTTTGCATTGTGGAGGGACTCGCGGCGAGCCCGTCGAAGGTCTCCGCTTTCTTGGTCTTCGCGGCCCTGACCTCGGCCGGTCTGGTCCTCCCGATTGCGACGGGCCCCCCCGCGGCGGCGACGCCAGCGAACTCGGTTCGCCCCACGCGCACCTCGCACGACCCCATCCTGATCGAGGGGGATGCCGCGTTCAACGCCTCGAACGGCGTCACGGGCGGCACCGGGACGCCCGCGGATCCGTATGTGATTTCGGGTTGGGACATCTGGTCCGTGTCCGCGACGGCCATTGCCGTTCGCGACACGACGGCGTATTTCACAATCCGCGACGTCCAGACGGCCGGCGACCAGACCCATAACGGCGTCGACCTGTACAACGTCCCACACGCCCGGATCGAGGATTCCGGTCTCCAGACGCAGCTCATCGGCCTCCACGCCTCCGTCGCCTCGGACCTCCGTGTTTTCAACGTCAGCTTCCTGAACGACGCGCAGGCCGTCGTTCTCGAGTCGACGAACGGCGCGTGGATCGAACGCAGCGGTGTGGACAGCTTCGGCACCGGGATCTACCTGCTATCCTCGCAACGCATCGTCGTTGGGAACGACACCTTTTCCCGGACGGCGACCGGGATCACCGCCGTCGGCTCCTCGAGCGTCCTCATCCTCGGCAACGTCCTCTCGGAGGGCCAAGAGTCGATCCAGGTCTACGACACGATCGCCGCACGGGTCGCGAACAACACGATTCGCACCCCGTCGTCCGTCGGCATCCATCTGGACGGCGCGCGCGACGCCCGGGTCGAGGGGAACGAGGTGACGCTCGCACCGACCGCGGTCTGGGCGGTCCTCTCGACCTCCTTGACGATCGCGTCCAACAACCTCTCGTTCGACGGCAGCGGGGTCGAGCTGGAGTCGGTCTCGACCGCCACGCTCGCGGACAACCTCATGAACGTCACCGCTGGCGTCGCCCTCTACCTTCTCGGCTCTGAGGCCGTGACCCTCGCGCGCAACACCCTCCGCGGCGGCGGGCTCGTCCTCGACGGGACCGTCGTCTCGGAGTTCGACTCTCACACGATCGGCGCGGACAACCAGGTGAACGGCCTCCCCGTCGTGTATGCGCACGCGTGCTCCGGCCTCACGATCGACGGCGTGTCGGTCGGCCAGGTGATCGTCGCGAACTGCACGGGCGCGACGCTCGCGAACCTGACGATCGTGCGGGCCGGGGTCGGCGTCGAGATCGCCTTCTCGGATCGCGTCGAGGTGCGGGACAGCGCCTTCGCGGACGACGCCGCGGCCGGGGTGTCGATCCACAATGCGTCGAACGTCCGCATCGCCCGCACGAGCGTCGTCGGGAGCACCTCGGCGGGCGTGCGCGCCTCCTCCGTCGTCGGCCTGGACGTCGACGCGAGCACGGTCCAGGGCACCGCGAACGACGGGATCGTGCTCGACCTCGTCTCGGGCGCGGCGCTCACGGGGAACGTGGTCTCGGACAACGCCGGCGTCGGGCTACGGCTGAGCCGATCGAGCGCGACCTTCACCGGCAACCGCTTCGAGCGGGATGGGACGGGCGCCTTGATCGACGGGTCGTCCGGCGTCACGGTCTCCGGCAACAACTTCTCCGCGAACCAAAACGGGATCGACGTCGCCGGCTCGACGGGCGTCCGCGTGTGGCACAACTCGTTCTGGCAAAATGCGAGGTCCGCCGACGCCGATGGCGCGTCGACATCGACCTGGGACGACGGCTACCCGAGCGGCGGGAACTTCTGGTCCGACTACACCGGGTGGGACGATTGCGGCGGCCCCGCCCAAGACGTGTGCCCCGGTTCCGACGGTCTCGGCGACACGCCGTACGTGCTCGGGGCGAACGCCGAGGACCGTTATCCGCTCGTCCCCGTGAACCCGACGAACGCGCCGCCGGTCGCCTCCTTCTACGTCGAGGCTCCCTACCCGTATCCGGGACAGCCCCTTTCGTTCGTCGCGGTCGACTCGTACGACCCCGAGGGATGGCCCCTCACGTACGGATGGGATTTCGGGGACGGGGCGACAGCGACCCTCTCCGTGCCCGACGCCATCCATGCGTACGCGGCGGAGCGCCTGTACACGGTGACGCTGACGGTCACCGACGTCCGGCATGCGACCGCGTCGATGACGATGACGCTGGCGATCGTCCCGATCCCCATCCTCCCCCTCGAGCTCTACGAGCACCCCGCGGGATTCCGCCTGCCGGTGCCGGTCGGCTGGACCCGTCAGGTGAACGTGACCCAGGGTTCCAACGTGACGGAGCTCATGATGAGCGGGAGCGTGGGAGGCCTCCCGGCATCGATCCTCGTCGACACGGACCGCGACCCCACCGTGCGGGAGACGCACGACTACCTGGATCGCTTCGTGACGGAGACCCTCGCCCAGATTCGGATCCCGCTGCCGAACGCCTACCTGGATGGCGCGCCCGACTTCCGGACGATCGCGAACCATTCCGCGGTGTCGTTCGTGATCCGGTACACCGGCCTCCCGGTCGTCCAGAAGGTCGCGTACGTCGTGAGCGAAGCGCACACGCGATCGTGGTTCCTCCTCCTTACCGCCGGCGACGCGAACTTCGTGATCCTGAACGCGACGTTCGAGCGCATGCTCGCGGGCTTCGAGATCACCCTCGCCCCGAACCCGACGGGGATCCTCGGGTTGCCGATCCTCGTCTTCGGCGGAATCGTGGCCGGTGCCGCCGTGGCCGTGGTCGTGGCGGTCCTCGTCCTCCGCGCCCGAGGACGACGGCCGCCCGCCGAGCCGCCCGTGGAGCCGCCCGCGGTCGAGCCTCCCGTGCCTCCGGCGGGGCCACAAGACCCTGAGGGCCCGTTGCGTCCGGGTGTGTAGCAGCGATCGGCCCTGGACTCAACCGCCGGCCCGGGGGCGTCGCGACATTACTATCGGGCTAGTTACTATCCATTCGATGGGTGTCCCATCAGGGATATACCGAGGGCGTGCGGATAGGCCCGCCCGGAACCGCGGAGGACTGAGCATCTCACAGGCCCGGATCGAGTCGGAGCGCCGCTGGGGGCGGCGGTTCTTCGGGGTCGTCGTCGCCGTCTGGCTGGGCACCGTGGCGGCGTTCGGCGCGATCGCGGTGAACTGGTACCTGCACGTCAGCCTGGCGCAGTTCGCGCTGATGGTCGTCTTCCTGTTCAGTTTCGCGTTCGTCTTCACGAAGCGCCTCCTCTCGCTCTTCCTGTCGCCGTACGAGCTCCCATCCCTCGAGCGCCTCCCGCGTCAGCCGAAGGTCGCGATTCTCTACGCCACGATGAACGACGTCGTTCCGGAGTGCGTCCGCGCGATCCGCCAAACGTATCCGTGCGACGTCTTCGTGCTCGACGACTCCTCGGACCCGGAGAAGCGGGCGATCGTCGAGCACCTTGCCGCGGACATGCACTTCCGGATCCTGCACCGCCCGAACCGGAAGGCGTTCAAGGCCGGCGCGATCAACGCGTGGCTACGGGAGCGCGGCAGCGCATACGACTACTTCGTGCTCCTCGACGCCGACTCGGCCCTGCCGCCGGACTGGGTCGAACGCGCGCTTCGGTACGCGGAGCATCCGGACAACGCGGACCTGGCGATCTTCCAGGGCATGGTGAACATCTGGAACACGGACCGGCCTTTTCCCGGCGCACTCGCGCCGGCGCACGTCCTGAGCCGGGACGAGTGGGAGCGGAAGCTCGCCGGCTACCTCGGGACCGTCGTGTGCTACGGCCACAACGTACTCCTGCGGACCGCGCCTGTGATCGAGGTCGGCGGGTTCGACGAGCGCTACGTGTCCGAGGACTTCGCGACGGCGATCCGGCTCGCGAACGCCGGATACGGGAGCGCCTTCGTCCCATTGCATTCGTGGGAAGCGATGCCGGAGAACGTCCGCGGATTCATCAAGAGGCAGAACAAGTGGACGCGGGGATCGATGGAGTTCTTCTCCTTCGTGCCTCCCGCGAAGATCTCGCTCTCCAAGAAGATCGTCCTCCTCATGATCCCGTTCGGCCACCTCGCCTACGTGGCGATTTTCGCCGCGATCCTGATCGCGGTGTTCGGCCGGTATTCGTCGTTCAACCAGTTTCTCGCGTTCGGGCAGAACCTCGTCTCCGCACCGATCGAGTACATCTGGTCGATCCCTCTGTTCCGGTTCATCATCCTGTTGAGCGCGGTCACCTCCGTCTTCACGCTCGCGAAGATCCTCCAGGTGCGCCTCCGGTTCGTCGACTTTTACCGCGCGCGGAATCTGAGCCGCGCGGTCGGCGCGATCATGCTCCCGCACGAGGTCCGCTCGATGATCATGTACCTCGTCGACCGCAAGCGGCGCTTCCCCGTGACGCCGAAGGACGAGCCGCCCATGACGATGCGCGAGATCCTGCACATGGGACGCGGCACGGTCGCGATGATCGGCCTCCTGAGCGTCGGCCTGCTCCTCATCAACCCCGTCGGGCTCTACTACAACCTGCTCTGGCTCGTGCCGTTCTACCTCTCGCCGCTCGTCATCCATCACTACTGCGGCCCTCGGACGGCGCCGAAGGCCTCCGCGAACGGCGGGACCAAGGACCTCCTCGCAGACTCGCGGCTCGCGACGAGCGTGGACCGGCCGCGGAACCGGTGG
>DASPZJ010000091.1:0-7192 GCA_035636315.1 Thermoplasmata archaeon
CATCGTGCGGATGCGGGTGCGCTCGATCCCCTTGGCCTCCCGAAGGTCGACGAGGAAGAGGCTCAGCCCCTCCGTGCGCTTCGCGCCCTCCTCGAGCGGGGAGGTGCGTGCCACGAGCACCATGAGGTCGCTCTGCTCCACGCGGGAGATGAAGACCTTGTGCCCTTGGATCCGATAGCGGTCGCCGTCTCGTTTCGCGACGGTCGCGATCCGCGCGAGGTCGGATCCCGCGTCCGGCTCCGTGAGGGCGAAACTCTGCATCCGCAGCTTGCCCTGGGCGAGGTCCGGAAGGTACTTCCGCCGGATCGCGTCGGAGGCGAACCGCGAGACGAGGAACGACAGGTAGAATTGCCCGTGGAACGGCTGGGCGTTGCCGCCGCGAGCGTGGATCTCCTCGAGGACGAGGGCCGCATCGGACAGAGAGCCGTCGGCACCTCCGTACTCCGAGGGAATCAGGAGCCCTCCGAAGCCTTGGGCCTCCAACTCCGCGACGAACGCCTCCGGGTAGGACTCACGGTCCTCGAGGCCCTTCCAGTAGTCCGGCGGAAAGCGGTCCATCAGCCGCGCGACCGTGGACAGCATGAGCCGTTGCGTCTCACTCGGCGCGAGCGCCATGCCACGCCTCCCCCTTCTTCCGCACCATGAAGACGCGATCGAACTCGACGACCGACTCGCCTCGCTCGTTGAGCCCGCGCGTCCGTAGCTTGACGAGGCCGAACCCGGGACGACTCCGGGATTCCCGGACCTCCGTGACTTCCGCCTCCGAGTAGAGCGTGTCCCCGTGGAAGACCGGCCGGGAGAATCGGACGTTGTCCAAACCGACCTGGAACCCGTTGCGACTCGTCACGTCGACAAGGAGGCCCGCCGCGATCGCGATGGTCAGGAAGCCGTTCACGACCCGCCGCCCGCGGAACGGCTCCCCGGGAAAGGTGCGCCGCGTGTAATCCTCGTTGAAGTGGATCTGATTCGCGTTCCCGGTCAGGAGCGTGAACCAGACGTTGTCCGTCTCCGTGACGGTCCGCCCGACCTTGCTCCGGACCTGCGCCCCGACCCGGAAGTCCTCGAAAAAAGGCCCGTCCTCGTCCATGGGATCCCGCCGAAGGAGCCGTCCGAAGCGTAATGAACGTTGCGGGCGGACGGCGTCGCCCGCGGAAGGTCGCCGGCGGCCACTGCCGCGGCACGGAAGCGTTCGCCGAACCCGAGATCGTATCAAGGAAGGCAACTCAGTACTGCGATAACTTCATGCCCTCCGACGCCATATCGTCGGGTGGCGTCTTCCATGAAAGTGGGTTGCGGTTTCGTCGAGAAGGAGATCCGTGGGAATCGGTACCTGTATTTCTGGTGCTTCCAAGGCCGCGCTGCCAGCGTGAGGAAGATCGAGCGGTACATGGGGCCCGCCTCCGATCCGGACGCCCGCCGCCGGACGCTCCGAGAGATCGAGGCGTACGCGGCCCGCGCCAGCGCGGAACTCGCGGAGCGCATGGCGGCGTGGCGGCGTGAGCTCGCCAGGCCGTGAACGTCCTCCCTGCGGGAAGTGGTTTGCATCCCAGTACTGCGATAACATCGTTCGCCGCCCTCTCGCGCGACGCATCCCAGAAACGTTTATGGTGGCCCACCCTCTACGCCGCCGTCTCCGATGTTCGAACGGCCCCGCGGGACCAACGACTGGGGTCCCCAGGACATGGCGAAGCGTCGCTTCGTCGAGTCGCGGTTCGTCCAGCTTGCCGAATCCTTCGGCTTCCGCGAGGTCTCCACACCGACGTTCGAAAGCCTCGAGCTCTTCACCGCGAAGTCCGGACCGGGGATCGTGCGGGAGCTGTACGCGTTCAAGGACCAGGGAGGCCGGGACCTCGCGTTGCGTCCGGAGTTCACCGCCTCCGTCCTGCGGTTCTACGCGTCCGAACTCCGGAGCCGGCCGAAGCCGCTGAAACTCTACAGCACGGGGAACGTCTTCCGATACGAGGAACCGCAGAAAGGCCGCTACCGGGAGTTCTTCCAACTGAACGCGGAGGTGATCGGCGGCGCCGCGCTCCCGTCCGACGCGGAGGTCCTCGCCCTCGCGATCGGGACGATGCGGGCGATCGGTCTGAAGCAGGTCAAGGCGCGAATCGGGAACATCGGGATCCTGCGTGGATTCCTTCCGTTCGAGCCGGAAGACCAGCCGGTGATCTTACACTCCCTCGACAAGCGGAACTTCGAGATGCTGGATGCGGAACTCGCGCGCCTCGGTCGGTCCGATCTCGGAGCGCCTCTGCGGAAGCTCGTCGGCCTGTCCGGTGGCGTCTCGGTCCTCGACGAAGCGGCGAAGGTCCTGACCGGTGCGAAGAAAGAAGGCTTCGAGTACCTCCGGAAACTCGCCGGGCTTCTCACCGCAAATGGAGTGGCGCCGTCGGACTATGCGTTCGACATGGGGGTCGTGCGCGGCCTCGACTACTACACGGGCATGGTGTTCGAGATCGATTCGCCGAACCTCGGAGCGGAGAAGCAGGTCGGGGGCGGCGGCGCGTACTCCCTCGCGGAGGTGTTCGGCGGAGAGCGCGTCGCGCAGACGGGCTTCGCGCTCGGGCTCGATCGTCTCGTGATGGCCGCGGAGGCGGAGAGGGCAATCGAAGCGCCGAGGGCCCTGGACGCCTACATCATCCCGATCGGCGAAGGCGCGCAGCCGAAGGCGGTCGAGGTCCTCACTGCGCTGCGGGCGGCGGGCCTCGGGGCGGACATCGACCTCGTCGGCCGAGGTCCGTCAAAGAACCTCGACTACGCCAACGCGGTCGGCGCGCGATACGCGGTCCTGCTCGGCGAACGGGAGCTGAAGGCGAAGCGGGCGACGGTCCGGGACATGGCGAGCGGGGCGCAACGAGAAGTCGCGCTTGCGGATCTCGCGGACGCCCTTCGAGGCCGCTGAATCAGCCGAGCTGCTGGATGCGGGCGACCCAAGCGGCGAGCCGCGGGAACTCGTCCGGGATCCGCTCGCCCGCCGTCAGCAGGGGCGACATCGACCCGTAGATCCCGAAGTCCGCGAGGCTCGGCTCCCCGAGGATCCAGTCGCGGCCCTGGAGGATCGCGTCGACCATGGCGAGATGTTTGTTCATGTCTTGCCGGAACTCCTCCCGGCGCATCTCGAGCACGTGCCACGGCCCGCGGGCCCGCGTTTGCATCTCCTCGAACACCCATCGTTCGAAGTCGTCCTTCAGGACCGGCGGGATCTTCGTGACGACGTACCGCCATACGCGCTCTTCGAGGACCTGGTGGCCCCAGTTCTCGAGCGTCGCCGCGAGGCCCTTCTGGCCCCACGGGTAGAACGTCGGCTTCGGTCGCCGCGCCTCGAGGAAGTCCGGGATGTCGGACCACACGACCGTCTTCCCGTCCCAGATCAGCGTGGGCACGTAGTCTTGGCCCGTCGCCTTGATCAGCTCGCGCTTGTCGTGGTAGGACACGTAGCGCGTGTCGAATTCGACGCCCTTGAACGCGAGCATGCGGTCCGCGGCGACGCAATAGTGGCTGATGTCCATGGAGTACAGGAGCGGACGGGAGGCCATGGCGGAGGGAACGCACGAGCGAGCTTGAGGATGTGGTGCCGGCGTTGCTCAATTCCAGTTGACTCAACCGGGGTTGACCAAATCGTATTGACCCCCGGCCCGGTTCGGTGACCGAGGGGTTCGTGGTGGCCGACTTCCTGATCCTGCTCGTCCCGGCGATGATTGCGATGTTGGCCTTCCCCCTCGGCCTGCGGTGGCGGGGGGCGGACCACGCGGTCCGTGCCGTGTACCTGTTCCACCGGAGCGGCGACCCGCTCGCGACGGTCGCCTCAGACTTCGTGCCACCGATCGCCGCCGACCAGCTCGGACCGGTTTTGGGCGCGGTCCGGACCTTCGTCGACACACCGTCCGAAGCCCGCGAATTCCATCTGACGAGCGAGCGATTCGGGGATGAGGGCCTCGTCGCCGTCCATGGTCGATTCGTCAGCGCCTGCGCGGTGTACCGCGGCTCCGCCGATGGCCCGCTCGGTCGCGATCTCATCCGGTTCGTCCGCGAGTTCGAGGCCGTCAACGAAACGCACCTCGGGACGTGGGAAGACGCGGCGTCGATCACCCGCGTGGCCTCGAACGCGATCTCCGTCCTAGTGGAGAGCCGCGACGCATCCGGGCCTGCGGTTGCGTTGACGGGCGCGCCATCGAACGACACGCCCGTCCGGCAGCGGATCGGGTCGACCTTCTCGACGACGCCCGCCTAGGCATTCATCCATCGCGGATGGCTGCTTACTTCCCTTGCGCGCGGAACGCCATGATCGCCAGGCCGTTGAGCACGATGCCGAACGCGGCGATCGCGAGGAACGCGTTCCCCAGGGCCGTCCAATCGTAGCCGGTCAGGATGAGCGCACGGGCTGCGTCGGCCATGTAGCTCACCGGGTTCACCGTCGAGAACGTCTGGATCCACGGGGGCAGGGACGCCTTGGGGAGCAGCGCCGTACTCAGGAACAGTAGCGGGAAGGTGAGAGAGAAGCTCACCATCATGGTAGCCTCCGTGTTCTTCGTCCTCAGTGCGACGGTGTTCGAGAGGCCCGAGAAGGCGACGCCAAAGGTCGACGCGAGGAGCATGATCAGGACGACGCCCACGACGCCCGTGGCGAACGGAATCCGCCAGCCCACGAGCGTCAGGAGGGCCGCGATGCCCAGGATGATCCCGGCCTGGGCGGCCATCCGCAGGCCGTCGGCGAGGAGCTTGCCCGCGAGTACACTGCCCCGGCGGATCGGCGCGACGAAGAACTTATCCATGAACCCGGACTCGAGGTCGGACACCATTGCGAAGCCCGATTGCGAGGCGCTCTGAATGGCGGTCATGACCGTGATACCTGGAAGGAGCACGGCGACGTAGTCGTAGGGGAGCGTTGGGGCGGCGAAAGAGAATAGCGTGCCGAACGCCTGGCTGAACATGATGAGCCAAATCAAGGGCATGAACAGACTGAAGAACAGCAGGACCGGCGTCCTCGTGAGCTTCACCAGGCTCCGCCACGTGACGAGCCCGATCTCCGTGAATACCCCGCCGCTCGATTCTGCATCTCGTGTCGGCCTGATGACCCGCTGTGCGTGTCCAACGTCGGTGACCATGCTATCGCCTCCGCCTGCCGAATGACCGCGACATCGGCTTCACTTCCTCGACGCGCATCTGCCGCCCCGTGTGTTGCAGGAAGACCTCGTCGAGCGTGGGATGTGCGAGCGCGACCTGGTGGACGGGGACCTTCTCCGCGTCGAGTCGGCGCAGGACCTCGAGGAGCGTCGCGCCCCCATCCGCGGTGTAGGCGCTCACGCCCTCGTCGAAGATCGTCGCGCGGCTCACGCCGGGAATCGTCCGTGCGATCTCGAGAGCCCGGTCCCGACTTTGTGCGAACGCCTCGTCGCGGGTGATCCGGACCGTGATGACGTCCGCGCCGATCGCGGCCTTCAACTCTGCGGGACTTCCCTCGGCGACGATCTTGCCCAGGTCGATGATTGCGATGCGCTGGCAGAGCTGGTCCGCTTCTTCCATGTACTGGGTCGTCAGGAAGATCGTCATGTTTTCCTCCCGGTGAAGGCGGCGCAGGTACTCCCACACCGCGGCCCGCGTCTGCGGGTCGAGGCCCGTCGTGGGCTCGTCCAGGAACAGGACTCGAGGGTGGTGCACGAGCCCCGCGCCCAGGTCCAGTCTCCGGCGCATCCCGCCCGAGTACGTGTACGCGCGGCGGTCCGCGGCGTCCTTCAATTGCAAGACCTCGAGGAGCTCCTCGACGCGCTCGTCCACAAGCGAGTTGGGCATGTGATAGAGCCGCCCGATCAACCAGAGGTTCTCGCGTCCCGTGAGTTCCCCGTCGACCCCGATCGATTGTCCCGTGTAGCCGATCATGCGCCGGATGTCCAGCCCATCGCGCTCGACGTCGAGGCCCGCGACGTGGACGGAGCCGCTGGTCTTCGCGAGCAGCGTCGTGATGATTCGGATGACCGTCGTCTTTCCTGCCCCGTTCGGCCCGAGGAAGCCGAAGAACTCGCCCTCGCCCACGGAGAAGCTGACGTCGTTGACGGCCTTGATCTCCTCTTGGCCGCGGCCCCCGTACACCTTCACTAAGTGGCGGACATCGATCACGGAATTCTTCGATGAACGCGGCATCGCGGCCTTCTGCTTACTCTCCGGCCGGAGCGTGGCGACTTGCGACATGGCGCCCTCCCCAAGGGACAGTCGGCTAAATAGCTTGGCTTCGGGACACGCGTGACGACGTCCGCTGGTGAAAGAATTGGTCGAATGGTCGGTCACCTGCAGGGGTCCGAGCGAGACTTGGTGGGATGCGCCCTCCGCCATCACCGTTAAGACCGGATGGTGACCGTTTGGGAAGGGGGAATTCTCACGAAGTACTTCTACACCGGAATCCGGGTGCGAGACCTCGAACGCTCGATCGAGTTTTACCGGAAGGTGATGGGAATGAAGGTCACGCGGCGGGGGCGGATGCACCACGGCGGCGTGTGGGTCGAGCTGAAGAGTCCCGCCTCGGAACAGAGACTCGAGCTCAACTGGTATCCGGCCGAGAGCAAGTTTTTCACCCGATATCGCAAAGGGGAGGAGTTGGACCACCTGGCGTTCCGAGTCTCCGACGTCGGTCACGCGTTCAAGGAAATCGTCGCGAAAGGCGCACGCCCGGAGGTGGAGCCGTTCCGTGAGGATCGGTACGAGTTCGCGTTCGCAAGTGATCCGGATGGCATCTGGATCGAATTGATCGGTCGGACCAAGGCCTGAATACGGGATTGGAATCCGAACGACGGGGCGGACCTAGCCGAACAACCGGTGGAGGAAGTCAATCCGATCGAAGTATGCGACGTCCTCCTCCGTCAAGTTCCGAAGCGCGTCGACATATGAGATTTCGAGGCCGATGCCGATCAGTCGCGCTTGTTTCGATCGCGCAGACCCGTTCAGGTCCACGATGGGTCCGCCAGGGATCAGGAGACGACGGTAGATGCGAGGCTCCCGGAGAATTAGATGGGCGCGGCACATCGGACAGCGTTTCCGGCTCCCGCCGTTCAGACGCGATCCAAGGAGGTCAGTCGGCACCATCCAGGTTTTCGCGGCGGAGGATCGGACAAAGTCATCGATTTCGGCAAGCGTCTCCGCGATTTTTTCGGGAGAAAGGCCGTCGCTCAACCCCTGACCTCCGCTAACCAAGTTGCGATAC
>DASPZJ010000092.1:0-1572 GCA_035636315.1 Thermoplasmata archaeon
ATCGAGTTCTCCTTGCCCGGCGTGGACGGAAAGACACACTCCCTGTCATCGTTCAAGGAGAAGCGGATCCTCGTCGTCGCGTTCTGGTGCAACCACTGTCCGTACGTGCAGGCGTGGGAGGACCGGACGGTCGCGATGCAACGGGAGTACGCGGGGAAAGGCGTCCAGTTCGTGATGATCAACGCCAACGACGAAGCGAGCTACCCGGAGGACGACTTCGCTCACATGGTCGAGCGCGCCAAGATGAAAGGATACAACTTCCCGTACCTTCGGGACGAGAGCCAGAAAGTCGTCGAAGCGTACGGCGGGGTCTGCACGCCCGATTTCTTCGTCTTCGACGCCTCCCGCAAACTTCGGTACCGGGGGAAGTTCGACGACTCGAAAGAGCCGCGCGGGGTGAAGCATCAGTACATGCACGAGGTCCTCGACCGCTTGCTCGCGGGTCAGGAACCCTCCGTGACGTTCGTCCCACCGATGGGCTGCTCGATCAAGTGGAAGGCAGACCACTGGAAGTAGTCCCCACGACGGGCGCTACAATCGTCAGCGTCGGGTGCGACGGTTGCGCGTTGCCCGGGGCTTCGCCGTCGGCCGCCTCGTGAGGACCCCGAGCCGCCACTCGAGGAACGAGTACACCGCGGCGATGTTCCCCCGCCGGTCGTACTCGGTGCAGATGCGTGCCGTCTCTTCGGGGTCGCCTTGAAGCTCCCGCACGAACTTCTCGACCGTGGGGAGGGCGCGGCGAACTTCGTCGACGATTGGCACCGATGCCGTCCGCGATGTGCGGGAGAGCGGGTTCAGGTCGATGCTTATGACGGTCTTCCCCATGCGCACGAGCGCCTCGGTGCGGTCGCCGTCTTCCAGGGGAACGAGGACGACGTCCGCGCGGTAGATCCCGCGCCGGTGGGCGAGGGCGCGCTTCGATTCAAGATGCGGGATCGTCGCGTCCGGTCGGAGACCCAAGACCGTCGGCGCCCCGGCGTCTCGCATGATCCGGACGATCCGACGCACCCGCGCCTCCGACCGGTGGAAGAGATTGACTTCGACGATGGCCGGGAGGCGCTTCGCGAGTCGCGCGACTTCGGAGGAAGCGAGCGCCGCGACGTTCCCGTTCACGGAGATCACGGGCCGCTTCGCCCGGACGAGGAACGCCGCGGCCGCCTTCTCGGCCACGAGGGCTGGCGCGGTCGTCTCTTCCCCGAGGAGGTAATCGAACGCTTCGCCGCGACCGTGGGCGATGAGTCCTTCCTGGACCACAATGCCGGCCTTCCAGGCCCGGACGAGTTCCTCCCTTCGGATCAGGGACTCGTACCGCGGGTGTGACTTCGGGATCCTCATAGCATCGACCGGATTCGCTCGACGAACTTGCCGCATCCGTGCCAGAGCGGGTCCGCGGCCGGCAAGCTGTACTGTGCCTCCCACTCCCGCACGGTGGCCTCGACCTCCTCCCGCGTCATGTTCTCGTGGTTGATGCCCAACCCGAAGACCTTCGCGCCGCGTGAGAAGAATTCCAGCCAGCGCATCTCCTCCTCCACGGTCGGCATCGGCCATGCGACGACATCGCGCCGGAAGCTC
>DASPZJ010000093.1:0-17010 GCA_035636315.1 Thermoplasmata archaeon
CGCCCCCGGATCGAGTTCGGGGCCGTCCCCGCGACGGTCGAGGCGGCCGAGCGAGGCGTCGACGTCCTCCTGCTGCTCCCGGAGGAGAGGGCCATGGAGGCCATCCAGGCGATCGAGGCCGCGAACGCGCGGCTCGAGGACAAGATCCCTTACGAGAGCGTCGCCCTGGGCTGATCACTCGAGGATCGACACCGTGTCGATCCGCCCGTCGGCGTCGCGGTCCTGGCCGGCGACGACCCGATAGAAGTCTTCTCCGGGCTTGTATCCGTCAAGGACGTCGTCCGCGGACTGGGTGAGGCCGAGGATTGCCGCCATCGTGCCGACCGCGTGAAGGCCGCCGAGCAGGACGACGGCCCGCGAGGGATTCCACGGGCTTCGGACCTTCGCGATCAGCCCGACCTGCTCGTCCGCGTACTGCCGCTTCGTGCGCGACGACTCCATGCGCCACACCTGCTTCCAGTCGAAATTCACCGCGAGGTGCGGGTTCAGGTCCATCGTGATGATGTTCGCGACCGGACCGCCGACCAGGATCAGGTGGTCCCGCACCGGACCGGCCGCCTTCAGCTCCGTGTCGAGCCGGACCAGCGGGCGTTTCGGCGCTGCGAAGAGCCGTCCGAGGAAGAACCCGAGCTCGACGGCGTACGGGGAATCGCGAGACGTCGTGCTGAAGGGTCCGTGCGTGTACGGCGAGCCAACGACGATCGAGCCGTTGAAGGTCCCCTCGCTCGAGAACTCCTCGAGGAAGCGCGCGACGATCCCTGCGTGCGGCAGCAGCGGGGAGGCCACGGGCTTGCCGCGTCCCTTGAGGACGATCGCGAACGCTTCCGCGGTCGGCGCGAGGACGCGGGCCGACGCGCCCCGCTTCGACTCCTCGCGGAGGACCTCGAGGAGGCCCGCGCGTTCCAGCCGCCGCACGTGATAGTAGACCTTCTGCTCGTGGATGTTCAGGCGGGCCGCCAAGGCGTTCGGGTAATCGGGCGCTCGGGCGAGCTCTTGGAGGATCCGCCACGCCAGCGGCGAGGAGAGGGGCGCGACCCGCTCGGGCTTCTCGAGGATCTCGGCTTCGCGGCCGACCGCCCCTTGCGGGGTGTCCTCGACGAGCCAGCGACGCACCATGCGACGCGCAAGGCGACGATCGCTATTAATCCTTTGTTACTGGTTCCCGTAATGTTGTAGTATTCCTTTTAGTACTGGCATGACGTCCGAAGAGGACATGGAGAATCCGTCGCACCCCGGCGAAGGCCACGAACAAGAAGCGTTCTCAGCGGGTGGACTGGTCCCGCAAGGCATATGCCGCCGGCGGCGTGAATCCGCCGGCCGTCCGGAGCGCGGAGAGGTGGTCGGCCGATGAAAGCAGTCATCCTCGCGGCGGGGGAAGGCGCCCGGATGGGGCCCTTCACGGCGTCGCTGCCGAAGGTCATGATCCCCGTCGGGAACCGCCCGCTCCTCGAGTACGTCGTCCAGGCGCTCGTGGAGAACGGGGTCCACGACCTCTTGTTCATCGTGGGGTACCGGCGGGAGCGCATCCAGGCGTACTTCCAGGACGGCAAGGCGTTCGGCGCGCACATCACCTACGTCACGCAGACGAAACAACTCGGCACGGCGCACGCCATCGGGGAGGCGCGGGCCCATCTCGACGAACCGTTCGTCGTCCTGAACGGCAGCAACATGGTCGACGGCCGGTTCGTCTCGGATCTCCTCGAGGTCGGCAAGAAGCCCGCCGTCCTGATGACGGAGAGCGAGCGGCCCCAGAGCTACGGCGTCGTCACGATCCAGGGGAAGAACCTCCTCGCGATCACGGAGAAACCGACGGAGATCATCTCGAACCTGATCAACACGGGGGCGTACGCCCTCGACGCGCGGATCTTCGACGAAATCGAGGCGCTCGCGAAGGAAGGCAAGCACGACCTGCCGGGGGCCGTCTCGGCCCTCGCCAAACGGACGGCGGTGGCGGCGCTCAAGACGGAGGGCACCTGGGTCGACGCGCTGTATCCCTGGGACCTGCTGCGCCTCAACGCCGTCGCGCTCAAGGGAGGGCACGAAGTCCGCGCCGGGACGATCGAACCCTCGGTCACGATCCGCGGCCGCGTCTCCATCGGGGACGGGTGCGTGATCCGGTCGGGCGCGTACCTGCAAGGTCCTCTCTCGATCGGCTCCGGCTGCGAGATCGGTCCGAATGCCGTCCTCCTGCCGTCGACGAGCCTCGGGAAGAACGTCCGCATCGGGGCCTTGACGACCGTTGCCAATTCAATTCTCATGGACGACGTCATCCTCGGACCGTCGAGCGTCGTGCAGGACGCGGTCGTCGGCTCCGGCGTCGTCGCGCGGGCGGGCCTCCTCGCCGCATCCGGCCCGGGCGACGTGAACATCGAGGGAACGTGGCACGCAGTCCCGCAGATCGGCGCCCTCCTCGGCGAGGACGTCGAGATCGGGAACGGGGTGAGCGTGGCACCCGGCACAGTCGTGAACGAGCGGGCGCGGGTGGAATCCGGCGCGAAGTTGCGCGGGACGATCCCCTCGGGCGCGGTGGTCCTGTAGATGTGCGGGATCGTCGGGTACGCGGGACGCCGCAACGCCCTGCCGATCTTGCTCGACGGCCTGAAACGCCTCGAGTACCGGGGCTACGACAGTGCGGGCGTCGCCATCGTCGGAAGTGCCCTCCAGGTCGTGAAAGACAAAGGTTTCATCGCGAACCTCGAGGCGCAGCTGCCGCCCCTCAAGGGGACGACGGGCTTTGCCCACACCCGGTGGGCGACCCACGGGCCGCCGTCCAAGGTGAATGCGCATCCGCACGTCGACTGCCACGGCAAGATCGCGCTCGCGCACAACGGGATCATCGAGAACTTCGCGAGCCTCCGCGAGAAGCTCGAGGCAGGCGGCCACACGTTCGTGTCGCAAACGGACACGGAGAGCCTGGTCCATCTCATCGAGTCGTACTATGATGGAGACCTCGAGGAAGCGATCCGGAAGGCGCTCCACGACGTCCGCGGGTCCTACGCCATCCTGGCGGTTCACGCGGACGAGCCGGGCAAAGTCGTCGGGGCCCGGAACGAGAGCCCGCTCGTCGTCGGGCTGGGACCGGACGAGAATTTCCTCGCGTCGGACGTGCCCGCACTCCTGCGGTACACGGACCGCGTCCTCTACGTGATGGACAAGGAGATGGTCGTGATCACGCCGAAGGGCGTGGAGCTCAAGGATCTCGAAGGCCGCGCGGTGAAACGGGAACCGCAGCGCATCACGTGGTCTCTCGAGGACGCGGAGAAAGGCGGTTTCGAGCATTTCATGCTCAAGGAAATCCACGAGGGCCCGAAGGCCATCCAAGAGACGCTCCTCGGCCGCCTCGCGAACCTGGAGGTGAACGGGTTCCTGTCCGAAGGCGTGACGAGCGTGAAGCTCGTCGCCTGCGGGACCTCCTACCACGCCGCCCTCGTCGGCAAGTACATCCTCGAGGAGATCGCCCGCATCCCCGCATCCGCCGAGCTCGCATCGGAGTACCGCTACAGCCAGGGCCCATCGGAGCGGCCGCTCGTCATCCTGATCTCACAGAGCGGCGAGACGGCCGACACGCTCGGAGCGGCTCGAGAAGCGCGTCGGCGGGGATGCAAGACCCTCGGGATCACGAACGTCCTCGGCTCGAGCCTCACCCGGGAGACCGACCTGACGTTATACACGCGAGCGGGCATTGAGATCAGCGTCGCCGGCACGAAGACCTTCTACGCGCAGCTCGTCGTGCTCTACCTCATCGCGCTGAAGATCGGGCAGGACCGCGGCGCCCTCGGCTATGATGAGCTCGATTCGCTGAAGGATCATCTCCGATCGCTGCCTCGGACCGTGCAATATGTGTTGAACAAGGCCGACGAAATTCGCGCGCTCGCCGCGAAGTACGGGAACGCGCGGGACGTCTTCTTCATCGGCCGCCACGTGAACTATCCCATAGCCCTCGAGGGTGCGCTGAAGCTCAAGGAAATCTCGTACATTCATGGTGAGGCTTACGCCGCGGGTGAACTGAAGCACGGGCCTCTCGCCCTGCTCTCCCCCGCGACTCCTGTCGTCGCCATCTCCGTCAAAGGCCCGACCTACGAGAAGATGCGGTCCAACGTCGGCGAGGTGAGCGCGCGCGGCTCGCCCGTCCTCGCGATCGGCACGGAAGGGGACAAGGAGCTGCCTCGCTCCGTCGACGACGTCATCTGGATCCCGGACGTGCCATGGATCTTCTCCCCCGTCGCCGTGAGCGTGGCGCTGCAACTTTTCGCGTACGAAGCAGCCCGATTGCGCGGCTGCCCGATCGACAAGCCGAGGAACCTCGCGAAGAGCGTCACGGTCGAGTGATCCGTGCGCGCACATCCTCCGGCGCGTGGGGGTGCATCCGCATTCACCTCTTCTTCAAGGTCCCCGCTCGCGTTGAGTCGGATCGCAACGATGCTCAGCGGCGGGCTGCGGTCTGGATGAACTCAATCACTTTTATTCCCTTGATCCGGCGGATTTGCCCGATCAGCTCCTTCAGCCGCGTCGTCGATCCTTCGGCGACGAAAATCTGCAGGCAATCCGCTGCATCGACGTGGGTATGAAGCATCGTGCGAATTTCATCGAACCGATGCATTCTTAAATAACGACATTCGATGGGCGCGGCAGCATGGTCGTCGCGCCGCCCTCTGCTCGGGGTACCCCGCACGACACAGGAGCCTCCGCAGACGTCCTGCGAGTCGCGAGCGTCGGGGTTCGATTGGATAAAGTCCCCATCTTGGAAAATGTCAGCTTCCATGTGCGGAGAGGGACCACGCTCTCCATCGTCGGCCCGAACGGTGCGGGAAAGACGACGCTCTTTCGCGTCCTCCTCGGCCTCGTGCCACACACGGGGACCGTCGAGTGGTCCGGTCCGGTCCGGGTCGGCTACGTCCCGCAGCATTTCTCTGTGACAGATGTGCCGATCACCGTCCGCGACTTCCTTGGTTTCAAAGCCGAGGCGGGCTTCGAGGAGTCGCTCGCCTCGGTCGGGTTGGAAGCCGGAGTCTTGCGGAAGCGGCTCGATGTATTGTCGGGCGGCGAGATGCAGCGCGTCTTGATCGCATGGGCCGTCCTCGATCGGCCGAACGTCCTCCTCTTCGATGAGCCGACCGCCACCGTGGACATCGGAAGCGAAGACATGCTTTACGAGGCCCTCAATCGGCTGGAGAAGGAGAGCAACATTACGGTCCTCCTGATCACGCACGACATCCACATCGCCTCTCGGTATTCCGACGCGGTGTTGGCTCTGAATCGGACGGTCCGATTCTTCGGGGCACCGAGCCGCCTCTCGGAGCCGGATCTCTTGATGGAGATTTTCGGGAGCGGCTCGGGCCTCGCCGAGCACAAGCACGACCTCGGCTCGCGGGGATTCCGATGACCGACGCGGCCGTGTACAGCCTCGTCGCGGGAATCTCCGTCGGCTTTGCCGGGGGCTACGTCGGGTCTCTGATGGTCTTGAAGAGGATGGCCCTCGTAGGCGACGCGCTCTCCCACGTCGCGTTGCCGGGCCTCGCTCTCGGAATTCTGTTCAACTTCAATCCGTTCTTCGGAGCGTTCGCGTTCCTGTTTTCCGCCGCGGTGCTAACCTGGTACATCGAGAAGACGACGAGGCTGTTCCCCGAGGCGATCATCGGCGTCTTATTCGTCACCGCTCTCGCCGTGGGGATCCTCTTGACCCCGGAGGTCGACCTCCTAGAGGCGCTCTTCGGCGACATCACGACGGTCTCGCTCGTGGACGCCCTCCTTGCCGTCGGGATCTCAGTTCCAATCGTCGTCGTCGCGCGGCTCGTGTACCGGCGAGTCGTCCTGAGCATGCTGTCCGAGGAGCTCGCCCGGTCGACGGGGATCAATGTGGCTCTGGTCAACTTCGTCTACCTTTTCCTCGTGACCGTCGTCGTGGCGGTCGGAATCAAGATTGTCGGCACGGTCCTCGTCGGCGCCCTTGTCGTCGTCCCGGCTGCGGCGATGAAAAACGTCAGCCGAAATCTTTCGTCCTTCGCGCTGCTGAGCGGTCTCACCGGGATCGTGAGCGCGGGGTCGGGAATCCTCTTAGCGAACTACCTCGGTTTGCCCGCCGGGCCGCTCGTCGTGTCAGTCGGGACGGCGATCTTCGCAGGTGCCATCGTGGCTAACCGAATTGCCTCATGACAAGTATTGTTCGGCCTCCATATCCCTCCCCACGGGACCGCTACGGCCGAGGCCTGCCCCCGGATTCCTGACCATCCAAGTCATTCGGCACGGGCGGGAGACCGCCCGTCGCGGGGCGCGGCGGCCCCGACTCTCCGCGCGAGACGACGAACGCCCCGAGGAGAATCATCGCGCCGCCTGCGACCGTGTAGGGACTCAGTCCTTCTTGGAGAAAAACGAACGAGAGGATCGCCGCGACGACAACCTCCATGAGGATCAGGATGCCCGAGATCGTCGGGGAGATCGTGCGCATGCTCGCGACGTACAGCATCAGCGGGGCGAACGTCGGGACGAGGCCCAGGAAGGCGATGCCCAGCCAGCCGCTCGCGTTCGTCGGGAGAGGCCATCCTACAAGGAAAAGCGGGATCGCGGCCAGGAGCGCGGTGGTCGCGAGGATCCCCGACGTCAGGGCCACGTAATCCCCACCCCGGTCCACCATCCTCTTGGCGCCGACGACGTAGAACGCCCACACCACGCCCGCGACGAACACGAGCAGGTCGCCCGCGAACTGCCCGCCGGTGAGGGACGCCGGATCGAGCTTCGTCGCGATCACGACGACGCCGAAGGTCCCGATCAGGATCCCGACGACCTTCGTCCGGGTCATCGCCTCTCGGAAGAAGACCACCATCAAGGCCGGGATGATGACCGCGTTCACGTTGACCAGGAGCGCGGTCTTCGTCGCGGTCGTCAGGAGGATCCCCTCGTTCTGGAGGTCGAATCCGACCGCGTTGATCGCACCAAGGACCCAGACGAGGGGCTCCCGGAACACCCGCAGATCGAGCCGACGCATGCCCGCCAGGACCACGAGCCCGAGGAGCGCGCCGATACCCATCCGCGCGAACGTCAGGAAGAGCGGGTCAACCGTCCCTACCGTCAGCTTGCTCCCAGGAAACGAGGTGCCCCAGAGGACGCTCGCGAGAACGATGAACCCGTAGTCGCGCTGACGGTCGCTCAACCGGACGGCGATTCGCTCCCGTGGAATGAGGCTTTCGACCGGCGAGACGGGAACGGCTCGATGTCTGAGCGGAGGCGCGAGCGCGAAAGCCTTAAGTCTCTGCGGGTGACTCCGCGCGACTGGGCAAGGGGAGCGAATCGGGCCCAGAGTCGCCTGCGGCGGCTTTGCGCGCAACCGACCTTCTTCTGAGGGAGACCCAATAGAATATCTTCTATGTTTTCAAACAATCAACGGCCTTGTGCCGACAGCCCCCTGACTCCGCTTAGTCCGCGCAGATCCACAGCCAGGCGACATGACAACCGTGCAAAGTCGCGCTGCGAAGCCTCTTCGATTTCCAGGTGATCGATGGGAAGACCACGATCTTCGTCGGCGGTTGGACGGAAGCGTACTTCCAGAATACTCAGTGCTCTACCGGAATTGCGCTGTACACCGGGGGATGCTGTGGTCCCGCGATCGGCGCGGTGAGCCAGCGCATGAGAAGGCGCTCGCCGGATGTACTCACTCACCAGATGTGTTCTACTGTATCACAACGGCTAAATTTGGATAGCTCGCGATGCCATATGCCATGAGTAGTATCTCGCTAGCGCCTAAGAAATCCGTGATACGGAGTTTCATGCGGGGACTGCTCGCCGTTATTATTCCGACGCTCGTCTTCTCGATAGCCCAGATACCCTCCGCGATCGCGCAGACACCAGTGTCAACCGTGGCGCAGTGGCAGCAGATGATGCGAATTACGCCGACCGTAGGCTTCGGGTGTTTTAGCGCGAGCTATCCCTTGCCTCTGTGGCATGCAATCCCCTGCAGCGAGGCAGAAGCCCCCCGGGAGGTGGTTGGGAACGGTCTCGACTGGTCGGCCGAGAACCAACTCGCTTCGGTCGGCTTTGTGGGCTATAGTGGATGGTTCCCGAGTGAGTCTGGCTACTCAAGCGAGTCGGATTCACAGGCTGGGAACGGAGACTACTCGGTGCAAGGGAACTCGAACTTTTATTCGATAGTGTATGGCGGGGTGACGACCTTAGCTTGGACGCAGTTCGTATTCGTTGCTAATTACCAGCAGTCCTGGTCGATACTCTTCATCCAGTGGTGGCTCCTTGGATATGGCGCTTGTCCGGGAGGCTGGACTTCGTCTGGACAGGACTGCTACATGAATAGTGCGGTAACTCCATTGCAGTACTTCGGTCCTGGGAGCTTCGCTTCCTCCTCGACGAACCTAGACTTCGCGGGTGGACAGTCAAACAACGGGATCGCGGTAAGTCTTTGTGCGGTCCCGTCTCCCGGGCAATGCTGGAGCGCATCAGGGCCGGACACGCTCAGTCTGCTTCAGAACAACAATTGGCAGGACATCGAATGGAACGTGTTTGGTTACTGCTGTGGCTCTCAAGCCAACTTCAATGCCGGCTTCTCCCTGACTCTCGACCTTACTCCCCAAGACAACACCGCAAACGATTATGCAACCTTCGCCTGCGCAAGCCATGGATTCACCGGGGAAACGAACAATCTCAACCTTGGTACGTGCAGGGCCAACCCCGCTCCAGATATGGCCTTCACCGAAAGCGACTGAATCGAGGGACTGACGTTGTGCTTAACGCGACGAATTTTCTGATCCGGTCCGTCGCGAGGGTCCCTCTACAGGGGGCCGTGAGAAGGCGACGGCCGCGACGTCGAGCAACCCGATCACGATGCCGAGTAGATTCCTCGCGGTCATCGTCTCGCGGAAGAAGAGCACGATGAGGATCGGGATGATGACAACGTTCACGTTGACGAGGAGCGCGGTCTTCGTCGCGGTCGTCAGGAGGATCCCCGTGTTCTGGAGATCGACCCGACCGCGTTGATCGCACCGAGGAGCCAGACGAGGGGCTTTCGGAACACCCGGAGATCGAAGCGACGGAGTGCCGCCAACACGACGACGCCTAGGATCGCCCCGAGCGCCATCCGCGCGAACATCAAGAAGAGCGGGTCGACCGTCCCGACCGTCAGCTTGCTCCCGGGAAACGAGGTGCCCCAGAGGACGCTCGCGAGCAAGATGAGAATGGCATCCCGATTCCGGAGCTTCACCGGGGCTGGGAGGACCCGTGCGGAGTTGAGTTTTTCGTCACGTCGAGGGAGGGTGCGAAGCGGAAATGCCTTAAGGCATCCTCGCATTCGTCCGGCCGTGGGGTAGGAGAGTGTCACAACCAAGTGGAGCAGAGACGGCCCCTTCCGCGCCGAAGGCAGGCCGCGGAAAGATTATTGCCATCGTTGTCGCGATCCTCGTCCTCGTCGCGATCGGAGCAACCGCCGTTTACTACCTGACCCGGCCAACGCCGACCGGGACGATCAAGATCGGGTTCACAATCTCCAAGACGGGGACGTACACCGTGGAGGGGACGAACTCTTTGAATGGAATCCTCGCCGCGACGGCGTGGGTGAACGCCCACGGCGGCGTGACGGTGGGAGGGACGTCCTACCAGTTCGACCTCGATTACGTGGACGACCAGAGCCAGCCCAGCAACATCCCCACGCTGTATACGCAGATTGTGACCCAGGACAATGCGCAGTTTCTCCTCGCGCCCTACAGCAGCCCGCTGACCGCCCCAGCGGCCCCTATCGCAGACCAGTACGGCCGCGTCATGCTCTCCCATGGAGGCGCGTCGAACACGATTTATCAGCAGGGCTACCAGAACCTTGTCGGGGTTCTCAGCCCGGCGTCAACGTACCTGCGGGGGGCGATCGACTACATCAAAGCGAACCATTCGACGGACAAGCTCGCGTTCCTGTATGCGAGCGACTCGTTCTCGAGCATCGCGGGGTCGTACGCCGCGGCGTACGCGGGGTCGATCGGCCTCAACGTCGTGTACAACCAGAGCTACCCGACGAGCGTCACGGACCTCTCGACCCAGCTGACGGCGGCGAAGAACGCGGGCGCCGACGACCTCCTGGGCGGCGGGCACCTCGCGGATGGTGTGCTTGTGATGCAACAGCTCTCCGGCGTGGGGTGGACCCCGAAGCTCATCTCCCTCCTCGTTGCGGTCACGGAGCCGAGCTTCCAGGCGCAGCTCCCGGGCGTCTCGAACAACGTCACCGGGCCGTCCCAATGGGAAACGAGCGTCGTCTTCACGCCCGCGATCGCCTCCGCCGCCGGGTTCGACTGGTACGGGCCGACGGGCGCGGAGTTCACGTCCCTCTACGGGAGCATGACGAGCGGCGCGACGCCGACATACCACTCCGCGGAAGCGGCTGCGTCCATCTTCGTCCTCGCCCATGCCATCCAGGCCGCGAACAGCCTGAACACGACTCAGGTCCGGGCCGAGCTCGGATCGATGAAGCTGATGACGTTCTTCGGGAAGTTCCATGTGAACTCTGCCGGACTCCAAGTAGCCCACGAGATGATCGTCGACCAGTGGCAAGCGGCGGCCTTGAAGGTCGTCTGGCCGACGGCGGTCGCGGTGTCGCCGATACAGTACCCGTACACGGGCAGTTGAACGCGAACTCGGGAGCGACATGGCCGACGTCGGGACCGTCGTCGCGTCCCTGGTCTACGGGGTCCTCCTCGGCTTCGTCTTCGCGGCGATCGCGCACGGCCTCAACTTGATTTGGGGCGTCACGAAGGTCGTGAACGCGGCCCACGGGGAGTTCATCATGCTCGGGGCGTACGGCGCGTACTTCCTGAACCTCGCCTGGGGCCTCGACCCGCTCCTCGCGGCAGTCGTCGACGCGGCGCTCGGCCTCGCCATCGGCGTCGCGTTCTACTTCGCGTTTCTCCACCGGGAACTCCGAGGCAAGGATGAGATCGGCCTGCAAACCGAACTCGTCACCCTCGTGGCCACGTTCGGCCTCGGGCTCGCCATCGTGAACGTGGGGATCCTCGTGTGGACCGGGAACCCGGTCGGTCTCCGCTACAATCCGGGGACCGTCGTCCTCGGCGGGCTCAGCGTGCCGCTCGGCGGCGTGTACGTCGGGCTCGCGTCGCTCGGGATCATCGCCGTCTCGCACGTCTTCCTCTCCCGGACGTACCTGGGCAACGCGATTCGCGCGTACAGCCAAGACATCGCGGCCGCGAAACTAATGGGCGTGAATCCGACCTCGGTCGCGGCGATCGCGACGGGAATCGGGTTCGCGATGACGATGGCAAGCGGGGCCCTCCTGACGGTATACCTCCGCGGCGGAATCACGCCCCTGGTCGGCCTTACGTACGCGCCGATCAGCTTCGTAATCGTCGTCCTGGGCGGCCGGGGGAAGATGTGGGGTAGCCTCGTCGGAGGCGTTACCATCGGCGTGTTGCTCGATGTCCTCCAGGCGTTCGTCGCCGTGGAAATCGCATACGCCGCAGCGTTTCTCGTCGTCATTCCTGTCCTCGCCTTGGCGCCCGAGGGGATCCTCCGATGACGTTCCCCCGACCCGCGTTCTCCAGGCTCCGCTCCGTGAGCCTCCGAACCCTCCCACACGACGTCTGGGGGAAAGTCAGGGCGCTCGGGCCGACCGCCCAGGGTCTCGGCCTCGTCCTTGCGGTCCTTGCCGTGGCGGGGCCCGTCCTCCCTGTCGCAATCTTCGTCCTCTTGATCCTCTTCATGATCTACGCGACGTGGGCGTACTCGATCAACCTGATCACGGGGATGACCGGGTACGTGAGCTTCGGCCACGTCGTGTTCGTGGGCACGGGCGGGTACGCGCTCGGGTACGGGGTGAAGGTCTGGAGCATCGCGCCCCTCGCCGGCGTTGCGCTCGGAGGCCTGCTCGGTGCGGTCCTCGCCCTGGGGATCGGGGTCGTGACGTTGCGCCTCCGGGGCGCGTACTTCGCGATCGCGACCCTCGTGACGCCCCTCGCGGCGTTCTACATCGTCTCCGGCACGCCCGCCCTCGGCGACGGGTCCGGATTCCTCATGAACCTCGGGTTCCAGATCGGCACCCAGTACTACACGATCTGGGCTCTCCTCGCTGCAGAAGTCGCGGTCACTTGGTGGGTGACCCGGGGCCGGCTCGGCCTGGGAATCCGCGCCCTCCGGGAGGACGAAGATGCCGCTCGGGCCGTCGGGATCAACGTCTCCCGCCTGAAGCTCATCCTCTACATCCTGAGCGGAGGGTTCGCGGGAGCCGCGGGGGCCGTCTTCGCGTGGTTCGTGTCCGGCGTGTTCCCGGAGAGCTTCAGCCTCCTCTTCTCCCTGACGATGCTCGCCATGATCATCATCGGGGGCATGGGGACCGTCCTCGGGCCGATGCTCGGGGCCGCGATCGTCCTGATTCCGCACCAGATCCTCCTCCGCATCCTCCCCCAGGGAGAGCCGATCGCCATCGGCGTCTCCGTCATCCTGATCGCTCTCTTCCTCCCGGGAGGCATCGTGGGGACGATCCGTCAGTATGTCCCTGAGGCCCGGAGGTACTTCGAATGACCGGACGCCTCGCAGCAAAGGGCATCGTCAAGCGGTTTGGGGGAGTGACCGCGCTCGACGACGTCTCGCTGGGTCTCGACCAAGGGATGGTCCTGGGCCTGATCGGGCCGAACGGCTCAGGTAAGACGACCCTGTTGAACGTCCTCTCGGGCACGATGCGGCCGACATCCGGCGGCGTCTTCCTCGACGGACAGCGGATCGACCGCCTCCCCTCATACCGCGTCGTCCGAGCGGGCGTCGCGAAGACCCACCAGATCCCCAAGCCATTCCCCCGCCTGACCGTCCGGGAGAACGTCCTCGTGGCCGCGACATTCGGAGGGCGCGCCCGCACGCACGAAGGGGCGAAGCTTCCCGAACAGGTCGAGCGAATCCTCCGCCTCGTCGAGCTCGCGCCCCGCTCGCACACCCTCGCGTCCGCCCTCACGGTCCAGGAGAAGAAGCGGCTCGAGTTCGGCCGCGCCCTCGCGACGGGGGCCCGCTTCCTCCTGCTCGACGAGACGTTCGCGGGCCTTTCCCCGGACGAGGTGCGGACCTCCGTCGAGGTGTTCCGGCGGGTGCAAGCGGAGGTTGGGTTCGGGGCCGTGGTCGTGGAGCACGTGATGCGGGCCGTCCTGGGCGTGGCCCATCGGGTCCTCGTCCTCGAGGAGGGCCGTGCGATCGCGGAGGGGACGCCGCAAGAGGTCGTCCGCGACCCCGCGGTCGTCGAAGCGTACCTCGGCCAGGAGGCGGCGCGTGCTCCGGCTTGAGGCGGTCGAAGCGGCGTACGACGGGACCCAGGTCCTGTGGGGCGTGAGCCTCGAGGCGAAAGCGGACGCGACGACCGTGATTGTCGGCCCGAACGGCGCAGGCAAATCGACGGTCCTCAACGTCGTCAACGGCCTCCTCGCGCCGTCCGCAGGGCACGTCTTCTTCAAAGGGCAAGAGATCACGCGCCTCTCCGCGCACGCCCGCCCCGAGCGGGGGATCGCCGCATGCCCGGAGGGGCGCCGCCTGTTCCCGCAGCTGACGGCGGAGGGGAATTTGAGACTCGGAGCGTACACCCGGCGTGCGCGCAAGGAGGCGGAGGCGAGCTTGGCGCGGGTGTACGAGCTGTTCCCCCGACTCCGCCAGCGAGCCCAGGTGAAGGCGGCCCGCCTGAGCGGGGGCGAGCAGCAGATGGTCGGGATCGGGCGGGCGCTCATGGCGAAGCCCGACCTTCTCGTCCTCGACGAGCCGAGCCTCGGGCTCGCCCCGAAGGTCGTCACGGAAATCTTCGAGACGGTTCGCCGGCTCCGGGAGTCCGGCCTCGCCGTCCTCGCGGTCGAACAGAACGCGTACCAGGCGCTGCGGGTCGCCGACTACGGGTACGTGATGCAGGAGGGCCGGGTCGCGAAGGAGGGGCCGCCGGCCGAGCTCCTCGATCTCGAGGCGCTCCGCCGGTCGTACTTCGCGATCTCATGAAGGCGCGGGGCAACACCGTTATGCCCGCCCTCGCCGTAGCCGCGCTGAGTCGGTGATCGCGACGGTGGAGCGGATTCGGTCGAAGGCCCTCCGGGCGCGCGTCATGGATGCGGACGCAGCGGTCGAGCGGTTCGTCCCGGACCGCGGATCGATCGCCTTCTCGTGCATGGGCGGGACGTCTCTCGCGAAGGAGGTCCCGGAAGCGCTCGCGAGGTCCGCCGACGCGGGACGGAGGTACGACCTCACGCTCCTTACCGGCGGAGCGACGACGACACGGTTCGAGACGGCCATGGCTCGGGTGGGCGTCCGCCGGAGGTATCCGTACCTGAGCGATGCCGCCCGGAGAGCGGTGAACGACGGATCGGTCGAGTTCTTCGACTGCCGCATCGGCGAATTTCCAGAACTCGTCCGGGAGGGGGCATTCACCGGTGGGCGGCCGATCGACGTCGCCGTCGTCGAGGCGACTTCGATCGACGAGCGGGGACGGCTCGTCCCGGGCCTGGCCGTCGACGCGCTCCCCGCGTTCGTCGATGGGAGCCGCCACGTGATCGTCGAGCTGAACGAGGCGAAGCCGGATCTCAAGGGACTCCACGACATCTACCGCGTCCGCCCGGGCGTTCCCCTGCCGATCCGCGATGTGCGAGACCGGATCGGCCGACCGTACGTCTCGGTGCCGGCGTCCAAAGTCGTCGCGATCGTCGAGTCGCAACGGGAGGACGAGCCGTCGGGTGCGTACAGCCGACCGTCGCCGACCGATTCCCGGATCGCGGAGAGAATCGCAACGTTCCTCGAGGGCGAGTTGAAACGGGATGCCTGGGGCGGTCGGTTCGCCCTTCAGCTCGGAGCGGGTCCCCTGGCCGCGGCGCTCATGGAGGTCCTCCCGTTCCGCGGGGCGGACGTCTGGACGGAAGGGATCCCGCTGCGGTGGATCGCGATCCTTGGGGAGCAGGTCCGAGGGATCAGCACGACGTCGATGTACCAGCTGCCGGGAGACGGCCCGGCCTTGGACGAACTGTCCGAGCGGCTCGACTCGGTCCTCAAACACGTCGTCCTGCGCCCGTACGACGTGACGAACAGCCTCGAGGTGATCGCCCGGCTGAACGTCGTCACAATCCAGCAGGCGATCGAGGTCGATCTCTTCAGCGGCGCCAACGCGTCCCACGTCGGCAGGAACGCGCACAACGGCGTCGGCGGCTCCCCCGACTTTACCCGCGCGGCGCGGCTCGTCGTCGTCGCGATGCCCTCGACGGCCGCGGGGGATCGGTACTCGCGGATCGTGCCGCTCCTCGCGAGCGCGGACATCCCGCGGCAGGATGTCGACGTCCTCGTGACGGAGCAAGGCATCGCGGATCTCCGCGTCCTCTCGCCGCGGGAGCGGGCCGAGGCGATCATCGACCGATGCAGCCACCCGCGGTTCCGAGACGACCTGTGGGCGTACTACCGCAAGGCGAAGGAGACGGGAGGGCACCTCCCGTTCAGCCTCGACGGAGCCGTTCGGTTCGCGCAGGGCCAAGGCCAAGGCTGAATCCCGACGTCAGGTCCCCGCCCGCTCGAGGGTCTTTTTCGCGGCGCGGTAGTGGACCGCGTCGACGAGGCGGTCCCGGACCCGAATCGCGCCCCGGCCTTGCCGGCCCGCCTCTTCGTACGCCTCGACAACCTCCCTCGCCCACCGAATCTCGTCCTCCGTCGGGGAGAACACCTCGTTCGCGAGGCGCACCTGGTTCGGGTGCACGACCTGTTTCCCAACGTAGCCGAGGCGTTTCGCCTCCAGGGCCTCGGATCGGAAGCCGTCGTCGTCAGCCAAATTGAAGAACACACGGTCGAGAGCATCGAGGCCGTACGCCGCGGCCGCGAGTACGAGGAGCGTCTTGACGTAGACGTTGCGCCCGTATGCGTCGGCATCGCCTCCCACGGACGTCGCGAGGTCTCCCGCGCCATAGGTCACGGCGACGACGCCTTCGCTCCGGACGACGTCCTCGATGCGGATGACGCCCCGCGGGGTCTCGATACTCGGGATGAGCGCTCGACCCGTCGCCCGGCCCAGCTGGGACAGGTCCGATTCCGCCTTCGGCACGACGAGCACGGAGACCCAGGGCTCCGACGCGAGCGCGGCGAGGTCCCGCGCCCCGTCCGGCGTCCCGGGCGCGTTGATTCGCACGCCGAGTTCGCGACGCCCCCAATCCGCCTTCCGGACTGCCGATCCCAGCGACCGCCGGGCCGACTCCTTCTCGTCCGCGGGGACCGCGTCCTCGAGATCGAAGACGATCGAATCGGCCCCGAGTCCCGCGGCGTTCGCGATCATCCGCGGATTGTTCGCGGGCACGTACAGCTGGCTCCTTCGCCGCGTCGTCATGGACCCGACTCTCAGTACGACCTCGGGAGGCCGAGGATCTGATGCGCGAGGTGCGCGAGGACGAGATTGTTCGAGACGGGGGCCACCTGGTACAACCTCGTCTCTCGCATCTTCCGCTCGATGTGCATGTCCCGTGCCATCCCATACCCGCCGTGGACGTCCATGGCCACGTTCGCCGCTTGCCAGGAGCACTCCGACGCGAGGTATTTCGCGATGTTCGCATGCTCGCCGACTTCCTTCGGATCCGCATCCGCCTCGTACAAATGGGTCGCGTGCCATCGCACGAGGTCGGCCGCCACGAGGCGCGCGTGCGCGTCCGCAAGGGGGAACTGGATCCCCTGGTTGCTCCCGATCGGCCGGCCGAACACGACGCGCTGCTTCGCGTACTCCGCGGACCGCTCGATGAACCAGCGGGCGTCCCCGATGCACTCCGAGGCGATCAAGATCCGCTCCGGGTTGAGGACATGGAGGAGCGGCTCGAAGCCGCGGCCCTCCTCGCCGATCCGGTTCTCGGCGGGGACCTCGAGGTCGTTCAGGAACAACTCGTACGTCTGGCTGTTGAACATCGTGCGGATGCGGGTGCGCTCGATCCCCTTGGCCTCCCGAAGGTCGACGAGGAAGAGGCTCAGCCCCTCCGTGCGCTTCGCGCCCTCCTCGAGCGGGGAGGTGCGTGCCACGAGCACCATGAGGTCGCTCTGCTCCAC
>DASPZJ010000094.1:0-7752 GCA_035636315.1 Thermoplasmata archaeon
AGGCCTGGCAGTTCGAGCACTTCGCCATGTCCTTCTCGAACTCGACGCCGCACTTCGGGCACGACGTCGCGTCCTCGGGGATGAAGGCGCCGCACTCGCCGCACTCGACCATCTTGCCGAGGCCGTAGACCTTCCAGTACACCGTGGCGCCGATGATGACGGCGGCCGCGGCAGCAAGGATGATGAAGAACAGCCAGTACGGCAGGCCGAGGATCGGCACGGGCTGGCTCAGGAACGGGAGGTTCGTCTTGACCGTCACCGCCTGGGTGTACGGCTGGATCAGGCCGGACGACGGCGTGATGACGAGATCGTACGAACCGTCTGCCTGGCCGGCCGGCAAGGTCAGCCTGCCGATGAAGAAGCCGTCCACCTGGGAGGTCGTCGTGTTCAAAGCGACGGTCCCTGCACCGGACCGAAGCGCGATCGTCAGGTCGACGCTCGAGATCCCGTTTCCGTTCTGATCCCGCACGTATCCCGTCACGGCGAAGTCCGCACCCGGCTCGAGCGTCTGGCCGGTGGCCGGGGAGATGAGGATGACGTCCCCCAGCGGGGGCTGCACGTTCACCGTGACGGTCGCCGCGTTGTTCGACTCGTTGGCGACGCCGCCTTCGTTGATCCGGTTGTCCGGGTCGACGCGGAGTTGGATCGCCTGCTGGCCCGTCGCGGAGATCCCGCTGACGTTCAGCGGCGTCGTGAGCGACGCCCCGATCGTCAGCCCGTTCACCCGGCCGATCTCGAAGCCGGCCAGGAACGCCGCGACGGAGACGTTCACCGCCGTCGTCTGACCGACGTTGTACACGATGACCGTGATCGTGAATCCGTGGTTCTGTGTCACGTTCTGGATCGTCCCGTAGTCCGACTGCCGCAACACGAGGTCCGGGGGCGTCTGCACACCGACCGAGAACGTCGCGTTGTTGTTGCCGAGGACGTAGTCCTTGTTTCGGATGTCCGGGCCGCTCGGGAGCTTCGTCGCGAACGTGAGGATGTGCGCGCCGACGGACGCCGGGCGCCACGTCACCGTGACGACCGTGTCGACGCCCGGCGTGATGTCGAACGTCGCCGGACCGCCGACCCGAAGCGCGCCTTCCCAGATCTCAAGCGTTGCACCCGTCGCGCGGTTCGTCCCGACATTGTGGACCGTCACGCGCACGGCGACGTCGTTGTTCACGACCGGGTCCGTGGTGAACTGGACATCCGCCGAGGAGATCGCGAGGTCGGGCCAGGTGAACAGGGTGAAGGTTCGCGCCAGGATGTTGTTCGCCTCATCCGTCTCGCGGACGAGGCCGCCGTCCGTGACGGCGAAGACCGGAGGATCCACCACCGCCGAGACCGTGCGGCTCGATTCGAGCGCCCCGAGCGGGTGCCAGACGATCGAAGCGGTCGCGGTCCCGTTCTTCGGGACGAGCGGGATCACGAGGTCGTCGATCCAGAGGCCCGTCGCCCGGTAATCGAGCGGGGCGAAGTCCATGATCCCGTCGAGATTCCGGTCCACGTTGTCCTCGAAGAAGCTGACCGTGACGTTCCGCACGTTGATTTGCCCGACGTTCCGGACCGTCACCGTGACCGAGATGTCCGTGTTGATCGGCTGCAACTGGGAGGCGCCGTTGCCGCCGGAGACGCTCATCGACGCGACACTGAGGTCCGGGGTGAGGCTCGAGAACGTCAGGCCGAGGACGGTGTCCGACATGACAAGCGACGAACCCGGCGCGTCGGGGGTGTACGTCGTCCCCTCGATCACGGCCGACCCTTGCGCGAGATAGGAGTCGTTGACGGAGCGGGTCGAGACGGTCCGGGACTCCGAGAACGCGCGGTAGACGATGAAACCGAGCGGCGCGCTCACGGGCCAGGTCGTCGACGGGGTGTAGTAGATATCACCCGGAGACGGGTTCGGGACCGTGA
Source organism: Thermoplasmata archaeon (assembly GCA_035636315.1). GTDB lineage: Archaea > Thermoplasmatota > Thermoplasmata > RBG-16-68-12 > RBG-16-68-12 > RBG-16-68-12. Next base: position 1,900 of record DASPZJ010000094.1, read on the forward strand.
AATTTATCAGGGTGTTCGGGTCCATGCGCTGCACCGTGATGCCGACGTTCGCGTCGGCGAGCAAGGTGCCGGTCCCGTCCACCGCATCCACGGTGAGCCACCAGTAGCGGGCCACGCGGGATCCGCCCGTGATCATCGTCTCCCACCACGTGCCGTCCGGGTCGTATGTCTGGACCGAGGTCAGCTGGACGTTCTGCGAGCCGCCGAAGACGAGCTGGGAGGTCTGGAGCGAATCGAAGGTCGTGTTGCGGACGTCCACATCGACCGTGTTCACGTCGCCGTCGTCCGTGGAGATCGCGAGGCTCGTCACGCCGCTCAGGCTGGCGTCCCACAGGTTCGTGCGCTGGACCGTGTCGATCGACACGCCCGGGCCGGTGAGCGTCACCCGGACCAGCGTCGCCCCCCCGCCGTACAGGGTGACGTTTCCGTCGACCGTCGAGTCCGTGATCGAGACGCTCGACGTGGCGCCGTCCTCCCGGAGGAGGCCGGGCAAGCCGCGCGCCGAGAGGTTCAGCGCGCTCCCCGCGCTCGTCACGAGGGCGCCGCCGTTCGCGACATAGAACGGAAGCGGGAAGTTGCTCCAGACGGTCGAGTCGACAAGGGTCAGGGACCCGCCGGACAGGATCTTGACATAGGCCCGGCTCTTCCCGTCGGAGCCCTGGTCGACGTACAGTCCGCCAGTCGAGATCCTGACATGACCAGAGACCTCGAGGCACGTCGCCACGGAGACATCGCCGACGATCTGCCGGTCGAACGACCACGTGGTGACCCCGGTCGGACATACTTGGAGGTTGGCGAACGAGATCGTGAGCGCCTGGTTGTTGTCCGCGTCGCTCACGGCCGGATAGGGATTGAAGGAGACGTCTCCCGCGCTCGTCGAGCCGGAGTACGTCGCGACCTGGTGGTAATTGCCGAACGACTCCGCGTTCGGCAGGGTCGCCGTGGTGATCTGGTCCGTGTAGAGCGGGATCGTCGCGACGCCGTCGGGGTTCGTGCGGTTCCACGCGTTCGCGCCGCTCGCTTGGCGGCCGAGGTACCAAAGCGTCCGTGACGTGGGCGTTGCGGTGAGACCGTTGTCGGGGTATTGAGCCGTCGTGCTGCTCGGGCTCAGGGTGGACCAGATCGTCGCGCCGGCGATCGGGATGCCGCTCGAGTCCACGACCGTGTCGTGAGCCCAGCGCAGGAGGTTCACGCTACCCCCTGCGGCGGTCGGCCGGAAGGCCGATTCCCAGTCCACCCGGGACGCCGGGTCCTGGGTGCGGTCGATGGTCACGTTGTACAGGTAGGCGTTCGAGCTGCCGTCGACGCGGAGCTCGTTGTGGCGCCCGGGCGTCAACCCATTCGACGCGTAGTCCACGCCGACGTAGGAGTCGTACGCGTACAGGCTGCTCGTCGCGGACAGGTCGATGTTGCTCGAATTGCCGGACGTATACTCATAGATCCGCTCGATCGTCGATCGGTACACGCTCGCGGATGTCGCGGACCACGCGATCAGGGGCGCATCGTTGTTGTCATCCGTGTCGAGTCCGAGGTCGGAAATCTCGGAATCCGTGAAGCCCGTGACCTTCGAATCGGTGATGTTCAGCGACGCGCTCGTCGCGTTGAACCAACCGGGGAACTTGAGGCTCGCTCCGTGCTTCATCGTGAACTGGCTGTTGGCCCCCGCCACTGTGAAGGCGAGCTTGAGATAGGGAGAGATCGCGTCCGTCTGCGTCGTCACCGTCGAGTTGTCCAACACGAGCGCGCCACCCGCGTTCACGTTGAGGGAGTAGCCGGTGTGGGACGCATCCTTCGCGAAGCTCAGGCCGCCGTCGATGAGCGTCAGGCTCCCGCCCGAATTGATGTTGATCGTCCCATCGACCGTGTACAGGATCCCGCTGCACACCTGCGCGTTGGTGATCGTCCAATCGCCCGTGATGACGCCGCCGACCTGGTCGCACGTGCCCGCCTGGGACGGTGGGCTCATCGCGAGGATGGCCGCAAAGAATCCGCCAAACACGAGGGCCCCGACGACCGAGAGGCTGAACGCCCTCGCGTCGCGTCCGGCTCGATTCTGCATCCGATGACCTCCCAGGGTCGAGTCCCGCGCGCACTTCCGGAGGGCGGGACCGGTGGGATTGTGGCGCTCCCATCCCGAGCCGCTCCATAAGAATGTTACCGGCCGATTATCCGCTCCGATACGGATGTGTTCTCATGCGGGAGAACATCGGATTTGCCGGGAGAGAATATTTCTATTCGCATGGAACCATAGAAATAAACAAACCCGCCCCAAGAATTGCGTGAAACCGTCGCGGGACGGCTCCCCGGCCGCGTCCCAAGGCCAATCCGCCCGCCATGTTGCGGTCGGGTGCCGCGCGGGCCGACGCAGGCCGAGCGTGCCCGTCGTGATTCTCACGCTATCATCGAATGGTAACTACCACGAACAGTTTATATATCGTCGGTTCGGGTGTGCGGTCATCTTCCCGCCCACCGGGAGGCCACATTCCATGAAGACGATCCTGCGCGAAGACGAGTCGGGTGTGTCGGAAGTCATCGGCACGATCCTGATCCTCGCGATGACGGTCGTGCTGTTCTCCGTGATCATCATCTGGGTCTCGAACATCCCGACGCCCACCGCGCAGACCCGGCTGGACGTGCGGCCGGAGATGCTCCCGATCTACATCGGCCCGACGGAGGTCGGGGTGAACATCACCCTGCTCCACCTGGGCGGTGAGGCGCTCCAGCCCGTCCCGACGATCATTTACGTCGTCTCGCAGAGGGGTTCCGGCGCCCCGCAGACGGACGTCGTCATCCTCCATCCGTATAACGGGCTCCTCGGCACTCCCAGCGGCCTCCTGGACGGCAAGGACAGCGTCTGGGACATCGGGGAGCGATGGGAATACAAGAACTACGCCCTTCGGTCGTCGGACACCATCTCCATCACGATCGTCGACATCCAGAAGAGCATCATCGTTTGGACGGGGCAGCTGAACGCGCCCGCAGGCACCCGGCCCCCGGTCTTCGTCGACAAGTGGACGGACGACATGCAGGGCACGGACGCGATCGACCCGATCCAAGCGAATCTCGGTTTCTTCCTCTATGCGAAGGTCGTGGATCCGGACGGCGACATGAACCGGAATTCCGTGTGGGCAACGCTCACCATGTGGTACGGGATCGACCCGACGTGTTCGTCCCCTCAGAAGATGCACGATGACGGCGTCGCGCCGGACCGCGTGCCCGGGGACGACATCTACGCGCTCGGCAACATCATCTGCATGAGCCCGCCCTACCCGCCCCTCACCTGGGACGAGTCGATCATCCTGCTGAACGCGACCGACCTGAAGGGCCACCAGACGACGACCCGCCTCGTGCTCCATGTCGTCGAGCAGACGGGCGGCGGGGGCGGCGGGGGCGGCGGTCGAATCCCGAGCGAGCTGTGGCAGTACATCGGGTACGTCCAGATCCGGACGGGCGAGGTCTGGGTAAGTAACCTGGGCCAGACGTACAGCACGACCACGACGTTCCAGCCGTACCGGGTGACCCGGGCTCAGCTCAACAACAACGGCGGAGCGCTCTTCCACTTCAAGATGGCGAACCACGGGAACACGACGATCTTCATCGATGGCTGGACCGTGGCGTTCTTCACCAGCTCGCAGTCCGCGGGCGGCTTCGCCCAGTACATTGTGAAGCCGGTCGACCCGAACAAACCCGCCAACGCGGGCGGAATCGGCGCCTACCCGGGCATCGCGACGAACGTGAACGACTTCCAGTATGCCCAGGTGTTCGACATCAACATTGCGAACCAGGAGGTCGGCGGCACGCCCACGATCGTCCTCGTGGCGGTGAACACCCCGTTCAAAATAGACTGGGGCCGAAACTGGGGTACCGACTCGATGTTCATCAACATCCTCATCTCGGGGATGGCAGGGCCCGCGAACTACACGTACCAGCAGCTCTTGGGCAACGGACCGAACCCGCGGAACTGCGTCGGGTTGGGGCCCGGCTACAATCCGATCAACCACCTGAATGACGCAATCACGGCGTGCCGGTCCACCTGGTACGCTCAGGTGATCCCGTTCATCGGCATGGTCATCTACTAGGGTCCGCAGAGCAGAGCCCAGAATTCCCCCCCAGGGCTTCGGACCCCAGCGCAGACTCGGGTCCCTCTCGAGGGTGTCGAGCGATCGGGCGCTCACTCCAAAGACCACGGGTAACCCTTCGGTGTTGGGTGCCGCCTCCAAGTTCCGAACACCTTGACCGCACCCGCGCCGGACCAACCGACCCGCGGGAAGCGGAATTGGGCCTCTGAGTGTTGCTCCTGCTCGAAATGGACTCCCGCACGCCCCTAGGAAGCGCGCTCGAATGAACCCAGGCTCTGCGAAGCCGCCGACCGGTGGGTTGTTGCGGGATCCGGACCGTTCCCTCAGGAGACCATGATGTCCAGGGGAACGAGGAACCCAGATCGAGGACTCGGCGGGCCGTCACCGCTCGGCCACCGGGGCGGGGTGAGACCGCGGGGCTCCCGCATCAGGGCCCACGACTCGGGCACGGATCGGACGAGAGACCGGACTGCACGGCCCCCTCCGCGTAAGGAAGCCTTTCCGCGACCGGAAGGCAAACGATTCTAGGTCGTCGACCGGCGTGGCGCCGCTTCATGCTCTGGAGCCCTCACGAGACGTAGCCGTCGAAGAAGCGTAGCCCGCGAGGTCACACGCAGGCCCCGGCCCTTGACGGTGCACATCGAGCGTGCTCCGGAGGCAGGCTCGTCTCAGCACCCGCTGTACCGGCACTGCAGGGAGGCTTCCAGCCCCATCGCACCGCCGCGCGAACAGCCGACGGCAGGGCTGCCAACGGCGAACTAAGGTCATCCGGGAAAATCGGGGGACGCGAGACGGCGAGCACCGGCGGCTGCTGGGGTCCTTCGATTCTGCCGCCTTTCATCTCGGACGGGAAGCGCAGGCCGTCGGACACGCGGCGAATCGGTCCAACCTATTCCGGGTCCTAGAGGTATCGGAAGCGCGTGCAGATCAGGGCGTCCCCGCGAGCTCCGCGCCCTAGCCAGAGGGCTCTCGCAACCATCGGTGGTCGGACAGGATGAGGCTTCGCCGAGCCCTTGACGAGCCGGAACAATCCAAGAAAAGGGGTGGAGGAAGGGGATCTCAGAGATCCTCTTCCGACTTCTCGCTTCCTTCCGAGCCCTCGGTGCTTTCCTGGCCCTCGCTCAGCGGCTTCTTGATGACCCGCTTCTGGACGACCGGCTGAGGCGCCCCAGACCTCTGGAACAGCCGGCGCCCGATCGTCGCCGTCGCAGGCGGGGTTCCGCTGGGCGCGCCGTAGGGCGCTCCCTGGGGCCCCTGCCCCTCCGACGTGCCGGGTCCCGGAGGGGAAGGCCTCCGCGGCGCCGCGGCCACGACGGCCCCACCACCGGCACCACCGCTGGGCGGGCGCTGGCCTCCCATGAGCGAGCCGCACTTGTGGCAGACTCTCGCGGTGACGGAGTTGAGCGTCCCGCAGGTGGGGCACGGCCGCGAGCCCATCTTGCGCATCTCCTCTTCCTCCCGGAGCCAGTCCTCGTACGTCAGGAAGGTCGGCTGCTTGCGCCACCACTCCTGGAACTCGCTCTCCGAGAGGTTGCGGCCCAGCTGTCGAGAGGCCTCTTCCTTGAACCGGCCGACGACCTCGTCGTACTGCAGGCGCATCTTCTGCTGGTAGTCCGCCATCTCGAGCTCGCCCGTCGCGAACTCGACGCCGCATTCAGGGCATTGCTTCACGTCGACGGGGATCCAGGCCTGGCAGTTCGAGCACTTCGCCATGTCCTTCTCGAACTCGACGCCGCACTTCGGGCACGACGTCGCGTCCTCGGGGATGAAGGCG